>CAZHZI010000182.1:0-3620 GCA_964536955.1 uncultured Conexibacteraceae bacterium
TGACCGCTGATCACGAGGTCGGCGCCGGCGTCATAGAGGATCTGCCAGAACGGCTCCATGTAGTCGTGGTTGCCGTGGTCCCCGGACGAGAACCGGGGGTGATGCCAGATCGCGAGCGTGCAGCGCGCGTCCGAGGCAGCAAGGTCAGAGGTCAGCCATAGCCCCTGGGGCGACCCAGCCTCGCAGCCGCCGAGGGCGGCGCAGTCGGAGTCGAGCATGATCACGTGCCAGTCGCCCGCGTCCCACGAGTACCAGGTCGTGCCAGCGGGTGTCGCGCGCGCGCCGAAATACTCCAGGTAGCCGGCCGCCCCAGCCGTCTCGTATTCGTGGTTGCCCGGCACCGGGTTGGTCCGGTCGAGGAAGCGGCCCCAACTCGGTTGGTAGCACTCCCGATATTCGTTGAGCGAGCCCCTGGAATACGCGTTGTCCCCGGCGAGGAAGACGGTCCCCGGGATCGCGGCGACGAGGTCGGCGGTGGCCTCGTCGTCGTCATCCCCGCACTCGGCAACGTCGCCGGCGCCCACGAGGACGGTCACGTCGCCGGAAGGCCCCGGCGGAATCACGGGGCTCCCAACGGGCAGGGGTCCCCCACTCGTCCGCCAGTTGCCGAGGACGACAACCGCAAGGGTGAGGAGGAGCGCGACGAGCGCGAGCACGGCTGCGGAACGGAGAACGCCTCGTTCCATGCCGGAAAGCGTACCCGCGACGCGGGATCGCCTCAGTCGGAACCGGTCTCGCGCAGCGCCCGCTCGAACGCCGGCGTCGAGGCGTTCGCCAGGAGCCGGTCGAAATGCTCGCCGGCGTAGGCCACGAAGTCCACGTCAAGCGTGCTGATCCCCTGCTGCAGCACGCCCCACATTGCCTCGCGGAAGTCGGACACGATCCGCATCAGCGAGAGGCGCGCCAGCCGGGCGACCCGATCGGGCCGTGCCGAGGCGCCGTCGTATGCGTCGAGCAGGACCTCGTCCTCCCAGGCGGCGAGGTCGTGATTGACGCTGAAGTTGGCGAGGTCGAAGAACGGGTCGCCCATCCCGGCGTATTCCCAGTCAACGATCCGGATCCGCCGGCCATCGTCGATGAAGTTCGCGTTGAGCAGGTCGTTGTGGCATGGTCGGAGCTCGACCGGCGCCGACAACAGCGCAAGCTCGATCCGCCGGGCGGTCGCGTGGGCGAGCTCGTACTCGGGCGGGATGCGGACGCCGCGATCGGCAGCCAGGGCCCGGTAGAGCTCGACGATCCGGAACGGCATGAAGAGGCCCGGGATCGCCGGCCCGTCGTGGAAGCGGCGCAGAGCGTCGGCCACCCGGGCGAGGGTCTCCGGCCGGTGCGCCTCCGCCGCGCCGAGTGGCGCGCCCTCGATGAACCGGGTGACGAGCCAGCCCTCCGGCCTGATGAACACGACGACCTGCGGCCCGACGCCGACGCCCGCCGCGGCCGCCGTCGCGGCGTGCTCGACGTCGCGCGAGATGCCGAGGAGGTGGGTGTCGTTCCCCGCGAGGCGGATGACGAACCGGTCAGCGCTGCCGTCGACCGTGACGAGGTAGTTGCGGTTGGTGATCCCGCCGGACAGGGCGGTCAGCGTGAGCTCGCGGTCCGCGAGCTCCGGGACGCGCTGCATCGCGGCGACCAGCTGGTCGCGCAGTTCGCCGCGAAGGACCTCGCCGTCCGCCATTCGTCTGGGCCAGGGTAGCGGGCCGCCGCCCTCGGTAGCCTGGATCCGGATCGCTAGCCGATCACCGCCTCACCAGTCGCCGTGTCGGCGGCCTCCACGTCGTGCACCGTTCCACGCACCGCGAGCAGGTAGTAAACGAGCCCGGTGACCAGGATGACGCCGACGAGCGTCTCGAACGTCGGCCAGGCCGGTACCCACTCGGGAGCGTTCTCCGCGCCGATTGGCTTGAGGAACACGGTGAGGAACGGGTTGGTGAAGCCGCGTCCGTCACCACCGAAGTTCCCGAACAGACCCGTATCCGTCCAGAGCCCGATGTTGATGATCATCAACCCGCCCCACCCCAGGGCCAGGATGTTCACGAGCATGCCCCAGCGACCGAGGTTGAACCATGCGGGTCGGTGCGGCCAACCCTGGCGACGGGCGTTGAGGACACCGAGGTTGCAGAGGAAATAGCTAAGGTAGATGAGCCCGGTCGCGGCGATCGACAGGAAGAAGCCGCCGAGAGGGCCGATCACGAGGATCGGGATCGCGGCGAGAACGCCGACTGCAATAGCCGCATTGGCTGGCGTCCGAAACGTCGAGTTCACGTGGCCCCACAGCCTTCCGAGCGGCAGGTGATGATCGCGACCCATCGAGAACATCAGCCTGGTTGCTGAACCCTGGATCGCCAGGGTGCAGACGAAGACGGATGCGAGGATGACGAACAAGTAGACATCGCCCAGGGTCAGACCGCCGACGATCTGAGTGGTCAGGGCATTGCTGATTATCGTTGCGATCGGGAAGCCGCCGGCCTGTCCCTCCGCCATCGCGTCCGGGATGCTCGGGATCGCGAGGATGACCGCGATCAGAAAGATCAGTCCGACAGCACCGGAGATCAGGATCGACGCCAGCACCCCGCGCGGGGCCTGACGGCCAGCGTCGACGGTTTCCTCGCCGAATGTGCCGGCCGTATCGAATCCGTAGACGACGAACAGAGCCATGAACATCCCGAGCGCGAAGGCGGGCAGGTATTGACCTCCAGTCGCCGCTTCGGCACCTCCGGTATCAGTCAGCACGGAGACGGGCTGGACGTGGGCGAAGATCAGCAGGATCAGCGCGAACACCACCATGCCGAGAATCTCTGTCGCGACCCCGATATTGTTCAGGATCGACAACAGTCGAACACCATAGGCGTTGATCAGCGTCGTGATTACCAGCGTCGCCAGCGAGATGAAGGTGAACATGGTCGTGATCCCGAACGGATCGGGCGAGTCGAGGAAGGCCACGTCACCGGTTCCGAACGACGACGCATGGATGCCATCGATGACAAATGCGACGATGACCGCGACGGCCGTCACCGTGACGACCTGGGCCCAGAAGTAGAACCAGCCGGTGAACCAGCCTAGCGTCCGGTTGGAAAGCCGCTTCGACCATTGGTAGATCGAGCCCGCGACCGGGAAGTGGCTCGCCAGTTCAGCGAAGACGAGCGCAACGAGTAACTGGCCGCCGATGACGATTGGCCAGGCCCAGAAGAACGCGGGGCCGCCGAGGCCGATGCCGACGCCGAAGTTTCCGAACGATCCGGTCGAGACGCTGATGAAGCTGAACGCGATCGCGAAGTTGGACAGGAAGCCGAGCGTTCGTCTCAGCTCCGGCTTGATCCCGAGTGACCGAAGGTGCGCGTCGTCGCGCGCGACCTGATCCTGGGCCTGGTTCGATCCAGCCACGACGGTCCTCCTCCTACCACCGCACCCGTTCAGTGCGAGCCTGACCTCTGGGGAGAACGCTGGGACGCGCGACCGGCCGGCGCTCCCTCTGCGCGGGCCGTGGCGAGGATACGCCTCCCGGAGGCCGCGTCAATCGCCTGTCGCGAGCGCCGATCAGCCCGCCGGTCAGCCCGCGGCGACGGCTCGGAGCGCCTCCGGGAGCGGCCGATGGAGCTCGACCGGGTGGATGTACCGCTCGACCA
>CAZHZI010000183.1:0-3579 GCA_964536955.1 uncultured Conexibacteraceae bacterium
GCGGGATCACCTTGCGCCAGAGGAACGACCAGGTCGGCTCGCCGTGGAAGAAGACCACCGGCTTGCCATCTCCTTCGTCCAGGTAGGCGAGCCGCAGCCCGTCGATTTCGCGGTACCGGGACTCGAACGGGAAGTCCGGCAAGCCCTGCAGGGCCTCATCCGGCGTTCGCACAGCATCGACGCTCATCCCTCTCCTCTCCCTCGCCAACCGACCGCGTCGAGTCTATTCGGGGCCGAGGACCTCCTTTCCGACTTTGTCTATCGACAATGTGCTAGGGTGCCCGACACTTTTAGGACTAACTTCATCAAGAAAGAGGGGAAGCATCCAGTGAACAACGCTCGCAAGGGCGCCCGCGGGCGTCGGCACATCGGCCTCCTAACCGCACTTTTTGCACTTGCCATCGCAGTCGTCGCGGCGGGATGCGGCAGCGACGACGGCGGCTCGGGCGGTGGCGAAAGCGCCAAGCTGGACATAGTCGGCTACTCCACCCCGGAAGCCGTCTACGAAGAGGCTCTCGAACCTGGCTATCAGGCCACTCCCGACGGCAAAGAGGTCAGCTTCAGTAACTCGTTCGGCGCCTCCGGCGACCAGAGCCGCGCGGTCGAGGCCGGCCAGCCTGCGTCGGTCGTCCATTTCGCCCAGGGCGGTGACATGAGTCGCCTTGTCGAGTCGGGGCAGGTGACAGCCAATTGGGACAAGCAGAAGTTTGACGGCATCGCCCAGCACTCGGTCGTCGTGATGACGGTTCGCAAAGGCAACCCCGAAGGCCTGAAGACCCTCGACGACCTGCTCACGAAAGATGTCGAGGTCGTCACCCCCAACCCGTTCAGCTCCGGCGCCGCGCGCTGGAACATCATGGCGATCTACGGCTCGCAGCTGAACCAGGGCAAAAGCCCCCAGCAGGCCCTCGACGCGGTCAAGACCGTTCTCGAGAAGACGATCGTCCAGCCGGGCAGCGCCCGCGATGCCCTCGCTGCGTTCACGCAGGGAGAGGGCGACGTGCTGCTCGGCTATGAGAACGAGGCGATCAAGGCTCAGGAGGAAGGCGAGGACGTCGACTACGTGATTCCGCCCAGCACGATCCTGATCGAAACCCCGATCGCGGTTGCCAAGGACGCTCCCGCGGCCGCGCAGGGCTTTGTCGACTTCATCTGGTCGGACGAGGGCCAGCAGCTGTGGGCCGACAACGGCTACCGGCCGGCCAATCCGCAGCTGGTGGACGAAAAGCAGTTCCCCACCCCCCCTGACCTGTTCACGATCGACCAGTTCGGCGGTTGGGACAAGGTCAACGATGAGTTCTTCGACGACGCGACCGGGTCGGTTGCCGAGATCGAGAAGGAACTCGGAGTCTCGACGAGCGGCTGAGCATGGAAGGTCACCCGGCAACCGTCGCCGCACCCCGGGCGGGCATCCGTCTGCCCGGGGTGGGCGTTGGCCTCGGCAGAGGCCTGATCACGCTCTACCTGTCCCTGATGGTGATGCTGCCGCTGGCCGCGGTGGTCGCCGAGTCGACCACCGGCGGCCTCGGCGCGTTCTGGAGCTCGGTCACCGGCAGCCAATCGCTCTCGGCGCTGAAGCTGACCGTGATCTGCTCGCTGATCGTCGTCGCGGTCAACGCCGTCTTCGGCACGGTCATCGCCTGGGTCCTCGTCCGCGACGAGTTCCCCGGCAAGAGCGCTGTCAACGCGCTCATCGACCTCCCCTTCGCGCTGCCGACGATCGTCGCCGGGCTGACCCTGCTGACGCTGTACGGGTCCGAGAGCCCGATCGGCCTGAACGTCGCCTTCACCCGGGTCGCGATCGTGGTCGCGCTTTGCTTCGTGACCCTGCCCTTCGTCGTCCGCGCCGTGCAGCCGTTGCTGATGGAGATGGACCGCGACATGGAGGAAGCGGCAACCTCGCTCGGCGCCGGGGGCTTCACCGTCTTCCGACGGATCATCTTCCCCAACCTCCTGCCCGGCATCCTCGCCGGAGTGATGCTGGCCTTCGCCCGAGCCCTCGGTGAGTTCGGCTCGCTGATCCTGATCTCGGGAAACATTCCCTTCGAGACCGAGGTCTCGTCGGTCTTCATCCGCAGCCAGATCGAGTCCGGCAACGTCTCCGGCGCCGCCGCCGTCTCGGTCGTGCTGCTGGTGATCTCCCTGCTGCTGCTGGTCGCGGTCAGCTTCTTCGCCCGCTGGGGCGGCCGGCGCGGTGAAAACGGGAACGACGCATGACCGCCGGCGCGCCCGCCAAATGGAGTCTGCGAACGCTCGCCCTGGGCTACCTGGGATTGCTGCTGCTCGCCCCCGTGGGGATGATCTTCTACAAGACGTTCGAGCACGGCCTCGGGCCGCCGCTCGACGCGATGACCTCTCCCGACGCGCTCCACGCGATCTGGCTGACCCTGCTGATGGTCGCCGTGGCGGTTCCCCTCAACACGATCTTCGGGGTGGGCTGCGCGCTGTTGCTGGTTCGCTACAGGTGGAAGGGCAATGCCGTGATCGACGGGATCATCAACTTGCCCTTCGCAATCTCCCCGGTCGTGATCGGGCTCGCGCTCTTTCTGCTCTACGGCAATGAGGGCTGGTTCGGGCCGACGCTCGCCGAGTGGGGCATCCAGGTCCTCTTCTCGACCCCCGGAATGATCCTGGCGAGCATCTTCGTCTCGCTGCCGTTCGTCGTCCGCGAGGTCGTGCCCGTCCTGCAGGAGATCGGCACAGAGCAGGAGCAGGCCGCCTCCACCCTGGGCGCCAATGCCTGGCAGGCCTTCTGGCGGGTCACCCTGCCGGCGATCCGCTGGGGCGTCGCCTACGGGATCGTGCTGACGACCGCGCGGGTGCTTGGCGAGTTCGGCGCGGTGACGATCGTCTCCGGCTCGATCTCGGGCGAGACCGAGACGCTGCCGCTGTTCGTCGCCAAGGCGTTCGAGCAGTTCAACGAGGAGGCCGCCTACGCCGGCGCAATCGTGCTTGCCCTGCTTGCCCTTACCACGCTGTTGCTGATGAGCGTCGGCGGCCGCAGGACCAAGGCGCAGGCCGGCGGGCCGATCCCGATCGCGGGTGACGCCGCCATCTCAATGTCCAATTCGAAGGAGGGTTCCTGATGGGAATCGCAGTCGAGGGAGCGCACAAGCGTTTCGGTGACTTTCAGGCTCTGAACGATGTATCGATAGACGTGCCCGACGGCTCGCTCACCGCCCTGCTGGGGCCGAGCGGCAGCGGCAAGTCGACCCTGTTGAGGGCGATCGCGGGGTTGGAGTCGCTGGACTCCGGCCAGGTGGTCATCAATGGCGAGGACGCGACGGGCAAACCCGCGCAGAAACGCGAGGTCGGCTTCGTCTTCCAGCACTACGCCGCCTTCAAGCACATGACCGTGTTCGGCAACGTCGGCTTCGGCCTGAGGATCCGCAAGTGGTCAAAGCCTCAGATCAGCGACCGAGTGCACGAGCTGCTGCGCCTGGTCCAGCTCGACGGACTCGCCGAGCGCTACCCCGACCAGCTCTCCGGCGGCCAGCGCCAGCGGATGGCGCTGGCCCGGGCGCTGGCGGTCGAGCCACAGGTGCTGCTGCTCGACGAGCCATTCGGCGCGCTGGACGC
>CAZHZI010000184.1:0-3524 GCA_964536955.1 uncultured Conexibacteraceae bacterium
CCAGCTGCGCTCGGGCGACCTCGTCGAGGTGCTCACCGCGAAGCAGAAGCGCGGCCCCTCCCGAGACTGGTTGAAGCTGGTGCGGACCAGCCGCGCCCGCAACAAGATTCGCGCCTTCTTCAAGGAGGAGGGGCGCGAGGACGCCGAGCGCCATGGTCGCGAGGGCTTGGAGGAGGCCCTGCGAAAGCGCGGCCTGCCGATGCAGAAGCTGGTGATGTCGCCGTTGCTCGCGGACGTGATCCGTGAGATGGGCTTCCGCAAGGCGAGCGACTTCTACATCGCCCTCGGCCAGGGCAAAGTCCCGACGAAGACGGTCGCCAACAAGCTGATGCAGCGGTTGAAGGCCGGCGAAGCCGTCGAGGAGGCGCCCGCCGGTTTGAGCGGCGGGCGCGAGGACGATCGCTCCCGCCGCACCCGAGAGGCCTCCAACTACGGGATCAGCGTCAAGGGCGCCGACAACGTCGCCGTGCGGCTGGCCAAGTGCTGCCGGCCGGTGCCGGGCGACAAGATCGCCGGCTACGTCTCACTCGGCCGCGGCATCACCATCCACCGCGAGGACTGCAAGAACGTCAAGGCCTTGATGAAGGCGCCGGAGCGCTTCGTGGAGGTTTCCTGGGCGGGCGACAACGAGGCCTCCTACAGAGTCGAGCTGCAGGTCGACGCCTACGATCGCACTCGCCTGCTGGAGGACCTCTCCCGCACCTTCTCGGAGGTCGGGATCAACATCCTCGAGGCGACCTGCAGCACCAAGCACCCGATGGTGAAGAACCGTTTCGTGGTCGAGGTGGGGGACACCGAGCAGCTGAAACAGTGCATCTCCCGCCTGCGGAACGTCGATTCCGTGTTCGACGCCTATCGCATCACGCCAACGGCTTGATCAGGCGACGATCGTGAGCGACTGCGGCACCGCACGGATCGCGGCCCGCTCGCGCTCGCCGATGTAGTCGCCGTCGACCTGCACCGGGAAGGGGCGGATCGCGCCCTTCCTGTCCTTGGAGATCGAGGCGATGGTGGCCTCGAGCACATCGTCGAAGTGCTCGATCTGGCGGTGGGCGATGGTGGCGAGGCGCTCGCCGCTCAGCAGCCTCGCGATCAAGGAGGGCATGTGGCGTTGGGCGGCGCGCTTGAGCACCGCCATCGAGAGGGTGCCGTCGTCGATCGCGATCCCCTCGCAGACCTTGATCGGACGGCTGGCGAAGTAGGTGAAGGGGTCGGAGTTCTGGGCCAGCGCGGTGATCCCCTCGACCGGATCGCACCCGCCCACCTGCACGCGAATGCGGGCGGGGTTGTAGAGGTAGTGACGGTAGAAGCCGGCGAGCCCCGCCCAGCTGTAGTAGTAGGGGCCCGCTCTCGCCTTCAGCTTCGGCCGGGCGTCGACCCGCTTCACCACGGTGGCGTCGATCCCTACCCCGCAGGAGAAGACGAAGTGGCGGTCGTCGATCGCGCCAAGGTCGATTTTCCGCGGCGCCCAATCATCGGCCAGCGAGAGCAGGTGCTCGGTCGCGTCGACCACGTCGTTGGGAATGCCCAGGGTGCGACAGACGACGTTGGTCGAGCCGCCGGGCAGCACCGAGACCGGCACGTCGGTGCCGGCCAGCCCGTTGACGACCTCATTCAACGTTCCGTCGCCGCCAAAGGCGACGACCACGTCATAGCCCCCGTCGCATGCCTCGCGGCCGATTTCGGTGGCGTGGTTCTGCGCCACGGTGGAGACGGCCTCCACCTCGTAGCGTCCCTGGAGCGCGTAGACGACGAGGTTCTTCAGCCGATCCGACACCGTCGTCGCGTAGGGGTTGACGATGATCAGCATCCGCTTCTTGCCGCGATGTCTAAACCTCATAGCGGACCACGTTCGCGTCATCGACCTCGCGCACGCGCCCCTCGTTGAGCAGTAGGTCAACGTGGCCGATCACCTCCGAGAGGGTGAGGAACGCCTGGGTCACCGCGACGTTGCCCCAGATCGCCTGCGCCAGCTCGTAGCCGCTGCGAGGCCGCTCGGCGATCAGCCGGTAGATCTTCTCCTTGCGGCGCTCGTGCTTGGCGAGCCGATCGTCGATCAGGGCGACGTGATCGACGATCGGCTCGCCGTGGCCGGAGAGGACGATCTCGGCAGGCATCTCGCGGGTCTTGCGCATCGACTCCATGTAGGTGACGAGCGCCTGTGGGCGGCGGTCGGAGCCGTCCAGCGGTCGGCTGATCAGCGGATTGGAGGAGATGTGCGCGATCAGATGGTCGGCGGCGATCAGGATGCGCCGCTCCTCGTCCCAGAAGACGGTGTCGGATGGGCTGTGCCCCGGCCGGTGGAGGACCTGGAGGGTGCGGTCGCGGAAGGACATCTCCTCACCGTCGCCCAGGGGCCGCGTCACCTGCGCTCGCGAGCCCCAGCCGCGGAAGCTGCGTGAGACGCTCTGCAACGCGAAGGCCACCTCCTCGGGGATCCCGTTGCGCAGCATCAGCTCGACGGCGAAGCGGTCCTCCAGCTCGGCGTCCTCACCGAAATTGGCAAGCCGCTCGGCGGCGACGCCGAGCGCCGCAACCTCGGCCCCGGAGTGCTCGACGACGATCTCGACCAGCCCGAGGTGGTCGATGTGCTGGTGGGTGAGGATGACCAGCTCGAGGTCGTCGATCGAGTGGCCGCGCTCGGCCAGCTGGGACTGCAGCTCGTCGAGCGCCTTGCCCGAGTTGGGCCCGGTATCGATCAGCGTCAGCGGCTCGTCCTCGAGCAGGTAGCAGTTGACCCTCCCGACGGCGAACGGGGTTGGGATGCGGAGGCAGTGAATTCCTGCGGCTTCGGCCTCGCGAAGCGCTTCCTCGGGCGTCACGCCCTGATCAACCCCAGGACCTCGTCTCGTTTCTCCTCCATGTGCTCGGGGGAGACCAGCGATTCCAGGTTCAGCCGCAGCAGCGGCTCGGTGTTTGACGGTCGGACGTTGAAGTGCCAGTCGGGATGGTCGACCGAGATCCCGTCCAGGCGGGTGATCTCCCCGTCCGCGTAGCGGTCCGCGATCTCCGCCATTTTCGCTTCCGGGTCGCCGACCTCGGAGTTGATCTCGCCGGAGATGAAGTACTTCGAGCGGAACTCGCTCATCAACTCGGCGAGGCTGCGCCCGTCGACCGAGAGCAACTCCAGCATCAGCAGCGCCGGGATCGTTCCCGAGTCCGCGTGCCAGAAGTCGCGGAAGTAGTAGTGGCCGGACACCTCGCCGCCGAAGACGGCTCCCTCCTCGCGCATCCGCGTCTTGAAGAAGGCGTGGCCGACGCGGGAGAGGGCGGACCGCCCCCCCTCGGCGGCGACCAGGTCCGGCACCGCCCGGCTGGAGCGCGGGTCATAGAGGATCGTCGCGCCGGGGTCTTTGGCAAGCGCCGCGCGGGCCAACAGCGCGCAGACGAAGTCCCCGTCGCAGAACTCGCCGTCGCCATCGATGAAGAAGCAGCGATCGGCGTCGCCGTCCCAGGCGATGCCCAGGTCGGCCCCGGCGCCGCGCACGCGGTCGATGATCATCCGGCGGTTCTCCTCCAGCAGC
>CAZHZI010000185.1:0-3483 GCA_964536955.1 uncultured Conexibacteraceae bacterium
GGCGTCAACATCATGGAGTTCTGCAAGGCGTTCAACGCGCAGACCCAACAGGAGGGCGGCACGATCATCCCGGTGGAGATCACCGTCTACGAGGACCGCTCGTTCACCTTCATCACCAAGACGCCGCCCGCCGCGGTCCTCATCAAGGAGGCGATCGGGATCCCAAAGGGCTCCGGGGAGCCCCACCTCAACAAAGTCGGCTCGATCAGCATGGCCCAGGTCCGCCAGATCGCCGAGCGCAAGATGCCCGACCTAAACGCCAACGACCTCGACGCCGCCTCGAAGATCATCGCCGGCACTGCCCGCTCGATGGGCGTCGACGTCAAGTAGGGAGACTTCGATGGCCCACGGCAAACGCTACCGCCAGCAGAGCGAAAAGGTCCAGGCCGGCCACGCCTACCCGCCGACGGAGGCGGTGTCGCTCGTCAGGGAGACCGCCAGCGCCGGCTTCGACGAGACGGTCGAGATGCACGTGCGGCTGGGCGTCAACGTACGCCACGCCGAGGAGCAGCTCCGCGGCACGCTGGCGCTGCCTCACGGGCTCGGCAAGGACGTGACGATCGCCGTCTTTGCCCAGGGCCAGCAGGCTCGCGACGCCGAGGCGGCCGGAGCCGACTTCGTCGGCAGCGACGACCTCGCCAAAAAAGTCGATGAAGGCTGGACTGAGTTCGACGTGGCGATCGCGACTCCGGACATGATGCCGACGGTCGGCAAATTGGGCCGCGTTCTCGGCCCCCAGGGCAAGATGCCGAATCCCAAGATAGGCACCGTCACCGACGACGTCGAGAAGGCGGTGACCGAGTCGAAGGCCGGCAAGGTCGAGTACCGCACCGATCGCCAGGCGATCATCCACATGGCGATCGGCAAGGCCAGCTTCGACCAGCAGAAACTGCTCGACAACTACACCACCGTGATCGAGGAGATCGTTCGCGCCAAGCCCTCGGCGGCGAAGGGCCGCTACGTCCTCTCCTGCACGCTGACGACGGCGATGGGCCCGGGCATCCGGGTCGACGCTTCGAAGGCCGGGGATCGCGACACCCCCGGCCGCGCCGCGGCCGCCGAGCCCGCGCCCGACGCAGAGGCTGCATCCGAGGTCGCCGAGGCCGAGACGGCAGAAGAAGGCGTTACGGCCTAAACTGCTCGGCCGCACCCGAGACCACCGGCGGGGCCCCGGCCCGCAAGACCGGTGCAGGTAGCCCATGAACCGCGAAGAAAAGCAAGCGACAATTGAGGAGATCGCCGCCCAGATAGAGGGCGCCGAAGCGATCTTCGCTGTCGACTACCGGGGCATCAGCGTTCCCCAGGCAGCCGAGCTGCGCTCCAAGCTGCGCGACGCAGACGCCACCTTCCGCGTCGTCAAGAACCGCCTCACCAAGCGCGCGGCCGACCAGGCCGGAGAGGATCGCCTCGCCGAGCTGCTCGAGGGCCCGACGGCGCTGACCTTCGTTCGCGGCGACACAGCGATGGCGGCGAAGACGATCTCGACCTTCAACAAAGAGCACGAGATCCTCGCCTTCAAGGGTGGCTTCATGGACCGGCTCAGCCTCGACGAGGACAGGTTCAAGTCGATCGCCCGCCTGCCCTCACGCGAGGTGCTGAACGGCCAGTTCGCCGGCGTCGTCGCCAGCCCGCTGACCGGTCTGGTCCGCGGCCTCGGCTCGATGATCTCCGGGCTTGCGACCCAGCTGCAGCAAATTCAAGAACAGGGCCTAGTGGGCCAGACGACTTCAAGCGAAGCTGCAAACGAGGAGGAATAAAGAAGTGGCAACGAAGATTTCGACAGAGGACTGGATCGAAGAGCTGAAAGGCATCTCGGTGCTGGAGCTCTCCGAGCGGGTCAAAGCTCTCGAGGAGGAGTTTGGCGTCTCGGCGACCGCAGTGGCCGCAGCGGCCCCGGCGGCGGGAGCCCCGGCGGGCGATGGCGCCGCAGAGGAGGAGGAGAGTGCGACCGTCGACGTCGTCCTCACCGAGGTCGGGGGCCAGAAGGTTCCCGTGATCAAGGTCGTCCGTACCGCCACCGGGCTCGGCCTCAAAGAGGCGAAGGCCCTCGTCGACGAGGCGCCGAAGCCGATCAGGGAGGGCGTCGAGCGCGAGGAAGCCGACAAACTCAAAGCGGAGCTCGAAGAGGCCGGCGCCACCGTCGAGCTGAAGTAAGCGCGGAGGTTTTCCGCGCTGTAGAGCCGGCCGTGGGCCGGGCGTCCCGCGTGTGTTATTTTTTGCGGTCGCGCGCCTGTGCCCCTGGCTGCCGTCAACCCGCGCCGTATATTCGTCCCTCTGACCGCCTGAGGAGTCGCCGACTTTGGCACGTTCGAACGCTGCCCCCGTAACCCGCAGGAATTTCTCCCGACTACAGAATCCCCTTGAAGTTCCCCACCTGATCGATATTCAGCGCCGCTCCTTCAAGGAGCTGACTGACCCGAAGAAGGGAATGCTTCGGGAAACGATCAACGACATCTCCCCGATCGAGGACTACACGGGGAACTTGGCGATCGTCTTCAGCGACTTCAAGTTCGAGGATCCGCAGAACACGATCGAAGAGTGCCGCGAGAAGGACATGACCTATTCGCGGCCGTTGAACGCGACCGTCGCCTTCCAGAACAAAGAGACCGGCGAGATCCGCGAGCAGTCCGTCTTCCTCGGCGACTTCCCCTGGATGACCGAGCGGGGCACGTTCATCATCAACGGGACCGAGCGCGTCGTCGTCACCCAGCTCGTCCGTTCCCCCGGCGCCTACGTGATGGCGCCCAAGGACCCCGAGAAACAGGTCTTCATCGCCAACCTGATGCCCGCTCGCGGCTCCTGGCTGGAGCTGGAGATCGACAAAAAAGGCCGGGTCTACGTCCGCATCGACCGCAAGCGCAAACTTCCGGTGACGGTGCTGCTGCGCGCGATGGGCTACGTCGAGGACGAGAAGCTCCTCGACATGTTCGACAACTCGATCTACATCCGCCACACGATCGAATCCGACACCGAGGCGACCCGCACCGAAGAGGGCGCCCTGATCGAGCTGTTCAAGAAGCAGCGTCCTGGCGAGCCGCCGTCGGTCGACGCCGCCCGCAACCTGCTCGAGCAGCTGTTCTTCGACCCCAAGCGCTACGACCTCACGCGGGTCGGCCGCTACAAGTTGAACGCGCGGTTGGACCTCGACATCGATCTCGAGACGCGGGTCCTGACCCACGACGACATCATCGCCCTCGTCAAGGAGCTGGTCAGCCTTCCCAAGCTGCTCGGCATCCCGGAGGAGATCGACGAAGAGAACCCGATCAAAGACTACGCCGCGGAGGCGATCACCTATCCGCGCGAGCCCGTCTACGAGCACCTCGATGAGTACGAGCACTTCGGCAACCGCCGGCTGCGCACCGTCGGCGAGCTGATCCAGGAGGCGTTCCGAATTGGCCTCTACCGGATGGAGCGAGTGGTCCGCGAGCGCCTCACCACCGAGGACGCCGACGCGATCACGCCGCAGACCATCATCAACATCCG
>CAZHZI010000186.1:0-3483 GCA_964536955.1 uncultured Conexibacteraceae bacterium
CGGGCCGGGCGGGCGGGCGCCTGCCGCATTGGCGATTTGCGGGCGGGCGATTTGCGGGACGGAGCGGGGGCGCGAGCGGGCGCGGCCTTGCGAGCGGGAGCGGCGACGGCCATCAGCCCTCCACCACTGGGCTCTCGCCGATCTTTACAGCGCCACGCAGGTGGGCGGACTTCGAGCGCGGGTTGGTGGCGACCTCTTCGGAGCCTGGGGAAATCGCGCGGCGGCTCAGCGTCTCGGCTTCCGGCTCCCTGCCGCAGACGCAGACGGGAAGCTCAGGCGGGCAGATGCAGCCGCGAGCGCGCTCGGCCAGGAACCGCTTGACGCGGCGGTCCTCCAGGGAGTGGAAGGAGATCGCGGCGAGGCGGCCGCCGATGGGCAGCATTCCCCAGGCGGTCGGCAGGGCATCGTCGAGCGAGTCGAGCTCGCCGTTCACGGCGATCCGGATCGCCTGGAAGCTGCGCTTGGCGGGATGTCCGCCGCCGAAGCGGGCCGACGCCGGCATCCCGGCCTTGACCGCGGCAACCAGCTCCGAGGTCGTCGAAAGCGGCCGGCGGCGGACGATCTGCCGGGCGATCCCGCTCGCGTAGCGCTCCTCGCCGAAACGGCGCAGCACCTGGGCGATCCTCGACTCCGGCCACTCGTTGACCAGGTCGGCGGCGGTGAACTCCGCCCGCGTATCCATTCGCATGTCCAGTGGCGCGTCATACGAATAAGAGAAGCCCCGCTCCCAGGCGTCGACCTGCATCGAGGACATTCCGAGGTCCATGTACACCATGTCTGGGTGGAGGCCTTCGCCGTCGAGTACCCGAAGCCCTGCCGCGAAGTCTTCACCGATAAAGCGAGCTTTGCAGGGGATATCGGCCGCGAGCCCGGCGAAGCGCGCCTCCGCGGCGGGGTCGCGGTCGATGCAGACGAGCGTTCCGGTGGAGCCGATCCGGTCGGCGATCAGCCGTGCGTGGCCACCGCCGCCGAAGGTGCAGTCGACGGCCGTCTCCCCCGACGCGGGGGCGAGCAGGGCGGTCAGCTCGGTGGCGAGGACTGGTTCGTGCGCGGTCGGCATGTAGACAAGGTTGGCGGTCGTCAAGGCTGGGCTCGGCGAGGGCGCGATTCGTTCGGCGCGGACGGCCATCTCACTCCGCCGCCCCCGCCAGTCCTTCGGCGATGGCCGGCGCCTCGGCGTCGAGTGCCTCCTCCTGCTTCGCCCAGGCTTCGGCGTTCCAGATTTCCAGATACTCCCCGGTGCCGACTACCACGCAGGCGCCGTCGAGGCCCGCGTGCTCGGCCAGCGGCTTGGGAACGCGGATGCGGCCTGAGGCATCGAGTTTCTCGTCGAAGGACCCGCCATGGAAGCGGCGACGCATGCGACGCGCCTCGCTGCCGAACGGGCTGTGCGGAGTGAGGAAGCGGGCCGAGAGGTCCTCGTAGCCCTCGGGCGTGTGCAGCCAGACGCAGGGGTCGAAGCCCTTGGACAGAACAACTCCATCGGAGAGAGCCGCACGGAACCGAGACGGAACGGTGAGGCGGTCCTTGGAGTCGAGACTGTGCTCGTAGATGCCCCGAAATGCCACCGCTTGGATTTCCTTTCGGGAGGGCCGGAGAAAGAGTTAGGACCGAGGTGATGAGGTGGGAGGAACCTCACCACCCCGGTCCTGGGCTTCAACTCGAGCGCCACAGTACCCCACTTTCTCCCACTTTGCAACACGAGGTTGCATTGCAAGCCCCTTTGCACCCGGCCGATAGGTTCTCCGCGTGAGCGCGCCCGACGACGCCGACGACCTGCGCGGCTTCCACTTCAAGGGCCTGATGCGCAAGTCTCTGACCTGGGTCCTCATTGCTGCCGAGGTCCTCGTCGCGGGAGTGGCGGGCGCCGCCTTCTTCGGTCCCGCGATGTTCTGCCAGCGCAAGTTCGGTCTGCGCTCGCTTGAGAAGTTCGAGGACGTCTTCCGGGGCTCCAAGCAGCGGGTCAAGCTGGAGAGCGAGGCCCTCGACGACAAGTACGAGATCTTCGCCGGCAAGGGACAGGACGCCGGCTGGCTTCGCCAGCTCTTCTCCCCCACCTTCATCGTCTGGCTGACCGACTCTGCCCCGAAGAAGTTCGCCTTCGAGCTGGTCGACGGCACCCTCTGCTGCTACGTCAGCGACCACAAGAAGAGCGCCGAGGACCTGGACATGGTTCGCACCGCCTCGGCCGCGGTCGCCACCCGCCTGCGCGAGGAAGCGCTCGAGGAGCTAGAAGCCGCCAAAGAGAGTTCCGGCATTGGCTATGAGCCCAGCCGCGATCATCAGTAGGACCGAGGGGACCAAGACCAAGGCTACGACCAGCTGGATCTTGGGAGCGGCTCGAGCCGCCCGCTCCTCGACGACACGGCGCTGATCTCGGCGCAGGGCGGTCGACTGGCGACGGAGTTGGTCGGCCAGGGGCGAGCCGAGACGGCGCGAACGCTCTAAGGATGCGACCAGGGTGGCCAGCTCGCTGCCGGGGACCCGTGTACGGAGAGACTGGAGGGCCTCCGAGATGGGCTGGCCGCAGGACAGCTCGGCGACCGTGATTCGCAGCTCGTCGGCAAGGGGGCCGTCGGCCGCCTTCGAGAGGTCCTCAAAGCCGGCCGCGGCGCTGCGGCCGGAGGTGGTGCTGACGGCAAGGAGATCCAGGGCGTCGGGCAGGGCCCCGACAAGGCGACGCTGGCGGCGACGGGCCTCTCGCTCCAGCAGCGCATCGGGGACGATGAAGCCTGCCACGGGCATCCCGATCGCGACCAGCAGGGAGATGCGCCCCGGAGCGGCTGGCGCGGCAGCCATCGCCACGATTCCTCCGGCCGCCGCGCCGGAGAGCTTTGCCATCAGAACCACCGGCAACGGGTAGCGCGTTTCGAGCCTGGCCCGGGCAAGGCGCTCGGGAAGGCCCAGCTTGAGGGCCGCCGCAGCCGAGCGGCCACGGGTGCCAAAGGAGAGCACCTTCCGCTTGCCTTGCCATCCGGCGAGCAGCTCATGGGCGCCGGCGAGGCCGGAGACGACCGCGAGGGCGGCAAGGACCGCAGCCAGGCTCATTCGACGATCCTCGAAAGACGGCGGATCGTGACGAACCCGGCGAACTGAAGAGCCCCAGCGAGAATCAGCATCGCAGCGGAGGCCGGTGCGCCGAGCAACTTGGCGAGGAAGCCAGGCTGGATCAACTCCGCGAAAAGAGCGCCGCCGGTGGGCATCGCGACAACGAGTAGGCCGGTGAAGCGAGCCTGCGCGGTCGCCGACCTGGCCTCCTCCGCCACCCGGTCGCGCTCCGCGGCGCCCTCGGCGAAGCGGCGCAGCAAGCCGGCGAGGTCGCCCCCGGCCAGCCGCTGGCTGAGCAGTGCCGCAGCGAAGGCGTCAACCCGTGAGGAGCGCATCCGGCGCCGCCACTCTTCGATCGCGTCGGCGGTCGGCGCGCCCATGTCAAGCTCGGCGCCGAGCCGCGCAAGCTCCACCGCCGGAGGGCCGTCGAGCGAC
>CAZHZI010000187.1:0-3461 GCA_964536955.1 uncultured Conexibacteraceae bacterium
TGATCATGGGTCCCTGCGCCGGTGGCGCCGTCTACTCGCCGGCGATGACCGACTTCATCTTCATGGTCAAAGAGACCTCGCACATGTTCATCACCGGCCCCGAGGTGATCAAGACGGTGACCGGCGAGGAGGTCGAGTTCGAGGAGCTGGGCGGTGCGATGAGCCACAACAGCAAGTCGGGCGTGGCCCATTTCGCCGCGGAGGACGAGGAGAGCTGCCTCGAGGACGCTCGCTACCTGCTCAGCTTCCTTCCCTCCAACAACCTGGAGGCGCCGCCGCGCTTCGAGCCGAGCGACGACCCCGAGCGAGAGGACGAGGAGCTCGACACGCTCGTCCCCGACGACCCGTCCAAGCCCTACGACATGCGCGAGGTGATCGCCCGCGTCGTCGACGACGAGGACTTCTTCGAGGTCCACGAGCACTTCGCCAAGAACATCGTTTGCGGCTTCTCGCGGCTCGACGGTTACCCGGTCGGCATCGTCGGCAACCAACCGGCCCATCTGGCGGGAGTGCTGGACATCGAGTCCTCGGAGAAGGCGGCCCGCTTCGTTCGCACCTGCGACGCCTACAACATCCCGATCGTCACCTTCACCGACGTGCCCGGCTTTCTGCCGGGGACCGACCAGGAGTGGAACGGGATCATCCGCCACGGCGCCAAGCTTCTCTACGCCTTCACCGAGGCCACGGTGCCGAAGCTCACCGTCGTCACCCGCAAGGCCTACGGCGGCGCCTACGACGTGATGAACTCCAAGCACATGCTGGCCGACTACAACGTCGCCTGGCCGACCGCCGAGGTGGCGGTGATGGGGCCCGAGGGCGCCGTCAACATCATCTACCGCAAAGACATCGCCTCCTCGCCGACGCCCGACGAGCGGCGCCAGAAGCTGATCGACGACTACAAGGCCCACTTCGCCAACCCTTACTCGGCTGCCGAGCGCGGCTACATCGACGATGTGATCGAGCCGCGACAGACCCGTCCGAAGTTGATCAAGGCGCTGCGGATGCTGCAGACGAAGCGGGTCGACCAGCCGAAGCGCAAGCACGGCAACATTCCGCTGTGATCGAGGTCGCCTCCAGCGCAGGCCCGCAGGAGGCCGCCGCCGCGATCGCCGCTGTGCAGCGCTTTCTTTCCGAGTCCTCGGCAGCGCCCGCAGGCGAGCCTTACAGTGCGTGGCAGCAGGCCGCCTTGGTCGAGGGGGTCAAGGCAAAGGGGTCCGTGCAGGATCACAAAGGAGGAGTGAGATGGCTGTCGTGAAGATCATCGAGCTGGTCGGCAGCTCGAAGACGTCCACCGACGATGCGGCGCGACAGGCGCTCAATCAGGCTCAGGGGTCGCTGCGCAACATCCGGGCGGTGGACATCGTCTCCACCGGGATCCGCGGCCAGGACCTCGACGAGTACAGGGCCCATGTGCGGGTTGCGTTCCTGATCGAGGGCACCGAGGTGGACTAGTGGCCGAGGGCAGGGAAGTCTCGCGCGACGAGGCGCGGGCGCTGATCGCCGAAGGCGCGCAGTTGGTGGACGTCCGCGCGGAGCACGAGTGGGGGGCTGGGCACATCGCCGGCGCAGCCCACGTTCCCCTGGCGGAGCTGGCTGAGCGGGCGGCCGAACTCGACCGGGAGCGGCCGGTCGTCCTCTACTGCCGCGGCGGCAACCGCTCGGCGATGGCGACGCAGGCTCTCGCCGAGGCCGGCTACGACGCGGCGAAGCTGAGCGAGGGGATCGTCGGCTGGGAGGAGGCCGGCCTGCCACTCGATCCCGATGGCGGCTACGTGGCCGAGTCCGGAGAGGCGGCGTCCATCCTCCAGGCACGCAAGCAGCCGCCCTCTAGGCTAAATACCTGAATCCCTGTCAGGTTTTGCTATTTTGCTGACTCGGGTAGTAAAGCCCGGCCCAGCATTCGCACCCGGACAGGAGGACGCTCACAGATGGAACCGGTTTCGGCCCCGCCGCAGGAAGGCAAGGCCCAAAGCATCCTCGATGGCCTGGATACGGCCGAGGGCAAGGAGCAGCGCGGCAAGGGCCGTGGCTCGCTGGAGAACCCGGAGCGCTACGAGAACGTCCCCGGCCACGTCATCCCGATCCTCGAGCGGGAGTTCGACGACTTCGACAACGAGGCTGAGAAGTTCCTCGCCAGCGAGACGCCGGAAAACCAGTTCATCGGCTTCCGGCTCAAACAGGGCGTCTATGGCCAGCGCCAGCCCGACGTCCAGATGGTGCGGGTGAAGCTTCCCTTCGGCGGTGTCACCCCGGAGCAGATGGAGGCTTTCGCGAGCGTCGTCGAGCGGTACGCGCCGCTCAACAAAGGCCACGTCACAACCCGCCAGAACATCCAGATCCATCACGTGCCGCTGCCCGACATGGAGGCGCTGATCCGCGAGATCTCCGCGGTCGGCCTCTCCTCCCGCGAGGGCTGTGGCAACACGGTGCGCAACGTCACCGGCGATCCGTGGGCCGGCGTCGCCGCCGACGAGGTCTTCGACCCGACGGCTTACGCGGGCGCCTACGTGCGCTACTTCGTCCGTCACCCGACGACCCAGCTGATGCCGCGCAAGATCAAGACCGCCTTCACCGGCTCCGACGAGGACCGGGCGATCACCGGCATTCACGACATCGCCTTCATTTCGCGGGAGCGGGACGGCGTCAGGGGGTTCGAGGTGCGGGTCGGCGGCGGCACCTCGATCATGGCCCGCGTCGCGCCGACCCTCTATGAGTTCGTCGAAGCCGACAACGGCGACTACCTGAAGGTCTCCGAGGCGGTCCTGCGGATCTTCGATCGGCAGGAGTGGCTGCGCGTCAACCGCGCTCGCGCCCGGATCAAGGTCCTGGTCGACAAAATCGGCATCGACGCGTTCCGTGAGTTGGTCGACGAGGAGCTGCGCGGCGACTGGGTCGGCGAGCGCGAGTTCGATGTCGAGCGGCTGCGCTTCGATGTCGACGAGGAGGCTGGGGCGCCCCCCGTCCCGGCGACTCCGACATCGCCCAACGGCGACCGCTCCGAGTTCGAGCGCTTTCTCCAGGGCAACGTGCAGCCACAGCGCCAGGACGGCTTCTCGACCGTCGAGGTGAAGGTCGAGCGGGGCGATCTGACCCCGGAGCAGTTCCGCGGCCTGGCGGCGATCATGCGCGACCTCACCGGCGGCTACGCGCGCAGCACCGTCCAGCAGAACTTCGTCCTGCGCTGGGTGCGAGACGAGGCGCTCTACGACGTCTGGCGGCGGCTGGGCGAGCTGGGTCTCGCCGAGGCCGGCGCGCGGGAGATCACCGACGTGGTCAGCTGCCCCGGCACCGACAGCTGCAAACTCGGGATCACCAGCTCGATGGGCCTCAACAAGGCGATCAAGGAGCGAATCACCGCGATGGATATCGAGGACCCGCTGACCCGGGGCATTCACATCAAGATGAGCGGCTGCCCGAACGGCTGCAGCCAGCACCACATCGCCAACATCGGCTTCTACGGC
>CAZHZI010000188.1:0-3442 GCA_964536955.1 uncultured Conexibacteraceae bacterium
TCTTGTGCGCCCGGCCGGTGATCGAGGCCTGCCGACCTGACGAAGTGTGGGTGACCTGGTGCGACCAGATCGCCATCAGCGCCGGTACCGTCGATCGGCTTGCCGCCGAGATGGCGCGCCAGCCCGGCGCGGCGCTGGTGTTCCCCACGGTGCGGCAGAGCCCGCCGTACATCCACTTCGCCCGCGACGAGCAGGGCACGATCGTCCGCGTCCTGCAGCGCCGCGAAGGCGACGACATGCCGGCGGCCGGCGAGAGCGACGCTGGGCTGTTCGCGCTTCGACTCGACGCGTACCTCCGCAGGCTGGTGGAGTACGACGGCCTGGCGCCGACCGGCGCCGGGACCCTCGAGCGAAACTTTCTCCCCTTCATCCCCTGGTTGGCCTCACGTGCCCTCGTGCGGACGTTCCCCCTGGTCTCGACGGAAGAGGCGGTAGGCGTCAACACGCCGGACGATCTGCGTGCCCTGGAGGTGTACCTGAGTGGACGGCTCTGAGCTCAGGCGCCTGTCGGTCGTCATTCCCGCGTATAACGAAGAACGGTTCATCGCCGATCTCGTCGGCAAGGTGCTTGCGGTGGACCTGTCGCGGTTTGGCCTGACCAAAGAGGTGATCGTCGTCGACGACGGATCGAGGGATCGGACGGCCGCGATTGTGCGCGAAATTGCCGGCGTCACTCTGCACCAACTCGAGCGGAACTCGGGCAAGGGCGCGGCAGTGCGCGCCGGCATCGCGCGCGCGGGCGGCGATCTGCTCATCATCCAGGACGCCGATCTCGAATACGAGCCCGCCGACTACATCCCCATGATTGACGAACTGGTCCGATCGGGCGTGGGCGCGGTCTACGGCAGCCGCTACCTGTCCAGGGGTGGTCGCCCGACCAAACACCGCGGCCAAAGCTGGGGCGCCTACCTGGGCGGGCGGAGTCTCAGCCTGGTCCAGTGGTGGTTCACCGGCCAGTATCTGACCGACACGGTCACGGCGCTGAAGCTCTTTCGCGCGCCGGTGATCAAGGGCATCGAACTGCATACGACCGGGTTCGAGCTGGACCACGAGATCACGTCGAAGGTCCTCGGCTCTGGGCAGACGATCCGCGAGGTGCCCATCCGCTACTCTCCGCGCAGCCGCGAGGAGGGCAAGAAGATCGGCGCGCGCGACTGGTTCATCGCGGTGCGCACCTACGCGCGATACGGGCGGGGCGCGAGACATGCGCCGGCGATTGAGCTCTGAGATTATGGTGTGGCGAGCCCTCGACCCTCAGGCACGGCAGGAGCCCGCCGACCGCGGCAGGCCGCCACGTGGCTCCGCGCCGGACAGTGTTCGACTCAGCCGCGATCTATTGCTTGTCGCCCTCGTCCTCGGCTTGACTGGCGGCCTGCTCGAAGGTGTCATCCATATTGCGCTCCAGAAGCTCGGCTTTCTCGAGAACTCCTGGTACCAGATCATCTGGATAAGCGCCGCCTTCAATGGCGCGCTGCTCGGCCTGCTGGCGCTCCTCGCCGCGCCGATCCTGGCCGCTTCAGCGTCACGCAGGATCGAGGTCAGTGTGGTGTTCAGTTTGGTGGCGGCCGCCGTCCTGCCGTGGCTGTCACTGCTGCTGAAGGAATGGATTGAACCCTACGCCGTGCTGCTGCTGCTGGTCGGCATGGCCGCAGCGGTGACGCGCTGGTACGGCCAACACACCATGCTCGCGGTGCGGCTCAGCCGCCGGGCGCTCCCCTGGGTGGCCGGCGCGACGCTCCTCACGGGCATCGGGATCGAGGGGGGCTTCTGGCTGACAGAGCGCGTCTCGACCGCCCGACTGCCAGCCGCCAGCCCGACGAAGCCGGACATCCTGATCGTCATCGTCGACGCGCTTCGCGCGGACCATCTGTCCAGCTACGGCTACGGGCGCCCCTCCAGCCCGACGCTCGACCGGTTGGCGAACGAGGGCGTCCTCTTCGAGAACGCCTTTTCCACGTCGAGCTACACGCTGCCGTCGCATGCGTCCATCTTGACCGGACTCTATCCCTACCAGCACGGCGTGGAATGGCAGACGTCGAAGCAGCACACCGCGGCGGCCTATGAGAACCTGCCTCAACGACTGCAGACCCTGGGCTATCGCACCGGAGCGTTCTCCGCTAACACGTTCTGGTTCACGCGCGAGCACGGGTTCGGCCAGGGGTTCCTGCACTTCGACGACTTCTTTCATTCGGTCCCAGATCGCGTCATGCGAACCGCCTATGGGCGGATTGCGACGCGTCTCCTTCAGCCGTTGGGGTGGGAGGACATTCCGGCGCGGCGGCGAGCGACCGAGATCAGTCAATCCGCGCTTGAGTGGATCAGCCGAGCCACCGACCGGCCGTTCTTTGCGGTCCTGAACTACCTGGACGCGCACGACCCATACCTCCCGCCCCAGCCCTACCGCAACCGGTTCACGACCGTGCCGAATCCGGGCGGCCTCCTGAATTGGGACCTGCACGTCCCGGAGACGCTGACGCCTGACGCGCTGCAGAGTGAGATCGATGCCTATGACGGAGGCCTCGCCTACGTCGACGCGCAGATTGACGCGTTGATGTCCGCGCTCCGAGCGCGGAACTCCGACCGGGAATTGTTGGTCGTCATCACGTCGGACCATGGCGAGGAGTTTCACGAACACGGGGGGTTCCTGCACGGTCGGCACCTGTATCGGGAAGTGATTCACGTGCCGCTCATCATCTGGTGGCCGGGTGGTATTCCCGGGCACAGGCGGGTGACGTCACCCGTGACGAATGCGAGTATTCCGGCGACGATCCTGAACCTGGTGGGCAGCGATTGGCACTCCTTCGCCGCGCCTCCGCTCCAGCGCCTCTGGATGGATCCGATCGAGCCGCCCGACTGGCCGGCGCCGCTCTCCGAAATGCGGCACCGCCCGTGGGCGGAGCGTACCGCGCCCGTCCGGGAGGGCTCCCTTCGTTCGGTCGTCTCGAAGGCGCTGCACTACATCGAACATGACAGCCGGCCGCCGCAGCTCTACGATTGGGCCGCCGATCCCCTGGAGTCCAAGAACCTCGCGAGCCAGCCGGACATGCAGGTCGTGGTCGAGCGATTCGGTGTGTCCGTCGCGCCCGCGCGCACGCCCGTCACCGGGCGTTGACGACGCTGGTTCCTGGGACTCCGCACCGGCTCAACGTCGAATCAGCTTGAGTTCCTCAGCCGCTCGCGGATCGCGATGCCGACCGAGCGAATGCCGTCCATGATCGAGGTTCGGCGCACCTGATCGGGCGAGATGGCGAAGAACTGAACAGGGATCTCGAGCATCTCGGCGCGCCGACCGAGGAGCATCGACAGCAGATATTGGTTGGCCAGCTTGTGCGTCAGGGGGCAGGTGGCGGCGAGCGCATCAGTGGCGCGAATGGCCCGGGCTCCCGAGAGGGTGTCGGCGACATAGCGGCCGTACAGGAGCAGAAATTGAAGGCTGAGCACA
>CAZHZI010000189.1:0-3404 GCA_964536955.1 uncultured Conexibacteraceae bacterium
AGAAGTCTCGCGGGCCGTGCTCGATGCCCTGGTCGATCGGCAGCAGCATCAGCGTTCCGTCGCCGGGGCCGAACTCGAACAGCAACCGGTGCAGACGGGCTCGTTTGCCCGCTGGCAGGGCTGCAAGCAGTGACTTCTGCTCGGTCAGGCTCTTCACTTCCACGCGGTTTCCTCCTCGAAGACGGGTGCGGCTCGCAGTATGCCACCGGGGAGGGTCCGAGCGGCTGGGGCGGGCGGTTATCCTCGACAAACCGTGAGCGAGACCGAGCTCAGCGTCATCTGCAAGAACTGCGGCTCCGAGGTCAGCCCCTATGTCACCGAGTGCCCCTACTGCGGGGGCCGGATGCGCAAGCGGGCGCCGAAGCTGGAGCGTCGCGGCGACTCCTTTGAGGCGAAGCCCTCGCGGCGCGCCAGGCGCCCTCGCTTCAGCCGCACCCGGACCCAGGGCGAGGCGCGCCCGGCGCGCCCCTATGCGACTCTGGCCGCAATCCTCGGCTCCGCCGTCCTCCTGATCGCCCAGAAGGCGAGCGGGGACCCCCTCTCTACCTTCGGCGGGCTGGTCGTGCCGATCGCGGGCGAGTGGTGGCGCTTCATTGCGGCTCCCTTCGCCTACGTCGACGTCGGTTTCCTGTTCGTCGTCGCGGTCGGCCTGGCGATCTTCGCGATCCCGCTGGAGCGGCGCCTGGGCAGCCTCGCCACCGGCCTTCTGCTCCTTGCCTGCGGCTCGCTGGGGATGCTGGCGGCGGCGGGAATCGCCGACGCCCGGGGAGATGTCGCCGTGATCGCCGGCGGCAACGGAATGGCGCTCGGCGCCGTCGCCGCCTGGTTCGCGATCCGCCGTTCGGAGTCCCGCGGCGCGGTCGACGACGACTTCGACCCGATCGGCGTGGCGGTTGCCGCCGCGGTGCTGCTCGCCCTGCCGGTCTTCGATTCCACGGCCAGCGTCGTCGTCGGCCTGGTCGGCGGCGCCGTTGGCGGCCTCGCCGGCCTCGCCGCCGCGAGCCGGCGTGCCCAGCACTAACCGAAGATAAGGAGACGAACGAATGGAGATCCGCTTCCACGGCCAATCGTGCTTCGAGTTGAGCGCGGGTGAGACGACCGTGCTCGTCGATCCGTTCCTCAAGCCCAACAACCCGAAGGCGGTGGCGAGCGCAGAGGACCTCAACCCCACGCACATCGCGATCAGCCACGGCCACGTGGACCACATGGCGGACGCGGTCCCGGTCGCCAAGCGGACCGGGGCGCACTGCATCGCCATCGTCGAGCTGGCCAACTGGCTCCAGGGCCAGGGGGTCGAGGCCGTCAGCGACCCCAACTTGGGCGGCACGGTGGAGTTCGATTGGGGATACGTCAGCCTTGTGCCCGCCTGGCACACGAACACGATTCCCGGCTCCGACGAAGCGCCGTACAGCGCCGAGCACGGCACACCGATCGGGGTGGCGGCGGGCCTCGTGATCAAGATCGGGGAGACGACCGTCTACCACGCCGGAGATACCTGTCTCTTCAGCGACATGAAGCTGATCGCGGAGCGCAGCGACATCGACGTCGCCCTCCTGCCGATCGGCGGCCACTACACGATGGACCGCCGCGACGCGGTCGTCGCGGCCGGGTTCGTCGGCGCCGGGACGGTGATCCCGATGCACTACGACACCTTTCCGCCGATTGAAACCGACGCCGAGGCATTCAAATCCGAGGTCGAATCGAAGACTTCTTCGAAGGTCGTGCTCCTCGCTCCGGGCGAGACCCACTCGTCTGGCTGACCAGCCAGCCGGGTGCTAGGCTCGCCCGACCCGCCACCGTCGAGCCGAGGAGAGCGAGCATGGAAGCACGTGAGGCAACCGGCACCCGGTCCCGCACCGAGCGCGAGGACTTCCAGGCCACCACGGACCCCGCCCTCATGGAGGCCGCGGACACCACCGCGGACGTAAAGCTGCTCAGCTACGAGGAGCTGTACAGGCTCTGGGAGCGCCAGCAGTGGCAGACCCAGGAGCTGGACTTCACCCGCGACCGCGAGGACTGGCATGAGCGAATCAGCGCGGAGGAGCGCTTCCAGCGCATGTATGGGCTCTCCTCGTTCTTTATCGGCGAGCAGAAGGTCGCGGAGGAGCTGGGGCCGATCATCCGTGCGGCCCCCACGGAGGACCAGAAAATCTTCCTCTGCACGCAGATCGCCGACGAGGCTCGCCACGTGCGTTTCTTCGAGCGCTTCTACCGGGAGGTCGGTGTGCTGGAGGCCGACGGCCTCACCGAGATGCTGGAGGAGACCTCCCAGCACCTCAACGACAACTTCGGGCGACTCTTCGACGGGATGTTGAAGGAGCGCACCGACCGCCTCTCGACCGAGCCTGAGGACACCGAGGCCCTGGTCGAGGCGATCACCCTCTACCACATGGTGATCGAGGGGATGCTGGCCCTTACCGGGCAGCACTTCATCATGGACTACAACGAGCAGCAGGAGACCCTGCCGGCGTTTGTCGAGGGCTTCCAGAAAGTCGCCCGCGATGAGCACCGGCACGTCGCCTTCGGCTCGGTCTTCCTGCGCGAGAAGGCACGCGAGGACGAGCGTTACAAGGCAGCGATCCAGCGCACCCTGGAGGAGGCTCTACCGGTCGCCGACGGGGTGCTCTCGCCCCCCTGGGCGCCCGAGGGCGACGACTGGGAGCTGTTCGGCTACACGCTCGCCGAGACTCGCAAGTTCGCCGGTACCTGCCTGATGCGCCGGCTCAAAGTAATCGGCCTGTAGTAGGCGGGAGGAAGGAGCTTCGGCTCGGCTAGGGCGCCGGCGGCTCAGCCGGGTCCGAGGTCGCAGCAGTTTCTGGAGGCGGCGGGTCGCTGCTCGTCGCGGGAGGCGGAGGCTCCGCCGGGGGCGGTTCCGCCGTCGCGGGAGGCGGGCTCGAAGGGGCCGGGGGCTCGGCGGTGGTCGTGCCGCCGACTGTGACGACGACCGTGGTCGTGCCGCTCGCCGGGTGCGCACCGACCGGCGTAGCCCCGCCGCCGACAGCCGTTCCATCGGGGACGTCTGCGACGACCTCGGGATGATCCGAGAACGCCGTGCTCGACCCCTCGGCGGCGTCGGCGGGCGCCTCGGCCGAAGCCGCGGGCGTTTCCTTGACCGGGGCCGGAGCGGGCCCAGGCGCCGGCTCGGTCGCCTGCGGGGGAACCGGAGGGGCCGGATGGGAGACGCGTGTCGGCACAGCCGCCGGCGTCGGGCGGTGCTGCTTGACGTGCGCGACCTTGGCGCTTGGGCCGTCGGACCCCGGGACCACCTGCTTCACCTCGACTGCGCCTGCGGTGAGCACGGCAGCGGTGACGACGCCGGCGACGGCCTTGGTGCCGAGGGCTGCGCCGACCGCGCCCCCCGCTCCGCCGCCGCCAAGGGCCGCGCTTCCGACGCTGACAGACCC
>CAZHZI010000190.1:0-3389 GCA_964536955.1 uncultured Conexibacteraceae bacterium
TCGGCGAACGCCTCGCCCAGCGCGATGCCGACGTCCTCCACCGTGTGGTGGGCGCCGGTCTCCAAATCGCCGCTGGCTTCGACCTTCAGTCCGAGCCGTCCGTGGCGAGCCACCAGGTCGAGCATGTGATCGAGGAAGCCGACTCCGGTGGAGACGCTCGCCTCCCCCCCATCGAGGTCGAGGGAGAGCCGAATCTGGGTCTCGGCCGTGCTGCGCTCTCTTTTCGCCACGCGGGTCATCGCCTAATCATCGCCGACTCGCCGTGGACGGGGAAACCCTCGGCGCGTGCCAGGGCATCCACTTGCGGCGCCAGCGCCGTCGCGGCGCCCGCCGGAATGCTCACGCTGGGCACGCTACGACGGAAGACGCCGGGGCCGAGTGGGCCGGAGAAGCGACCGGCGCCGCCGGTCGGCAGCACGTGATTGGAGCCCGCGGCGTAGTCGCCGAAGGCGGTTGCGGCGTGACGCCCGATGAAGACGCAACCGGCGGTCGTCACCTTGTCGACGAGCCGCGCCGCGTCCTCCTCCAGCAGCTCGAGGTGCTCCGGGGCGAAGGCGTTGGCGAGGTCGATGCCGTCGCTGAGGTCCGGGACCTGGGCCAGCGCCAGCGGCGCGTCGCCGACGCCGGGACGCTCGGCGGCGGCGTCCTCGGTGGCCTTCGCGATGGCGGCCAGAACGGCCTCCTCGACCGCGACGGCGACCAGGGGCCCTTCGCCACCGTGCTCCGCTTGGGCACAGAGGTCGAGCGCGGCCCACCCGGGGTCGACGTCGTGTCCGGCGACCACCATCAGCTCGGAGGGACCGGCAAGCGAGTCGATCCCGACCTGGCCGTAAACCATGCGCTTTGCCTCCCGCACCCAGGCATTCCCCGGGCCGGCGATCACGTCGACCGCGGCGACGGTCTCGGTCCCGTAGGCAAGGGCGAAGATCGCCTGCGCGCCCCCCATCGCGTAAATCTCATCGACCCCGCACAGTTCGGCGGCGGCGAGGACCAGCTGGTTGACCCTGCCGTCGGGGCTCGGTGGGGAGGCGAGCGCAATGCGCTCCACGCCGGCGACCCTGGCGGGAATGCAGCACATCAAAACGCTTGACGGATAGGCGGCCCGCCCCCCCGGCGCGTAGACACCGGCGGCGCCGATCGGCACCTCCCGCATCGTCACCGTCTGACCTTGGGGCAGCTCGACCTGGCGCGGCGCCTGATCGAGCTGGGCTTCGGCCACGGCGCGCACGTTGGCGGCGGCAAGCTCCATCGCCCTTCGCAGCGGCGGGTCGATTCGGGACAGCGCACTCCCGTCCTCCCCCACCTCGACACGCAGCGATTCGGTGGCGCGCTCGGTGGCATCGAAGCGGGCCGTCAGTTTCAACACCGCCTCATCGCCGCCCTTGCGCACCTCCTCCTCGATTGGAGCAGCATCGACCTGCGGCGCCGTTGCCGAGGCCCAGTCCCGGATCGCGCCGGCTGTTCGCCCGGCGCCCATCCATTCGAAGTGCCGTGCCCTCATTGCGCGGTCCGATCGCGGAGCTTCGCCGTCAGCTCGTCGACCTCTCTGGCGCGCAGCTTGTGGGCGACTCGATTGGCAACGAAACGGGCCGAGCACTCGACGATCTCCTCGCGGATCTCAAGATCGTTCTCTTCCAGCGTCCGTCCCGTCGCGACCAGATCGACGATTCCGTCCGCGAGGCCGATCAGCGGGGCCAGCTCGATCGACCCCTTCACCTCGATCACCTCGACCTGCCGCCCCGTCTCCTCGAAGTGCCGTTCGGCAACGCGCGGATACTTCGTCGCGATTCGCATCATTCCGAGCCGGCGCTCGGACTCCCCGAGCCGCTCGTCTCCCTTGCGCCCTGCAAGCACCATCCGGCAACGGCCGAAGCCGAGGTCGAGCAGCTCGTAGACCATCCGATCCGACTGCTCCAACAGCACGTCCTTGCCGGTGATGCCGACGTCGGCGGCCCCCGCCTCGACGTAGGTGGGCACGTCCGAGGGCCGCATCGTGACCAATGTGATGCCGTCGCCCTCGAAGATCAGCGAGCGCGATTCCCCGCGCGCCGCGGTCGTGTCGATGCCAACCGCGTCGAGCGCGTCGAGCGTGCCTCGGAGGAGGGCGCCGCGCGGCACCGCCAGCTTCAGCGGCCCGCCGGCCTTGGCACGGCCCATTCCGGCGACCTCGACGCTCATGGGCCGGCCTCCTTTTGGGACTCTTCCTCCGTCTGGGCGATGTGGACCCGCTCCAGGTAGAGGGCAAACCCCGCGGCCGGCAGGTCGACGCCGAAGCGCTTCAGCAGGCGGTCGTAGCGACCACCCCCACCGAGCACATGACCGAGGGCAGGGTCGTAGACCTCGAGGATGGCGCCGCTGTAGTAGCCGAGATCGCGCAGTAGGCCAAGGTCGATCTGCACCCGGTCGGCCACGCCGCGAGCCTCCAGCGCCTCGAAGGTCTCCTGGATCCGCGTCGTGGCGCGCGCGACCGCGTCGCCGCCCAAAGCCCGCGCTTGGTCGAGCACCTCCCGACCGCCGCGAAGCTGGGAGAGGGCGACGCAGGTCGCGCCCTGCTCATCGCTGATCCCCTCCAGCTCGGAGAGCTCCGCCTCGAGGCCGACCAGGTCGTGTGTCGCCAGGCGTTCCAGGACCGAGTCTCGAGCCGCACCCTCGACTCCAAACTCGGTCAGAAGCTGGCGGTAGAGGTCCGCGTCGCCCAGCCCGACGACGGCGCGGGTCAGCCCGGCGGCGTCGAGCGCCGCCTCGAGGACCTCGACGACCTCCGCAGTGCCCTGCGGCGCTGGTGCCCCGATCAGCTCGACCCCGGCCTGGGCGAACTCGCGCATCTGACCGCGTTGCGGACGTACCGCTCGATAAGCGTTGGCCAGGTAGCAGAGACGCAACGGCGATTCGGCGTTCGCGAAGCGCGAAGCAACCATCCGCGCAATCGGAACCGTCATGTCCGAGCGGAGCGCCAGCAGGTCCCCACGCTCGTCAAAGAAGCGGTACGCACTGGCCGCGGTGCGCCCGTCCCCACGCGCCAGCACCTCGTCGTACTCGATCGCCGGCGTCGCCACCTCACCGTAGCCCCGGCGCTCGAAGACGTCGATCAGCGCAATGTGCAGGCGCCGCAGCTCCCGCATCTCGTCGGGGAGCACGTCACGGGTTCCGGGGGGAATCGGGTGAATCATCCGCCGGACCTTACGAGAGCGAGCGCGGAAGCCCTGCTATGCCGGGACCTCCGCAGAGACCCGTTCAATCTGCGCACCGAGGCCACGCAGCCGCTCGTCGATCTGCTCGTAGCCACGATCGATCTGGCGGATGTTGCCGATCTCCGAGGTCCCCTCGGCGGCAAGCGCCGCAATGAGCATCGCCATGCCGGCGCGGATATCGGGGCTCTCGACGCGCTC
>CAZHZI010000191.1:0-3379 GCA_964536955.1 uncultured Conexibacteraceae bacterium
GCGGCCATCAAAGCGTTCTCGGTGCCCATCACCGAGGGCTCGTCCATGAAGATCTCGCAGGCGCGGAGTCCACCCGGCGCGGTCAGCTCGATCCAGCGGTCGCCGTCGACGCGAGCCCCGAGGTCCTTGAAGGCGTCGAGATGGGCGTCGAGCCGGCGGCGGCCGATGAAGTCGCCCCCGGGGGGCGGCATTCTCGCCTCACCGAAGCGGGCCAAAAGCGGTCCGGCGAGCAGGAATGAGGCGCGGATTCGGCTCGAGATCTCCTCGTCGACGGCCGTCTCGGTGATACCGCGGGCACAGAGCCGAACGCTGTTGTCGTCCACCCATGCCGCCTCGACGCCCAGCTGCTCCAGCAGCGCGATCTGGGCCTCGGTGTCGCGGATCCGCGGCACCCGGTGCAGCAGCAGTTCCTCCTCGGTCAGCAGGCAGGCGGCGAGGATCGGCAGCGCCGCATTCTTATTGCCGGCGACGATCAGCTCTCCTGAGAGCGGGGCGCCACCCTGGATTACGAATTTCTCCATGGGCCTCGGCTAGGGTAACGGCCGACATGGGGAGAGGCTGGAAGATCGGCATCGGCGCCCTCGTGGCCCTGATCGCGTTGCTGGCCGTCAACGCGTTGCTGGTCGGCGACGAAACCGAGCCGGCCGAGGTGACCGTGCCGGACGGCAGGATCATCGAGCTGCCGGGCGGTGACGTGCAGGTGGTCGACAGAGGCCCGCGCCGCCCCCGCCCAATCGTTCTCATCCACTGCTTTACCTGCGCAATCGACTGGTGGGACCGGCTGATGCCCCGCCTTGATCGCGATCACCGCGTCGTCGCGCTCGACCTGCTCGGCCACGGCGGCTCGGAAAAGCCGGCCTCCGGCTACTCGATCGAGAACCAGGCGGACCTGGTCGCGCAGGCGCTGGAGAGGCTCGCGGTGCGCGACGCGCTCGTGGTCGGCCACTCGCTCGGCGGCACCGTCGCCGTGGCCCTCGCGCAGCAGTCGCCGCAACTGGTCGATCGCATCGCGATCATCGGCACGGCGCCCAGTCACGAAGAGGGGGACCTGGGGCTCCTCGCCAACCTTGCATTCGCCCCGATAACCGGGGAGTTCCTCTGGCGAGTCAAGCCGGACTTCGCCATCAAGAAGGGCTGGAGGTGGCCTTCGCGCCGGGCTTCGAGGTTCCCGACGCATTTGTCGAGGACGTCGACCGGATGACGTTCAGCGCCTACGACGACTCCCCCACGGCCTCCGGGGACTACGGCAATGAAGAGTCGCTTGACAAGCGGATGAAGAAAAGCGGAAAGCCGCTGCTGGTGCTCATGGGCGCCGAGGAGCAGATCATCGATAACCCCGAGGCCTCGCTGGACGCCTACGCCGCCACTGTCCCGTGGGCGCGCACCGAGCTGATTGAGAACGTGGGCCATTCCCCCAACGTGGAGGCGCCGGCGCGAACGGCTGCCCTCCTCCTCTCCTTTGCCGGGAAGGGCCCGTTCCCGTTAGGGGGCCGTTCCAGGCACGAAATGCAAAAGCCGCTGCAGAACCGGAAAGGCGTCCGAGCCTCTCCGTAATTTACGAACTCATGTTCGATACGAAGACAACACTGGCTGGGCGGCTATCCAACGCCGTGGACCTGTTGATCGACTTCGCGACTCTCGGCGAGTACGGGCTCGAGCCCGTTGGGAATCCCGGCTCGAGCTGCCAGGGTCGCCACCGCTTGCAACCATCCCCCTCTGGCCCCGGCCCTTGCGCGGCTGATCGCAGCGCTGGCATTGCCACGCGCTTCTAGGCCAGAAGCGGAGGCCCGACCACACCGCCGGCAACGGGGGGTGATCGGGATGGCGACGGTTGCGGTTGTTGCCGCTATCGGGTTCGGGATCGTGGCGAGTTGGACCTTCTCCTCCGAGGTGTTGGTGCCCGATAGATCAGAATGGTCGGCGGATGTCACGATCCGGGCTGTCTCACCAGGACGCATTGTCTTTTCCAGATCAGATGCGACCACCCGTCCTGGTCTGTATGGCTTGGACTGGGATGCCGGCCATGCCGTGGTCGGGTCGGTGGTGAGCGCAGACAGCGAGACGGTCACCCGCGAGTTGCATGCGGTGCACGGCCACCTCGAGCCGGAAACGGACGCGGGGTTCGACACCGATGTCTACGAGGGGAACCCGCGAGAGGCGCGGGGGCTTCCCTTCAGGGCTGTAAGCATTTCCGGCGAACTCGGGCCGATGCCTGCCTGGAAGATCGGCAGCCGGACGCGCACTTGGGCAATCGTCGTGCACGGAATTAATGACAGCCCCGAGGCAGGGCTTCGCCTCGCGCCCTTCCTACGTCATACCGGCTTGCCCGCGTTGTTGATCACCTACCGCGACGACATCGGCGCCCCCAGCAGTCCGGATGGTCTACACCAGATGGGGCTAACCGAGTGGCGCGATCTCGAATCGGCAGCCGAGTTCGCCCTTGCGAATGGAGCCAAGCGGCTGGTGCTGATCGGATACTCGATGGGCGGCGCAATCATCGCCCAGTTCGTAGAGCGCTCGCGGCTCGCAAAGCGGGTAGCCGGACTGGTCCTCGACGCTCCCGCTCTCGACTGGCAGGCAATCCTCTCCTTCAACGCCGAGCAGATGGGCCTTCCTGGATTCTCTTCCAAGCCCGTTGAATGGATGATTGGCGCCCGCATCGATGCCGACTGGAACCGGCTCGACGCGATCGACCACAGCGAAGACTTTCGCCTGCCGATCCTCCTTTTCCATGGCAGCGAGGACCAGGTGGTACCCATCTCGACCAGCGAGGCCTTCGCACAGGAGCTCCCCGCCCATGTCACCTACTACCGGGTCCCAGGGGCAGGGCATACACAGGCCTGGAACGTCGACCCAATGCTCTACGAGGCACACCTGCGCTCCTTCCTGGCCGAGAACCTTCCCAGCCGCAAGGCGCCGAAACGGATCGAGCCCGACCGGTCCGGTCGGGCTCGATGACGAAACAAGAACCGGCGGCGACCTACTCTCCCAGGAGGTTGCCCTCCAAGTACCATCGGCGCTGAGGGGCTTAACTGCTCTGTTCGGAATGGGAAAGAGGTGTTTCCCCCTCGCCATGCGCCACCGGAATATTGCGAGACCGCCCCGGTGGAGCTTGAAAACTGCACAAGACCTCAGAGTAAAAATATCCGTCAAGCCCTCGACCCATTAGTACCGGTCGGCTGAGCGCATTACTGCGCTTGCACCGCCGGCCTATCAACCTGGTGGTCTACCAGGGGTCTTACTCCCTCAAGGGGATGGGAGAGCTCATCTCGAGGTCGGCTTCCCGCTTAGATGCCTTCAGCGGTTATCCGATCCGCACGTAGCTAACCAGCGGTGCCCTTGGCAGGACAACTGGTACACCAGAGGTGCGTTCATCCCG
>CAZHZI010000192.1:0-3365 GCA_964536955.1 uncultured Conexibacteraceae bacterium
CCTACGACGGCTCCCCCCCCGAGCAGACCGAGCGCTTCCGCGCGATCCTCGCCGAGCACCGCCTCACGGCCACGGTTCGCCTCACCCGCGGCCGCGACATCGACGCCGCCTGCGGCCAGCTCGCCGTCTCTGCTTCCGGCTAGAGCCTCTGGCTGGGCGCGATTGTCGGCGTGGTCCCGAAGGTGGCTCGCCGCGGGCTTGGCCAGTCAGCCAACTAGGATCTGGCCGTGCCCGTCGAGACCCCGACGTCCGTCGCCAAACCTCCTCAGGGGTCGTCAAACCCGTTGCGGCGGATCGCCGACGACGTGCGCGCCGAGTGGCAGGGCCGGGGCAAGTTTCCTCCGGGGCCGGGCGATTTCAGCTTTTCCCGCACCCATCAGATAGCCCACGACCCGCTGCCGATCCTGCTCTCCCTCTACGAGGAGCACGGGCCGATCTTCAGCACCCGCCTCTTCTACTCCCGTGTCGTCTTCATGCTCGGGCCGGAGGCCAACCACTTCATCACCGTCGCCCACCCGGAGAACTTCCACTGGCGGGAGTCGAGCTTCGGCGACCTGATTCCGCTGCTCGGCGACGGCCTGCTGACGATCGACGGCGACTACCACGACCGGGCTAGGGCGATCATGCTGCCCGCCTTCCACCGCGAGCAGCTGACCTCGATGATCGAGTTGATGGCGGCCGAGGCGGATGCTGCGATCGCCACCCTGCGCCCCGGCGAGGTCGTCGACCTCTATGGCTGGATGCGCAACCTGGCGATGCGGATCGCGATGCGCGCCCTGCTCGGGCTCGACCCCGCCGAGGGGGGCAAGGGCGCCACCGCGGCCGAGCACTTCGAGCGCGCCCTCGGCTTCTACGGGATCGACTTCCCGCTGCGGTTCCTGCGCGGCCCCGGCTCCCCCTGGCGCCGGATGAACGCCTCCCGCGCCGTGCTCGATGAGATCGTGTTCGATGAGATCGCCCGCCGCCGCGCGGCGGCGGATCCCAGCCGGCGGGACATCCTCAGCCTTCTGATCGGCGCCCGCGGCGAGGCGGGGGAGGCCTTCACCGACCGCGAGGTCCGCGACCAGACGATGACCCTGATGTTCGCCGGCCACGACACCTCGACCTCGACCCTCACCTTCATGATGCACGAGCTGGCGCGCCACCCCGAGGTGTTGGCCCGCCTTTGCGAGGAGCAGGACCGGGTGCTCGGCGGCGCCACCCCCACGGTCGACCAGCTCGAGAGCGGGCTGCCCTATCTGGACATGGTGCTCGACGAGGTGCTGCGCCTCTACCCGCCGGCCTGGATCGGCCCACGGCGCGCCGTTCGCGAGTTCGAGTTCGCCGGCTACACCGTGCCCAAGGGCGCCTACGTCAACTACTCCTCCTGGGCCAGCCACCGCATTCCCGAGGTCTTCCCCGACCCGGAGGCCTTCATCCCGGAGCGCTTCACCCGTGAGCGCAAGGCCGCCCTGCCGCGCAGCGCCTACGTGCCCTTCGGCGGCGGCAGCCGCATCTGCATCGGCAAGCGCTTCGGCCAGACCGAGGTGAAGCTGGTCGCGACGATGCTGCTGCAGCGCCTCCGCCTCGACGCGATGCCCGGCCGCACGATGAAAGTTCGCCAGATGCCGACGCTCTCTCCGAAGGGCGGCCTGAAGATGCGAGTCGGCGAGCGGGGCGTGCCCGCGGGCCTGCCGTTGGAGGGATTCGCCTCGCCGGGGGCGGCATGAAGGAGTAGCGTCAGGCCTCAAGCGTAATTCCAGCCGGAGGAGGAGCGAATGGACGCTGCAACCGCTGAACAGGTCAAGGAGGGACAGCGCAGGACGTGGGCGGCCGGCGACTGGCCCAACTTCGCGCCGATCATCCAGGACGTCGCGGATGCGGCTGTCGAGTCCATTGGCGTAGAGGAAGGCGTCGACTTCCTCGATGTCGCCACCGGCAGTGGCAACGCCGCGATCACGGCCGCGCGGCGCGGGGCTCGCGTGACGGGGCTCGACCTCGTGTCCGAGCTGGTCGAAGCTGCGAAGCGTCGTGCCGAGGAGGAAGGCGTCAGCGCCGAGTTCGTCGTCGGCAATGCCGAGGAGCTGCCCTTCGCGGATGACTCCTTCGACCGGGTGACTTCGATCTTCGGCGCGATGTTCGCGCCGCGCCACCAGCTGGCGGCCGACGAGCTGGCCAGGGTGGCCCGCTCCGGCGGCGTCATCGGCGTCACCGCATGGACTCCCGAGGGCCTTAACGGGCAGATGTTCAAGACGCTCGGCGAGCATCTTCCGCCGCCGCCCGAGGGTCTGACCCCGCCGGCGAAGTGGGGAGACGAAGCTCACGTGCGCGACCTCTTCTCAGCTCCGGGCTTGGAAGTGAGCTGCGAGAAGCGGATGGCGGATCTCGACTGGGAGTCGGTGGAGAGCTGGGTCGATCACTGCGAGCGCAACCTCGGGCCGACCGTGATGGCGAAGGCGGCGCTCGAGCCACAGGGCAGATGGGAGGCCGCGAGGGCCGACCTGATCGCCCTGGGGGAGCGCTACAACGACGCCGAGGACGGCGCGATGCGAACCCGCGCCGAATACCTGTTCACGAAGGTCGCGCTCCCCACCGCATAGAGGTCACGGCGGGGGGCCGGGCGGCACTGGCCCGGCCGTCGCTACTTGATGAACAGCATCTCCTCGTATTTCGGCAACGGCCAGAGGTCGTCGGCGACGACCTTCTCCAGCTTGTCGGCCGCCTCGCGCACCAGCGCCATCGCGGTGATCTGCTTGTCGCGCACGTGGAGTGCCAGGTCGAGCCCCTCGAGCTCCCCCGGGTAGGTGTTCGCCTTCTCCAGGTCAGCCAGCGCCGCGACCAGCTCGTCGATCAACGTGCGCACCTCCTCCTCCAGGGAGGAGACCCCCGCCGCGCCGATCGTCGCCAGGTGGTGTAGCGCCGCCGGCAAGATCATCGTTTTGGCGATCGAGTAGGTCGTCTCGGCCTCGATGTTGGCGCGGATCGCGTACTGCTCGAGCCAGACCTCGTAGCGGGACTCCAGCTCCCGCTTGGAGAGCACGTCGTAGTTCTCAAACGCCTCCACGGTCTGCTCGCTGAGCACCTCGGGCAGGGCGTCGGGCGTGGTGCGCAGGTTCTTCAGCCCCCGCCGCTCGGCCTCGGCGTGCCACTCCTCGGAGTAGTTGTCGCCGCCGAAGCAGACCATCTTGTTGGCGGTGTAGGACTCCTTCACCACCTCGATCACGGCCTCGGCTGTGTCCATGCCACCGCCGGTCTTCGCCTCCAGCTTGCCGGCCAGCTCGTCGATCGCCTCGGCGGCGATCGTGTTCAGCACCGTGTTGGGGAAGGCGAGCGACATGCTCGACCCCAGCGCCCGGAACTCGAATTTGTTGCCCGTGAAGGCAAAG
>CAZHZI010000193.1:0-3362 GCA_964536955.1 uncultured Conexibacteraceae bacterium
ACGCCACCCGAAGGATCGGTCGGTATCCTCAGCGCGGGGCCGTTAGCTCAGTGGTAGAGCAGGGGATTCTGTAGCGCGAGTAACCGTTCAATCCTGGCCTTGACATTGAACACTTGGAGGATGTGCGATACGCGGCGGCTTGATCACGCGCCGAGACCAGGTCATCCGTTGGCGTGGCTGGCGCAACCGCAGCCGCACTCGCAGGCGCCGCAGCCGCAGCAGCGGCCGCCGGAGCACTCACAGGTAGCCATCGTCTTCCTCCTTTCCGAGCGTGATCAGCGGTCGCGGCGGCGCGCCTGATCCGAGCTGGGTTTCCAGGTGCGCCAGGCGTTCGTCGAGCTTGCGCAGTGTCGTCTGGCGGTCTGCGACGTGCCGGCGCTGCTCCGCGATCAGCGACCGCAGATGCTCGGAGACGTGGTCGCAGCGACCGGCCGCGCACATGGCGGCCAGCTGACCGGCCGTGTCCAGCGGCAGATCCAGCTGCCGCAGACCCAATAGGAGCCGCAGCCGTTCCTCGTCCTCTGGGTCATAGTCGCGGTAGCCCGACGCCGTGCGTCGCGGAGCTGGCAACAGACCGCGCGCTCCATAGAAGCGCACCGCCTGAGCTGTGGTGCCTGCTCGCGTAGCCAGATCCCCGATCCGCATGCGGACACCCTAAACCTTGCATCTGCTACAAGGTCAAGCCCGCTCCCGACGCTAGTCTGCGAGACAAGCGCCACTACAGATCGTCACCGAGGTGGCGAAGGTGAAGACGCCCGGATCCGCGGTGCGGTAGCTGAGGCGCACCGAGCCAATCGCATAGTCGCCGGCGCCCGTTCCCAGCAGGCCGATGACCATCTGTCGCGGCTGGCCGGCCTTGATGCGATCACCCGGAGGAACGGGCAGGGCCCCGGGCGGCAGCGTCTGCTGGCCTTCGTCGGCGACGCGCGTCCCGACGGGGAGCAGCCAGAAGCCGTCGACCATCGCGCCGTCTCCGATGACGGTCGCCGGCTCGACGCCAGCCAGCGCCACCTCCCGATCAGCGCCACAGACGCGCAGCTCGAAGATCGGCAAGATTCGGGACTCACCGGCGCCGACCACGACCCGCTCAGGCTCGGCGGAGTGGCTTCGGGCGACAACGGTCGAGAGGGGTGCGTATCGGCAGTCCAGGTTCTGCCCGATCGTTGGCGGAAGGGTCAGCCACACCAGCGCAGCGGCTGCGACGACGGTCGCGCCGCCCAGGCCGCGTTGGAGACCGCGAAGCCACTCCGCACGGAGCGGTGCACGGCTGGCGAGGACCAGGCCACCAGCCAGCGCAATGCCGGCTGCGGCCACCAGCCAGTCGACGAGATGCGGTTGTGCCGCCGCCAGCCGGGCCGGGTCGGCGTTGAAGATGTCGGCGCCGGCTACTGCCAGCCACACCAGAGCGAGGCCAACCGTCAGGGCTGCACCCAGGCTGAAGAGCGAAAGGCGCCAGTGGGGCATCTGCCCGGCCAGATAGAGGCCGAGGATGACGATCGTCCACGCCTCCGCCAGGCTGGCGAATCCGTCGGCTACGCCGACCGGCTCCGGTTCACCGCCTGCGACGAACGGCAGTCCGACGTTGCGCGACACGGCCCAGATCGCCATCACCGCCGCCGAGCCGCCGATCCCGAACCAGAACCAGCCGCGGGGGCGCGGCCGAAGGAGCAGAACGGCGGCGGCCAGCTGGACGAGGCCGACGATCGCGAAGAAGGCCGCGATCGGCCAGCCCTGCTCGAGGTGGACGCCGACCTGACCGAGATGGACCGCGCCTGCGGCCAGGACGAGCACCGCGGCCAAAGCGCGCAGCCAGGGTTGCGATCGCGTCTCCGTCGCGACCATGCCGGTTACGGAGCCGGCCAGCTGGCGCCGCCGTCCGAGGAGCGATAGAAGCGCGTGGCGTCGTCGACGACGGCCACGTCCATTGGATCGTCGGGTGCGATAGCCACCGCCAGCGCCACCCCATCGAAGGCCGTCTCCTGCCAAGTCTGTCCACGGTCAGTCGAGCGCCGCAGGCCGGCGCTCGTCGCCGCATATAACACGCTGCCGTCGGCCGCGGCGGCGATGCCGCCCGCCAATGGCGCGCCGGGATAGGCGAGCGCCTGCCAGCTGACCCCGCCGTCCAGGCTGCGGACCAGGCCGTCAGGACCAACCGCCGCCAGGGCGGTGCCGCCTTCCAGCCGGTATGCGGCCAAGGAGCCCCAGTTTCCGGGCTGGCGCCGCTCCCACTGCCGGCCGGCATCGGTGGTCTCGAACAGCCCAAAGCCGACGGCGAAGGTCCAGGCATGATCGGCATCGGCCGGGTCGGCGGCGAAGGCGTGGAGGTCGAGGCCAGGCAGGTCGTTGGGGACCGGCTGCCAGGTCGCGCCGCCGTTGTTGCTCTCCAGGTAGACCTCGTGTCCGGCGATCTGGATGCGGCCGTCTCGGGCGACGCGCACGTTCATGGCGTCGGCGCCGGACAACGCTGCCGGCTGCCAGGTGCGGCCGCCATCGCGCGACTCGAGCAAGCCGTTGTGATGTCCGAAGTACAGGTGCGAGGCGTCGTCGGGCGCGAAGGCCAGGGCGTGGACGTCGGTGGTGTTCAGCGTCGCCCAGGCGCCGGGGCTGCCGCCGCTCCCGCCCCTCGGCCACAGTGCCAGAAGGGCGAGTGTACCCACGACGGCCAGGCCGGCGGCGCCGAGCAACAGCATCCGACCCTCGCGCCGGCGCGCTGGCCCGGCGCGTGCTACCCGTTCGCGCGACCCGCCGGATCGCCGTTCGCGCGACCCGCCGGATCGCGGAGTCGTTCGCTCCCGCCGGCGCCTTCTCGACATTCGACACGCGTCGCTCAGCCGGTCGGCGCCCCGTCCGCCAGGTCGGTTCGCATGCGCACGTAAGCGTCTCGGTCGATATCACCGCGGGCGTAGCGGCTGTCGAGGATCTCCCGCGCATCAGCGCCAGTCCGGGGATGGCGGCCGCGGACGATGAGCAACCCGAGCCCTACGCCAATCGCGACCAGCAGCGCCACCCACAGCAGCCCGACGAAGAACGTGCCCATGCCACCGCCCATCGGCATCACGCCCGCCATCCACGAGGTCGCGTCGCCGCCGGTCATGGCTTCCATCATCGCCCTGCACTGCTCGATCATCTCGTTCACCGCTCGATGGTACGCCCCGCGCCTCGCGACCGCGAACCGGCCGGCAATTCGACATCATGGACTCGAGCGGCTTGGGCGTGCGCAGTTCCGAACGCCAGGCTGCGTTGCCGAGGGCACGCTGTACTGGGACGGCCCAGACCAGGCGGGACTTGATGCGGTCAAGCTTGGCCCGCCGCCGTTTACCTACGATGTGGTTGTCACGCTCGACGGAGTCCAATACTCGGCG
>CAZHZI010000194.1:0-3358 GCA_964536955.1 uncultured Conexibacteraceae bacterium
CGGTCCGCGTGTACCCCGGCACTCCCGCGCCTCGCCGCCGCCGCCGTTCCTCGCGCAGGGCCACCGCCTGCTGCTCGGCGGTGCGCGACTCTTCCAGGCTGCGCAGCTCCTCGGCGCGCTGCGCGGCCGCCGTCGAGGTCGTGTCCTTGCGCTCCGTGTCGCGCTCGGGGGCCGACCCCGCCCACTCGCGCAGGCGACGGATGTCCCGGCCGTGCGTGAACGAAAGCAGCGCCAGCACGGCCAGGCCCAAGAACGCGGCCAAGCCGGCAAACGCGCCGATTTCCTTGATCAGCTCCACGGACTAGACGGTGCGAGAGGCTACTCGTCGTAGACGACCGTCGCCGCGTCGCCACCCGGCGCGGTGATCATCTCGACAACTCGCTCGGCCAAGTTCGCCTCGTCCCCCGCCAGCACCAGGTGCTCAAGTGAGTTCAACGTCGACTCCACCCACTCGGGGTCGAGCGGCGCCTCGCGAACGGCGCGGTGGATCCGTTTCGCGGCGGTCGGCTGCTCGCTCTCCCCGGCGCCGAACAACTCCTCGTGCAGCTTCTCCCCCGGCCGCGGTTGCGTGAACTCGACCGCGATGTCGGTCGCCGGCTCGTATCCCGCCAACCGGATCATGTTGTGAGCGAGGTCGACGATCTTCACCGGCTCGCCCATGTCGAGGACGAAGACCTCGCCCCTTCCGGCGCCGATGTCCCCCGCTCGGATCACCAGCTGTACGGCCTCGGGAATAGTCATGAAGTAGCGAGTCATCTCCGGATGAGTGACGGTGACCGGGCCGCCGCGTTCGATCTGGCTGCGGAAGATCGGCACGACGCTGCCCGAGGAGGCGAGCACGTTGCCGAAGCGGACGCTGGCGAATCGCGTGCCGGGGTGCTTGTTGCCGGCGGACTCGACGATCCACTCCGCCATCGCCTTGGAGGCGCCCATCACCGTCTTCGGGTTGACGGCCTTGTCGGTGGAGACGAGGACGAAGCGCTCGACCTTCGAAGCCGCGGCCGTCTCGGCGGTGATCCGGGTCGCGATCGCGTTGTTGCGGACCGCCTCCAGCGGGTTGGCCTCCATCAGCGGCACGTGCTTGTAGGCGGCGGCGTGGAAGACGACGCTGGGCTTGAAGCGCTGCATCACCTCCAGCATCCGGTGCGGCTCCTTGCAATCGGCCAGTACCGCCTCGACGCTGGTGAAGTGGCGCTCCTCGACCATCTCGCGGTCGATCTCGAAGAGGTTGTCCTCGGCGTGGTCGAGCATCACCAGCAGGCGCGGCCCCACGCGGGCGATCTGGCGGCAGAGCTCGGAGCCGATCGACCCTCCCGCACCGGTGACCAAGACGATTCGATCGCGCAGGTAGGCGCCGACTCGATCGAGTTCGACGACGATTGGATCGCGGCCGAGCACGTCCTCCACCTGGACCTCGCGCAGCTGCTTGTTGAGCTGGACGCCGCCGCGCAGCAGCTCGAACACCGTGGGCAGGGTGCGAACGCGAATCTCCCGCTCGCGGCAGGCGGCGACGACCTTTGCACGCAGTGTCCCGGGCGCAGAGGGGATCGCGATCACGACCTCGTCAGGTTCTGTCTCGTCGAGGATCGTCGCGATCTGCTTGGTCGAGCCGAGCACCTTCAGCCCCAGCATCCGCATCCCCCGCTTGCGCGCGTCGTCGTCGACGAAGCCGATCGCGGTGGCGTCCAGGTTGGGGTTGAGCTGCAACTCGCGGACGACCATCTGCCCGCCCGAGCCGGCGCCGACCACGAGCACCTCGTGCTTGGGAACGCGAGCGCCCCGCGAGGGTCGCTCGACGATCAACCGCACGGCAAGCCGCGCGCCGGCGATCAGCAGCAGGGTGAGGACGAAGTCCATCACCGCCACCGAGCGGGGCAGATTGTGGGCGAAGGGCTGGACGACGGTGAAGGTGACGACGAGGATCGCGCTGGAGAGCGAGACCGCCCGGACGATCAGGACGAAGTCCCGGCCGCTGACGTATCGCCACCACTTCTGGTAGAGGCCGAAGGCGGCGAAGACGACGACCTTGCCGACGACGACGAAGCCAACCGCCTGAACGAACAGCGTCTCGTAGCGGTGCGGCAAGCCATGCGCATCGTCGAGGAAGCGGAGGCGGAAGGCCAGGTAGAGGGAGAGTGCGACGAGGGCCGCATCTGCGACCACCTGGAGGACCCGGTTGCGGTAGACGGGGTGGTTCAACCGGTTCATGAGAACCCGGCGAGTTTAGATGGTGATCCCCTCCCTGCCTACAATCCCCGCTTCATTCATGCCCCTTTTCCTGGCCAGCGTCACAGACTTCTTCCTCGACCCGATCGTCAACGCGGCGACCGACTTCATCAACACGGCCGGCCTGCCCGCCGTGTTCGTGCTGATGGCGCTGGAGTCCGCCTGCCTGCCGGTGCCCAGCGAGGCGATCATGCTGTTCGCCGGGTTCAGCGTCTCGGAGGGGGAGCTGACGCTCTTTGGCATCGTCGCCGCGGGAGTGCTGGGGAACCTCGTCGGGTCGTGGGCGGCCTACGCGGTCGGCTACTACGCCCGGCTCGACCTGCTGGAGAAAAACCGCCTGATCCACCTGCCGCCCAAGTACCTGAAATGGGCCGACGACTGGTTCGCCCGCTACGGGGACGCCACCGTCTTCTTCACCCGCATGCTGCCGATCATCCGCACCTTCATCTCGCTGCCCGCCGGCGTGGCGAAGATGCCGTTCTGGCGCTTCACCGTCCTCACGCTGCTCGGCTGCATTCCCTGGGTGCTGATGTTGGCGCTGATCGGTCGAAGCGTCGGCGACAACTGGGAGCAGTGGCGCGACAAGCTCCACTACATCGACTACCTGGTGCTGGCCGCGATACTCGCGCTTGCCGTCTACCTGGTGGTGAGGCGATGGCGGGGCGGGGGATCGGACGACGAGGGGCCGGGGACGACGGCCGAGCCGGAGCCGGCCCACTCGAGCGGCGCTTGAGCGAAGCGGCGGAAGCGGGGATCCCGGCCCGACGGGCGCTGGCGCTGGGAATCGTCCAAGGCCCGGCCGAGCTGCTGCCGGTCTCCAGCTCGGCGCACATCATCCTCGTCCCCTGGCTGGCGGGGTGGGACTGGGAGAAGGTCGATCCGGAGGTGCGCAAGAGCTTCGAGGTGGCGCTCCACGCCGGTGCGGCGCTGGCGCTGCTGATCGGTCAGCGGCGGGTGATCGCCGAAGAGCTGCACTCCTTCGACGGGCGGCGGGCGCTGGTCCTCGGCCTCTCGTTCCTGCCGGCGGCGCTGGCCGGCTACACGCTCGAGCGCCCGATCGAGCGGCGCCTGGGCGGACCGCGCGCAACCGCCTTCGGGCTGCTCGCCGGCGCGGCCGCGATGCTGCTCGCCG
>CAZHZI010000195.1:0-3341 GCA_964536955.1 uncultured Conexibacteraceae bacterium
CGTAGACGGAGCCGCCCGGCGAGTTGATGTAGAGGCTGATGTCCTTGTCCGGGTCCTCGGACTCCAGGTGCAGAAGCTGGGCGACGATCAGGTTGGCGATGTCCTCGCTCACCGGCGTGCCGAGGAAGACGATCCGCTCGCCGAGCAGGCGCGAGTAGATGTCGAATGCGCGCTCGCCGCGCGAGGTCTGCTCGACCACCATCGGAACCAGGGGGCTCATCGAGGGCGAGTCTATAGAAGGTGCCACGCGCGCTCGACGCTCAGTCGGAGCCAGGAGTCCAGAGCGAGCCGGCGGCTTCTCGCTCCTTCTCGGGCGTCCACAGCATCTCGCGGGCCTCGGCCTGCCCCATCGCGATCGGCTGGGCGGAGTCGGCGACGAGGTCGATCGCCTTGCGGACCCTGAGGTCCTCGCGCACCATCGCATCGCGACCGTTCTCGCGGAGCCGCTCCAGCAGCTTCTCGGGACTGGTGCGCTCGTGCTCGGCCGGGTGCTCGAGCGCCTCGACCATCTCCTCCTCGGAGACCTCGATCCCCTCGGCGTCGGCAATCGCGGCCAGCACCGCCTCACGCTTCAGCTCCTGCTCTGCTTCCGGCTTTGACTCCGCGATCACCTCCTCGCGCGTTTTCCCCTGCATCTGCGGGTAAGCGTTGGGGTCCATGCCGCGCGAGGCAAGCTGGCGCTCGATCCGCTCCCAGCGCTCCGCGGCGCGGGCGGCGGCGAGCTCGCCGGGCAGATCCACCGTCGCCTTTGCCACCGCAACGTCGATCGCCGCGACCCGGAAGTCCTGCTCGATCCGCTGCCCGGCCGCCTCGGCGAGCTTTTCGCGGATGTCGTCGCGCAGCTCCTCGATCGTGTCGAACTCCGAGGCTTCCGAGGCGAAGTCGTCGTCGAGATCGGACATGACCTTCTCGCGGACCTCCTTGACGGCGACCGCGAAGGTGGCGTCCTTGCCGGCCAGGTGCTCGGCGTGGTAATCGCCGGGGAAGGTGACCTTGACCTCGCGATCCTCGCCGGCGGTGGCGCCGGTGAGCTGCTCCGCGAAGCCCTCGATCAGCTGCCCGCCGCCCAGCTCCAGCAGGTAGTCGTTCGCCTTGCCCCCCTCGAACGGCTCGCCGTCGATCGAGCCCTCGAAGTCGACCAGCAGCACGTCGCCCGCGGCGCTGGCCCGCTCCACCGGCTCCAGCCTGGCAAAGCCCTCGCGAATCCGCTCGATCTCCCGCTCGACGATGTCATCCGGGACCTCGGTCTCCGCCTTGCCGACCTCCAGGCCCTTGTAGTCGCCCAACTTCGCCTTTGGCAGCACCCCCACCTCGAACTTGAAGGAGAGTGGCTCGCCCTCGGAGTCCGGCGTGGAGACGATCTCGATGCTGGGGTCGCCGACCGTGCTGACACCGGAATCGAGCAGGGCCCGCTCATACCACTCAGGCAGCGAGTCGCGGATCGCCTCGTCGAGGACGGGGGCGAAGCCGAGTCGCTGGATGACCAGCGATGGAGGCGCCTTGCCCTTGCGAAAGCCCGGCATGCGCGTCTCCCGCGCCATGGTTCGGGCAGCGCGCTGAATTCCGCGGTCGACCTCGTTGGCGGGAACCTCCACCTCGACCCTCGCGCGCGAATCCGGCAGCTCTGTGACGGTGGTCTGCATCGGCGCCTGACCCTAGAGGAATCGACCGCGCCGCTGCCCGCGACGCTGGGCGAGGCCCTTCCTCAGCGCGACCGTGAAATCGATCGCGAAGGAGAGCCCCCGTCCCACCGGCCCGGTGACGAGCCAGGCCTTGGTCCTGTCCACGCCGCTAGCCGTCATTTGCGTATTCCAGCAGGGATGCGTCGACGAGCCACTCCACGGGGGCGCGGTCGTCGGTGTAGACCTCGCCGCCGGGCAGGCGTGGGGCGAGCGCGAGGGCCGCGTCCAGGGCCAGCGGGCGCAAGGCGGGCGGCAGTGTCTTTGCCCTTCGCAGCCGGGCGGCGGAAAGCGGCCCGACGGCCCCGACGAGCAGCGTGTTGGTGTCCTCGATCGGGTAGCGGCGCACCACCGGGAAGGCCGCGGCCATCGTGCGACCCAGAATCCTCTCCAGGTCGTCGTTGCCCTCCGGGTGCCCGACGTTGACGACCGTCATCCCCCCCGGCGCGAGCCGATCCCGCGCCAGCTCGAAGAACTCGCGAGTCGCCAGGTAGAAGGGGATGTAGGGCTGGCGGTAGGCGTCGACCATGATCGCGTCGAAGCCGCCGGTCGAGCGCTCCAGCCAGGGCCGGGCGTCCTCGGCGAAGGTGGACATGCGTGGGTTGCGCAGGTCGAAGAACCGCCGCCCGAGCTCGGTCAGCTCTCCGTCGATCTCCACCGCGTCGACCACCGTCCGCGGGAAGAAGTGGCCGAAGGCGCGCGCCACGGTCCCGGCGGCGTTGCCGAGGATTGCGATCCGATCGGGCGGCCGCGAGCGGGCGGCGAACGGCAACACCAGGTGCCCGTCCCAGTAGTCGCCGGTCAGGTAGCTGCCGGGACGGTAGAGCGAGTGGACCGCCTGCCCCTCGTTCAGCTCCAGCACCCGGTCCCCGTCCGCACGCTCCACGACTCGGGCGTACTGGTGGGTCGTCTCCGCCTCGTGGAGGACCCGTCCGGTGTCGGCGGCCTTGATCGTCCCGGCCGGGATCGCGATGGCCAGCGCGAGCGCCGCCGGCGCCGCCGCGTAACGCCAACCCAGGCCGATCGCCGCGACCAGGGCGAGGGCGAGGGCAAAGAGGAGAAAGGTCCGCTGGGTGCCGACCAGGGGGATCAGGACCAGGGCGGCGACCATCGTGCCGAACAGCGAGCCCGCGGTCGAGATCGCGTAGAGCCTGCCGACCACCTCACCGGAGCGATCGACGTCGGCGACCGCCAGGCGCACGGCCCACGGCGCCGCGGCGCCCAGCAGCGCCACCGGGACCGCGACCAGCACCAGCACGCCGAAGAGCGAGCCGAGGAAGCCGCCAACGGAGATCGAGTCGAAGGCGTCGACGGAAAAGCCGAGGAACGGTCGGGCCGCGAACGGGATCAGGGCGATCAGCGCCGCCGCCGCGAAGACCAGCAGGCAGAGCTCTCGCATCCGCGGATGGCGATCGGCGACCCGCCCGCCGAACCAGTAGCCGACCGAGAGCGCGACCAGCACGACGCCGATCGTGTTCGCCCAGACGATCGTCGAGGCGCCGAAGTAGGGAGCCAGCAGCCGCGCAGCGGCGATCTCCGCGCCCAGGCTGGCGGCGCCGACGACGAAGACGAGCGCGGCCAGCAGCCGCCGCTCAGGGGCTGTCGGGTCCAGGGTCCCTCCCCGCCGCGATCAGGCGCTCTTCCAGCCGCGCGCCGTGGCCC
>CAZHZI010000196.1:0-3333 GCA_964536955.1 uncultured Conexibacteraceae bacterium
TTCCATTGGCGTCATATCGGTACCGCTCGGACGCTGAGCCGTCGGTGTCGACCCCGACGAGCTGTCCATCGGCATCAAAGGCGTAGTCCCTCGTCATCGTTCGACCTGCAACGATCTCCTGGCGGCCACGGACGCGCTCAACCTCGTTCCGTTCGAGACGAAGGCCATACACGTCCTTGCCGCCGACGCGATGCGTCCGACCAGCGATGCGGCCGGATGTATCGAACTCCATCTCGATCACCAGGCGACCGTCCGTGATCCCGTTGACTGCCCCGCCAGGACCTGCGCGCGCGAAGGAGAAGGGACCGATGGCAGTGATCAGTCCGTCGCCGTCGCGCTTCAGCTGGCGGGCAGCCTGGCCGTCGAGGGCGATGCTCGCCACGCGGAAGTCGGCGTCGTAGGTGTACTCGACTGTGCCGGTCGTGGGTCCACCCCAGGTCGCCGAGGTGACGAGCGGGCCGTCGTGGGCGAGGGTCATGTCCTGCGCCAACTCGTTGCCGGCCGGCTTGCGCGAGGCGCCGACCATGCGGCCTGCGGCATCGTGCCGCAGGTCGATCACGGCCTCCGGGGATCGGATCGCGCGCAGCCAACCCGTCTCGTCGTATTCCAGTCGAACCACCCGTCCGCTGGGCAGCCGGGCGAGAGTGGGACGGCCATCCGCGTCATATTCGGCCTCGTACCTCTCACCGGTGGGCACCTCGTAGGAGATCCAGCGATTGGTGGGGCCGTAGGTGAAGCGATGGGATGCTCCGCTCGGCGCCGTGAGACCCGTCAGGTTGCCGGCGGGGTCATAGTCGAAGCCGCGACGGAGGGATCCCGGCGAAACCGTGGCGACACGACGATCCGCGGCGTCGAACTCGAACTGGACACGTTTCCCCGCCGCGGACTCCACGCGGGTCGAACGTCCCCGGGCGTCCCGCTCAACTTCGACTCGCTGTGATCCCATCGTGGCTGCGGTCACATCTCCGCTCGCATCGCGCTCGACCTGAAATGATGCGAAACCCGGCGACTCGCCGGCGATCAGCCAGCCGCCATCGTCCATCGTCGCGGACGCCGTTCGCCCTTCCGGGGACGAGAAGATGACGCGACGCTCGGGACCGTTGACCTGGGTGACGAACGCACGGCCATTCAGGAGCATCCGCTCCGTCTGCGTGACAAGGGCGGCCGAGCCCGGATCGAGACTCACCTCCCGCGAGAACACGGCTTCGCCGGCGAGACCCGAGGGAGTTCGGCGCACGAGCCGCTTGATGAGGGGCGTCCCCGGCCCGAAGCGCGGGTCGGGCTGGTCCTCCACCTCGAGCGTGGAGCCGTTCGGGTGGGTGCGAACTCGGCGACCGTCTGGATGATGATCGGCGACCGTCTGCCCGCCGCCCGCGCAGCAGCCACTGGTCCGGCGGATGACTCCGCCTGGGAGCCGCTCCACGCCGTACACCAGCTCCATGCCAGTGGCGGTGCTGCGCCTCACGGTGAATCCGCTCTCGGTCGCCGCGCGCCGCAGGACCGATCCACTCCCGTCGGGGCGCTGTTCGGAACTCAGCCGCCCGAGCTCGTCGTAGGTGAACCGATATGCGTACGCACGCGGGTCGATGACCTCGAGCAGCAGACCGTCAGACGCATGGCGCACCTCGACCCGCCCTCCACCTGGGTCCACAACGACATGCAGGTAGCCGGCTTCGTCAAGCACCAGCTCGGTTTGCGCACCCCCGGGCGCCACGATCCTCATCGCCGAACCGTCGTCCCCGCGCTCAATTCGGCAGAGCTCCGCGACGCCAAGCCGGATGCCCGCGAGGCGACCCTCTTCGTCATGGCTGAATGCGTATCGGTCGGCTCCGCTCACGCCGTCGAGCGTGCGCAGATGACGGCCCTGACTGTCGAACGCGTAGATCTCGGCACCGGACTCGGCCGGAATCCGCACCTCGCCGCTCGCGTCCTCGTTCCGGTCCACCGCCCCCCTTGTGCGCCGCGAGCCGTCGCCGAAGTACAGCGTTGCGGACACGGCATCGAAGGCGTGGTGTGCTGTCAGCGTCCAGCCGCCGAGGCCAGGGCCGCGCGCATCCCACACGCCGAGCGGCGCTATGTACTCCTTCCACCGAATACGCTCAGGGCGCGGCCAGATCCCGCGGTGGACGTATCCAACCCGTACCACGGCGGACTCCGTGCGTGCGCGCGGGTCGCCGGCCGGATGCTCGTCGTGGTGGAGGTAGCTGGCCTGTGTGGCCGGGAAGCGCTGAGCGAACTGACGGCCCCCGACGGTGACCTCGACGGCGACCTCCTCGACGTCTGAGGGGAGGGTGGTGCCTCGCAGAGGAATCCGCAGCTGGTAGGCCGCCCTCCGCCCCGGTACGCGGTCGCTGGCGTAGTGGAGCGCGAGCCCAGTGCCGACGACAGGAATGCGGTACCCCAACACCTGGTTGCGTGCCTGGACGCGGGGGGCAAAGGGGTTCGGCGAGCGGCTCGGCAACATCACGTTCTCCGTTCAGCAGGGGTAGGGGTCACCCGGGTCCTCGTTCTCGGGCGCGGCGCGGTCGTCGTCGCCTCCGGCACCGTCGCCGTCGCCGTCACCCCCCAGCCCACCGAACAGGCCACCGAGGCCCCCGAGCGCCGCCCCCAGCGCCGCGCTGGCGGCGCCCGCCGCGGTCGACCAACAGTCGCCCAGGCTGCTGCAGTTGTCGGCGAGCGCGACGCCGGGGAGCAGGGCCAGAAGCCCGACCGCACCGATGACCGACACGAGCGCCGTAGCCCACACGTGCGAGGTCTTCATCCGCGCATCGCCCTGTCGGTTCCGTGCTGCTTTTCCCACTCTTCCGAATGCTGTCGTTGATCCTCGTCCATATCGAGCTTGAGCTGCGGCAGCATCTTTTCGAGATCCTTCATCGAATCCTCGATCGTCCGCGGCGGGAGCTTGCCGCTTCGGATGTCCTTCCAGCGGTCACGCACCCGCTTGAGCGTCTCCTTCTGCCCGTCAGGCTCGCCAGGAGCCGGGAACGGGTAATGATCCTCCGGGGCGCTCTGTTGCGGTGCGGGCGGTGCGGGCCACCTGCCGCCCGCTCCACCTCCGGTGGAGCTCCCACCGCCTCCGGCACCGGCTCCGGCTGTGCCACCGGCCCCAAACAGCCCACCGAGACCGCCGAGCGCTGCCCCAAGCGCCGCGCTGGCGGCCCCGGCCGCGGTCGACCAGCAGTCGCCCAGGCTGCTGCAGTTGTCGGCGAGTGCGACCGACGGCATGACCAGCAGCATCCCAATCGCGGCAATGGGCGCCAAGGCCACGCCCGCCGCAGCCGATCCCCGGGTCATGCCGGCTCGGCTGTCTGCCGATGGCGAGGGGTTCGCGCC
>CAZHZI010000197.1:0-3323 GCA_964536955.1 uncultured Conexibacteraceae bacterium
CTGGACCGGGTTGGGGTGCTCTCCGGCGGCGACCAGGCCGGCGAAGTGGGCCATGTCGACCATCAGCTTGGCGCCCACCGAGTCGGCGATCTCCCGGAAGGCCGCGAAGTCGAGCTGCCGAGAGTAGGCGGACCAGCCGGCGACGATCACCTTGGGCCTGTGCTCGCGGGCAAGTCGCTCGACCTCCGCCATGTCGACCAGGAGGTCCTCACGGCGCACGTGGTAGGCGACGACCTCGTAGAGCTTTCCGGAGACGTTGAGCTTCATCCCGTGCGTGAGGTGGCCGCCGTGGTCCAACGCCATCCCCATGATCGTGTCCCCCGGCTCGATCAGCGCCATGTAGGCGGCGTTGTTGGCCTGAGCGCCGGCGTGCGCCTGGACGTTGGCGTGCTCGGCGCCGAACAGCGCTTTGGCGCGATCGATCGCCAGCTGCTCGGCGACGTCGACCTCCTCGCAACCGCCGTAGTACCGGCGGCCCGGGTACCCCTCGGCGTACTTGTTGGTCAGCACCGAGCCGACCGCATCGAGCACCGCCTGCGGGACAAAGTTCTCCGAGGCGATCATTTCCAGCGTCCTCTGCTGACGCCGCAGCTCACCGTCCAGGACCGCCGCGATCTCGGGGTCGACGTCGGCCAGCGGGGCGGTCTGGAAGTTCTCGGGAAGCTCGGTCAAGGCCCGAGCGACGATAGCAACGGTCATGGATAGCCTGGCAGGCGTGATGCGGAGCTTCCGGAACGGTTCTTTGGCAGTGGCCCTGGCGATGCTGGTCCTCGGCGCAGGCACAGCGAGAGCCGACAACCCCTGCCTTGGATCGGGGTCGGGAGAGCTGCTCTGCCCCGACCTGCGGGTCGGGGCAGCCGCCGACCTCTACGTCGAGCGCCGCGGCGGGTCGGGCGGCTACTACCGCGCGGGTGGCAGAGCGCTCCTGCACGCCGGCAACGACATCCGCTCGCGCGGACGCGGCCCGATGGAGCTGCGCGGGCACCGCTACAAGCGCAACTGGATGCGAGCCAACCAGGCGATCCACAAGGTGGGCGGTGGCGTCGGCATATTCCGCACCGATGCCAAGCTTCACTTCTACGACGTCGGCTACGAGTACGGCGGCTCCTACTGGAAGGTGAACGACCCGCTGAGCATGGAGATCTGGAGGATCGACGAGCGTCGCAGCCCGATCCAGCGCGTGCGCAAGGGGCCAAAGGTCTTCTACTGCTTCCGCGACCTGGAGCGAACCCGATCGATGAGACGCTCACCACGCCACCGCGTCTACCCGGCCTGCAGCCAGGATCCGGGGCGCAAGCGGGTCAGGTTGGGCACCTCGGTCGGCTGGTCCGACATCTACCCCTCGACCTACGACCGCCAGTGGGTCAACGTCACCGGTCTGCGTGGCTGCTTCGCCTTCGTGATGCAGGTCGACCCGCAGAACCTCCTCTACGAAGAGAACGAGGGCAACAACCGATCGAGGCGGATCATCCGCCTGCCCTACCGCCCGGGCGCCCAGCACTGCTGAGCGCGCGTTCCAGGTCGTCCTCGGCCATCGCGCCGGGACGGAGAATCGACCAGCCGCCGTCATCGTCGAAGCCGGCGAGGTCGACGACGGTCGAAGGTCGGCCGGCGAGCGAGCCGCCATCTATCGCCAGGTCGGCAGCTTCGACGATTGCCGACGGGATGTCTTCGAAGCTTGACGGCGCCGGCTCGCCGCTGCGGTTGGCCGACGTCTGGAAGACCGGGCACATCGCCCCGGCGAGCGGGCCGGCGATCAGGCGCACGCCGAGCCGCTCGGGATCCTCACGGCAGGCGTGCGGGTAGCGGCGGCCGGGGTTGGCGAGGACGAGTGTGACCGGACCGGGCAGCAGCGCGCCAACCGCAGCGCGGGTTCGCGGCTCGAGGGTCTCGACCAGCTCCCGCATCGCCAAGGGTGAGAAGTACATGACCGCCGAGGACTTGCCCTCGTCCCGCCCCTTGACCCGGTGGATCCGCTCGATCGCGGCGGCGTCGAGCGGATCGCAGGCGAGGCCGTAGAGGCCGTCGGCCGGGAAGACCGCGACGCCGCCCGCCGCGATGCAGCGCTCCAGCGCCGACCGTGCCGCTGCGTCCCCGTCGCGCTCGATCGAAACCAGCATCAACCCCTCTCCTGTGGCGGGTTTGTGTCGCATAGCGAAACAAACCCGCCACAGCCGAACGGGATCATCGTCTGCCCCAGACGATCCGCGGGATGCCGGCGAGATCGGGACGTGCCTCGATCCCCTTGAAGCCGGCCTCGCGAAGCAGCTCGGCGACCGCCGCGGCCTGTCCATCCCCCACCTCCAGCGCCAGCGTGCCCTGCTTGACCAGCGGGATCGTCGCCCGGATCGCGTCGAGACCTTCTGGGCCGGCGAGCAGCGCCTCTCGCGGCTCCCATTGCGTCACCTCCGGCTGGAGAGACGACCAATCGGGCTCAGCGACGTAGGGGAGGTTGGCGAGAGTCAAGTCAAAGGCCTCGCCCTCGGGAACCGACCCCTCCAAGAGGCGAACCCCCTCGGAGAGCCCAAGCCGCTCGGCGTTCCCGCGCGCCACCTCCAGCGCCGCGGCCGAATTGTCGGTCGCGGTCACCTTGCACTCGGACAGCTCGTCCGCGATCGCCAGCGCTATCGCCCCGGACCCCGTTCCCACGTCCAGCATCGTGCGCGGCTGCAGCTCCAGCGCCAGCTCCACCAGCAGCTCAGTTTCCGGCCGCGGGATCAGAACCCGCCGGTCGACCGCCAGCTCGATGTCCCGAAATCCCTTGCGACCGACGATGTAGGCGACCGGCTCGCGTCGCAGCCGCCGTCGCACCGTCTCGCCGAAACGCCGGCCCGCAGCGGCCGGCACTCCGGCATCGGGATCGGCGGCCAGGGCCGCCCGATCCCAGCCGGTGGCCTCGGAAAGGAGCAGCTCTGCGTCGAGCCGTGGGCTGTCCACCCCGACCGCCCGCAACGCGTCGGTCGCGCCGCCGAGCGCGTCGCGCACGCTGCCAGCGGTTGCCGCCCCCGCCACTGCCTCAGGCCGTCGAGGCCGCGGCTTCGAGGCGCCGGCGCTTCTCCTCCGCCGCCAGCGCCTCGGTGAACTCGCCCAGCTCGCCGCCAAGCACCCCATCGAGGTTGTGCGAGGTGTGCTTGATCCGGTGGTCGGTCACCCGCCCCTGAGGAAAGTTGTAGGTGCGGACCTTCTCGCTTCGCTCGCCCGTTCCCACCTGCGCCTTTCGCTCGGAGGCGATCTTCGCCTGCTGCTCGGCCAGCTCGCGCTCATACAGGCGCGCGCGCAGGACCCGCATCGCCCGGTCCTTGTTCTGTAGCTGGGACTTCTCG
>CAZHZI010000198.1:0-3312 GCA_964536955.1 uncultured Conexibacteraceae bacterium
GTTGGTGCAGAACTCCGAGTGCATGGTCACCCAAGTCATGGGTCGGTTCGGCACAATCAAGCCGCAGCGAGTACGAGCCACGCTTCCCACGGGTCGCGTGTACTTGGGGTTGCACTCCCCCCTCCGACACCAACCCCAATTGCATGGGGTGCTCTTGCGGCTACATGGACCGTTCCGTCGGGTCGGTGGGAGAGTTTGACGCCGCTTGTCGCGCCAGATCGGGGTTTGATCCAGGCACCGGTACTTCCGATCGCGGTGCCGGATGGCGCAGCGACGTATCCTCCCCGGCCATGGAGAACCGTCTCGCCGTCGGTGTCGTCGGCCTGGTGGTGGGCCTCATAAGTGCTGTCCTGCTGCTGTCGTTCGCCTCGTTGATCTACGCCGGAGACTTGGCACCGTTCCTCCCCCTGGGGTCGGCCCTGATCCTGACCGGTACCGCCCTGATGAACCTGGTGACGGCCCGCTTCTCGTCCATGCCGGGCCTGGTCGCGATCTCTCAGGACGCCACGACTGCTCTGGTGGCCGTCACCCTGGCGGGAGTCACTGCTTCGGTCGTGGCGCCGGACCGTCTCGGGACCGCCCTTGCCGTCCTCGCCGTCGGCTCTGTCCTCACCGCAGTCGTGATGCTGGTGTTGGGTTGGCGCAGGGCCGGCAATCTGGTCCGGTTCGTGCCGGTCTCGGTGATCGGGGGATTCCTCGCTGGCACCGGCTGGGTCCTCCTGGTCGGAGCGACCGACCTGGTGACCGACGGATTCGACTTCTCGGGCATCGCCGTTGCCAATCTGACCGCCGCTGTCGGGATCGGTCTGGCGCTGACTCTCGCTCTTCGCGCTGGGCGGCGGGCGGTGGCCATCCTCCCCGCTGTCGTGATCGGTGTGGTCGGTTTGTTCTACCTTTTGCTGGTGGCGACCGGTATCCCGGTTACAGAAGCGAGGGAGCTGGGACTGCTTCCTCCCATTTCGGGCGAGCTCGACCTGACCAGCGTCTCGACGGTGTCGGTCGATTGGGGAGCGGTGGCGTCTGCGCTGCCACGGCTGTTGATGATCCCCGTGGTTGCGGCCCTCGGCCTGCTGCTGAATGTGGGGGGACTCGAGCTCCTCGTCAAGCGTGACGCCGATCTCGACGGGGAGCTGCGGACGGCGGGCTGGTCAAACTTGGTCGGCGCCCTCACCGGATCCCCGGCGGCATACCCGACCTCGAGTCTCTCGGCCCTGGGGTTCCGGTTTGGCCTGCACAGCCGTGCGGTTCCGCTGGTGGCGGCAGGGGTCTGCGCAGTTGCCGCGGTGACGGGGCCACGACTGGTGTCGTTCCTCCCTACGGCCTTGGTGGGCGGGGCCCTGGTCATGGTCGGGCTGGGCTTCCTCACCGATTGGCTGGTCAGCACACGTCGGCGTATGCCGGTGGCCGAGTACGGCTTGATCTGGGTGATTGTCGTCGTCATCGCCGTGTTTGGCTTCGTTCCCGGGCTTTTCGTCGGGATGGCGGCGGCGATCGTCCTCTTCACCGTGAAGTACAGCGGTCTCGACCCTGTCCGTCACATGTTCAAGGGGTGGGAGAGGAGCAGCGTCATCGACCGCACGCCCGCCGAGCAGCGGATCCTTGCCCAAGAGGACGGAAGCCTGCTCGTGGCCGAGCTTCACGGGTTTCTGTTCTTCGGGACAGCCCACAAGGCCGTGACTGCTGTGGAACGACAGATGGCGGGCGGCGAGGTGCGTGTGGTGGTGGTGGACTTCCGGAGGGTCGACGGATTCGATTCAACGGCTGTGTTCTCACTCAATCGCCTCCGCCAGATCGCCGCCGAGTCAGGGGTGGAGCTGGTCTTCTCCAGCGCCGGCCCCGCTCTGGAGGCAGCTTGCGCCGAGACAGAGTCGGGCCGGGTGACCTTCCTGCCTGACATCGACCGGGCTCTCGAGTGGTGTGAGGAGCGGATCCTGACCGCCGCTGACACCCCGGTCGCACTCCCGGAGGTCCTCTCCGACCCGATCTGGCGGAGTCTGGCGCCGCATATGGAGCGCATCGAGCTGGACGAGGGGTCGGTACTGGTCGATCAGGGTGACGACTCCGACAACGTCTATCTCGTCGAGACCGGACGGGTCGCAGTCGAACTGGAGGCGGGCGACGACATGTGGCAGCGGGTCAGGTCGGTCGGTCCCGGCAACCTCTTGGGGGAGATCGCCTTCTATCTAGGTGCTGGCCGGACCGCACGACTCGTGGCCGAGGCCCCCACCACCCTGCTGCGTCTGTCGCCGGAGACGGTGAGCCGGCTGGAGGAGACCGCCCCCGACGCCGCCATCGTCTTCCATCGGGCCCTCGCCCAGACCATGGCCCTTCGGCTCACCTCCACCAACGAGTTCGTCCGCGCCCTGCTCCGATGACGTGACCGGTCCCGTCCGAAGTACAGATCAGGCGTGGTGTTTCGTATGCCTTCTTGAGCAAGCCGAGCACGCCTGGGAATGTGAGTCATCGTGTGGCGGACCGTTCTCGCGGCCTAGGTGGCAGGTACGAGGGTCACGTAGTCTGTTCGGATGGGAGCCGGGGCTCTACGAGTAGTGGTAAATGGCTCGGGTCGAAATAACCAGATTGCCGACCGGCACCGGTCCTTACAGAAGCAGAGTCGGCGCGTTGCCCTTTTCGGAGTGCCGGTAGCGCTGGTTGGGCTCACCTTCCAAATCATCTCGATGGTGAAAGATGACAACGACTCCACATGGTGGATAGTCCTGATCGTATTGCTGGTTGCGATTCTTATGGTGTTGTGGTTGCTTCGTCGGCAGACACTTCGAGCGGTCAGGGTGCCGGGGCGGCTCTGGCAGTCGGTTGGCGCAGTTTTTGTGGGCCCCTACGACGAGGGCGACTTGGGTCTTCCCGGCTCTGCGGAGTTCGCTGATCGCCATACTCGCCGTCCGCTGCTGGCACCGGTTGTGCGACTCGTGCTGACCGGCTCGACGTTCGAGATCGTCCCAGCGAGTGGCAAGAACCAGCCGATGAGTGTGCCCCTTGAGTCCATCAGCGAGGTGGCAATTGCCCGAGGCCAGCCAAAGGCAAATGGAGTCACCTTCACGACAAGAACGGGACGGGTCGCAACCTTCCTTATGAAACCGAATGAAGGGTTAGACGCCCAGCTTGAACGTCTCGGAGCGACCGTCAGCCGCGTCTAGTTCCGAGCCAAGAATTCAATGTCGTCCGCGTGAAATCGGGGTGGTCGGTTGACTGGGCTGGTGCGTGTGCGTACACTTGTCCGTACATCACCAGGCAGGTTACTCAGGATGGCACTCAAATCGGATCGGCTGGAGGCACGGGTCTCGCCAGAGCAAC
>CAZHZI010000199.1:0-3292 GCA_964536955.1 uncultured Conexibacteraceae bacterium
CGGTCCGCGCGATCGCGTTGTTGCGCGCCTTCATCTCCGACAGCGGCTTGAACGGCTTGGCCGCCATCGTGTGGGCGTAGTCCATCACCGCCTTCGCGAGGAGATCGCGCGGGACCACGCGGTGCACGAGGCCCAGCCCCGCGGCTTCCGGCGCCGTGTAGCGCCGGCACTCGAGGATGATCTCTTTCGCCACCGCGGGGCCGACGAGGCGGACGAAGCGTGTGGTCGACGCGACGCCGAGCGGCACGCCGAGGTCGACTTCCGGGATCCACATCTCCGCCTCGGCGGCGGCCCAGCGGAAGTCGCACGCGAGCGTGAGGCCCCAGCCACCCCCGACCGCGTGCCCGTTGATCATCGCGATGGTGATCTGCTCGAGGCTCTCGAGCATGGTGTTGGCGCGCTCGAAGAGCCGGCGGAACTGGCTCTTGCGGCTCATGAACGCAACTCGGCGCTCCTCGGCCGACATCTTGGAGCTGATCGGCGCGTCAGCGCCGGCCGAGAAGAGCGGCGGCGCGCCGGTGACGATCACGACCTTGGTCGTCGCATCGTCGCGCAGCTCCGCGAACGCGGTGGCGAGGTCGGTCAGCATCGGATCGCTCAGCGAGTTGCGTCGCTCGGGGCGGTTCAGGGTGACGGTGGCGATGACGCCGTCGCGCTCGATCTTCACGTTGTCCATGGCGGTCGATTTTACGCTGGCTCCTCGGCCTCGCGGCGCTCCTCGCGTTGACGGGCTGCGCCGGCACGCGGACGGCGGGGTACGGGCCGCTCGGCGGCGACCACACGCTCGTCACCCTGGTGGCCCTCCAGCTCGTCGATGACCCCTGCCACGCAGCAACGAGGGCGTCGCACAGGCGTCGGCCGAGGGCTCGGCGATGGTCGGGCGTTGAAGACGTCGCGCGTCAGCGATTTCACACTCGCTGTGACGATCTTGTGACGCTGCTCCCGCTACGATGCCCGCATGAAGACCTTCGTCCTTCGAGTCGAGGTCGATGAGACCGGCCACGTGGTGGGCGTGGTGGAGCGGGTACGGACCCGCGAGAAGGAGCGCTTTCGCGGCTACGGGATGCTGATCGAGAGCGGGAAGGAACCACTGTGAAGACGACCCGCATCCCCGCACCGTGGTGGGTCGTTGGCGTGCTGCTCTCGATCGCGCTCTCTGGGGGCGTCCGCGACGTCGCCGCCGAGACCACGTTCACCTACGTGAAGATCGTCGATACGGCGACGCCGATCCCCGGCGGCACGGGGTTCTTCACGTCTTTCGGCGAGCCGGGACTCGCCAACGGCCTCGTCGCATTCTCTGGCGAGGGCGTCGGCAACTACGGCATCTTCACGCGCGCCGTCGACCCTCCGACGTCCCTCGTCGCGCGCTACGACAAGAACACCATCGTGCCCGGGACGACCAACGGACGGTTCCTCGCCTTCGGCCCGCCGTCGATCAGCCCCGGCGGCATGGCCTTCAAGGGCGGGACCGGTCTCTACAGCGACTTCGGCGGCGTGCTGGTGCCGTCCGAGAATACCGCCGGGCGCGGCCGGACGCTGAGCTACACGCTCGTCGTGAGCAACAAGGCCGGTCCGGATACGGCCAAGGGCGTGAAGCTGACCACGCCGTTGCCGGCGGGCACGACCTTCGCCGGGGCAAGAACCTCGCAAGGCGTCATCGCGGCGCCTGCCATTGGCGCGCCCGGAACGCTCATCGTGTCGATCGAGTCCATCGCCCCCGGCGGCACCGTGACTGTCATCCTGATCGTCAACGTGCTGTCGTCGGCGCCGAGCGTCCTCACCGGCGCGACGCAGGTCTCGTTCGACGGCCGGGATCCCGCCACCGCCAACAACACCGCGCAGGCGATGGTGAAGGTCGTCACCGTCGGCACGTTCGTCCTGACGCCGGGCCACACGACGGTGGCCACCGGCGACCACGCGCGCCTCGCGCTCGAGTGGACGATCCCGGGCCCGTCGTGGCGCGAGCTGAAGACGCTGGACCTTCGCGTGCGCGACCACGAGGGCACCGTGCTCGAGGGCACCCCGATGCGGCTGGCGCTCGCGGAGGGCTCGGGACGCTTCGGCCCCGCGAAGGAGCCGGGCAGCCACGCCGTGCTCTCGAATTCGACCGCGAAGGTCTATCTGAAGGGCACCACCGTGACGGCTGATGGGCCCAACGATCCGAGCGTTGTCCTGACCCTCGACGTGAGTTTCAAGGGGCGCGCCGCCGGCCGCAGCTATGACGTCGAGGTGCGGGCCAGCGACGATCTCGGCAACGTTCAGGACTGGATGAAGGCCGGCACGCTGACGGTGCGACCATGACGATTGAGTGACTGGTGACCTTGGGGCGGGCGCGCGGCTTCCGCGCCTCCGCCTCCGCGGCGAGCGCGTCCGCGAGACGACCGAGATACGACAGGTTCAGCCCGAGCACCCAGTGCGCCTGCCCGCGCCACCAGTGCTCCCCGGTGGTGGCGAGCAACCGGGGCTCGGCGGCCAGACGGCCGCATCAACGACTAGGCGAGGAATGCCGGCAGGAGATCGGTGACGGCGATACGGACGGTCGGGAGGGCGAGGAGCGCCACGGTGGCGGGCGGCGTGAATCGCCCGACCGACTGGTAGTGCCAGCCGTAGACGGCGGTGGGATCGGGCGCGGGATCGCGATAGACCTCGAGCACACGGTCGACGAGGTTCGCGATCCAGTAGTCCTCCACGCCGCCGCGCGCGTAGACGCTCTCCTTTTGTCGCCGGTCGAAACGCAGACTGGAGTCGGCGACCTCGACCAGCAGCACGGGACGCTGCGGATGCGCGGCGAGGTAGTCGCCGTGGGTGCCCGGCACGACGGCGACGTCGGGCTCGGGCTCGGACTCGTCGTCGAGCGCGATCGGGCCTTGCACACGCACCACGAAGCCCGGAGGAAGCGCGGCCCGGACGACATCCGCCACCGTGAAGACGACGCCGGCGTGGTAGCTGCCTTGCGGCTCGGCGACGATGAGCTGGCCGCCGATCAATTCGAGCGGCTCCCCGTCGAAGACACCGAGCTCGACGACGCGGTCGTACTCCTTGCGCGTCCATCGGCGAACCGTCAGTGGCCGCTGAGCCATGGCCTCACGCTAGCGAGCGCGCGGCGCTGCGTCAACGCCACGGAACGGATACACGTCAGCCGGGAACCGAGCAGGCTCACGCCTTCGTCAGCGCTCGCATCCGCTCGTGGTAGCGCGGGACCTCGAGCGGCGAGAGCCATCGCGTCGCCTCGGCGAGGTGCCGCTCGTCCCCCGCACGGTGGCCACGCCCGCGCGCGAGCTCCGCGATCGCG
>CAZHZI010000200.1:0-3225 GCA_964536955.1 uncultured Conexibacteraceae bacterium
TCGGATCTATCGGTCATTCCCGGTGATGACGCTCGTCTCCAACGACTCAGTCGGTGTAGTAGACCCCGTCGAGGGCGCCCCAGGCTGCGGCGCTGAAGAGGGCACAGGCCGTCTTCGCCCGCGCGAACTCGCCATCCGACAGCCCCTCGATGAGTGTGGCCAGCATGGCGGGCTCATCGGTCTCGACCGCGTGCTCCACGAAGTACTGCTGGGCATCGGCGTCTACGGTGCCGGCGTAGTGGTCGCGCAGCCCGGCCAGCTTGCTCGACGCGGTGGCGGGCTGCTGGACCTCGAAGCTGTACAGCGCGCCGAGCGCCTCGGGGACCGATGCGAAGGCGTTCTCGCCAACAGCGAGCAGCGTGCGGCTCTGCGGCCGATGCATCTCGCTCGTGGCGCTCAGCGCGGTGCGGAATCGGCTCCAGAGCTGGTCGTGCTCACGCTCCTCGGCGGCGTACTCGGGAAAGCCGATCCGCTCCCATCCGGCGTCAACGACACCGATGAACGGCGCCCACTCGTCCGCGTACTCGGCCAGGCGCTCGATGGGCAGGGTGCCGGCGCGCCACTCGGTGTAGAAGGGATGCTCGTTCAGGTCGAACTGACGCACGATCGCGTCGAGCTCTTCGATTCGGCTGCTCATGAGTCCGGAACCTCGTGTGTCGGGCGGTCGTCCGGCCGACGACCAGTGCGCACAGCGTAGCAGTTGCGCACGATCACGGCGGCTCCGCTCAGGGTCTGAGGATGTCGCCGCCGTCGATCGGCTCGAGCTCCTCGAGGCGGCCGTCGTCGTCGCCGTCCTCGGTCGCGGCCGCTCGGCGGCGTCGCGGGATGCGGAAGAACAGCACCGCTCCGACGCTCAAGGTCGCGACCGCGACGATCGCCGCCCACGGCAGTCCCCGGTAGTCGTACAGCCCAACCACCTCGATTCGCTCCACGACCTCGTTGCCGAGGAGGTCCGTCGCCACCACGTCCACCCGGTGCGGCCAGGGAACTGCATCGACCGATGCCTCGAATCGACCCCGGGCGTCGACGGGCACCGGCCGCCCGTCGATGGCCACCATCGTGTGCGGCCCGACCGTGCCCTGGAGGGCGGCGCTGGGCTGGCCCAGTTCGGTTCGGCCCGTGACCGTCAGCTCCGGGGGCTGCCGAACGAATGTCCCAACCCATTCGCGCACGGTCGCGCGCCCGTCCGGCGTGGCAATGATCAGCCAGGCGTCGTCGATCGGCTGGTCCTTGTCGCGTTCACCGCGACGCGGCGCCGCGAACTCGAGGACCACGGATGCGCCTTCGACCGTCTGCTCGTCGAGCGAGCTCCCATCCCAGGCCGCGATCCAGCTGCCCGCAGGTGCGGTGACGACCGCCTCGAATCCGTCCCCTCCGGCCACCACTGATGTCACACCATCCTGCTGCCGCTCGAGGGCCACGGCGCCGCGCAGATTGACCGTCGCGGCCGAGTCGTCGGCGCGAAGGAGGTCGTCGATCGGCACCATGGAGGTCCTCCCGTAGCCGGGGGGCTGAATGCCGCCGTACAGCGCCGCCATGCGCCCCGTGTACAGGTAGCCACTGTTTAGCGCCATCCAGCCGTCCCCCGCCCCGGCGAGGCCGATCGGCCACAGGCCGGCCATGGGCGCGATGGGGCTCGTCTCGAATCCGTCGACGCCGGCATTGACCAGGAGGCCGCCCCATGCCAAGCCCTCGTTGGTGCGAGGGCTGGCGCCGGGAAGCGGACCGGAGTATGGGAACAGGTAGCGCTCCAGCCCACCGCTGTACGACGCCAGCTCGTTGAAGAGTGCCGCCACCCGCGACGTCACCCTGGGAGGTGTGATCCTGCCGAGCTCGCGGAGCTCGAGGTCGTACACCGTCGCGTCCGGCGGCGATGAGGAGCTGACCTGGTCCTGGACGACGAGCAGCGTGTCAGGCCCGGCATCGACGATGCCGGCATACGGCCACTCGCCGCCCGACAGGCGCGCCTCGGTGATCGGCGTCTCGCCCCGCGGCCAGCGCACGATCTGCAGCTGAGCCGGCAGGGTCAGGACGAGCGCCCCGTCGGCGATGCCCGAGATGAACGGCTGGTTGCGCTCGTCGAAGTCGAGAAGGCCACCTTCCTCGAGCACGAATGCCCCATCCTCCCACACGATCCGACGGAGGGCGCCGGATGCCATCGGACCGATGAGTATGTCGTCGCCCTCGACCCCGTCGCTGTCGGCGATCATGAGGTTGCCGATCCCTTCCGGATTCTGCTCGAGGTAGACCGAGCGGAAGGCTTCGCCGTCCCACCGCAGGACCTCGACCTCGCCGAAGGAGTCCGGCGAGTAGAAGCCGTTGAGAAGCAGCTCGTCGGTTCCATCGGCATCGGCGTCGAACGCGTGGACGAGGTCGGCTCCTCCGCCCTCGGCCGTGCGCGGCTCGAGGGTGACCGCGCCGGAGCGCCAGACCAGCTCGAACATGGAGAAGCAGCACTCGACCTCCGTGGCGTCGATCGACCGCGGCCCCCAGCGCGCCAGTACGAGGACCCGGGCGCGCCCGTCGAGGTGCCACAGAAGCGTCGCACTCGTGTCGATGCCGCGCAGGACCCCCTGCTCGACGCCGGCGGCGTCCAGCCGCGGGATGGATGCGGCGCCGAGCAGCGTCCAGCCTTCGGCGCCGGCCTGCCACGCTTCGGCGACATGGCCGCTAGCCTCGTCGGCCACGATCCGGACGAGCTCGTTGGCGCCATCACCGTCCAGGTCGACCACCGAGGCGGCATGCGCGTCGCCGGGCAGGATCTGGGTGGCGAGCTCGTCCGCCGCGTGCAGGGCTCCGGGTGGTGTCGCCACCAGCAGGGCCAGGGCAAGCAGCAGCCCGGTCGCGATGCCGCGCCTGCCGTCCGCCCCCGCCATTCCCGTGCCTACATCGCCCGTATGCCGAGCAGGTTGCGAGCGATGACCATGCGCTGGATCTCGCTCGTGCCCTCGCCGATCTCGGTCAGCTTCGCGTCTCGCAGGTAGCGCTCGACCTTGTACTCGGTGATGTAGCCGTACCCGCCATGGACCTGGATCGCGTCGTTCGTGACGTCGCGGGCGACCTCGGACGCGAACAGCTTGGCCATCGCGGCCTCGGTCGAATAGGGCCGGCCGTTGTCCTTGAGCCAGGCCGCGCGGTAGGTCATGAGGCGCGCCGCATCGATGCCGGTTGCCATGTCGGCGATCATGAAGGCCACTCCCTGGAAGGAGCCGATGGGCCGATCGA
>CAZHZI010000201.1:0-3224 GCA_964536955.1 uncultured Conexibacteraceae bacterium
AATCTGCGGCAGCCGATCCGGAGGAGACTCCTGAATTTTTATCGTTCGAATGATGGCGGCCTGACCCGGAAGCGTGATCGCAGCTTTCTTGACCTTGATCTTGTTCCGCGAGAGAAGATCCTTCAACGCCGCCAGAATCGCAGCGCGCGGGAATGCATCTCCCTCTTCCGCGCTCGATTTAAAAATCTGAGCACGATCGATTTTTTCTATTTTGGGCTGATCGAGCTTGCCGCCAATCTGGATAAGTTTGATCGCGCTTGTGCCGAAATCAATCGCGACTTTACCAAGCTTGGCCATCGAATGTTATCGCAAAAGGCTGAAGAAATTTTTCACGGCGCGGAAGTTTCCGCGGGAATGCCTGTTTCAACTGGGGGTGCAGTCACCGCTGGGGGTGCTTCGACCTGCGGGGGAGCAATCGTTTCACGCTGCGTAAGCGAGCCTGCGCGCGAAGAGAGAAGCGTCAAACCAACAGACGTGCAGACGAAAACGACAGCGGCGCCGCCGGTCAGCTTGGTCATGAACGAATCGGTGCGAGCGCCGAAAGCGGACGCCGCGGAGCCCATTCCGAATGAGGCTGAAAGTGAGGCGCCCTTGCCTCCCTGAATCAAAACGATTCCGATCAGGAGAACACAAACGATCACATGAACAAAAAGAACAAAATAATCAAGGAAGGCAACAATTGTCATGCGCGAATCGTACTTACGTAACGCATCTAGTCAAGAGCTTTCGGGGGGTTTATCTTCATTGCCATGTCCAAGCGAATTCTCATTGTCACACCCACCTCCAAGCTCGGCGGCGCGGAGCGTAACATCGCCCTTCTCGCCGACGCCATGCCGCGCGACCGCTATCAATTTTCTCTTGCGACAACGTTCGGAACGGAAGACCTTAATCGGAAATTCAAGGATCTCGGTTTGGATGCGGAGGAATTTCGCTATTTTGAAAATCCAAGCCGCATCCTCGACCTCTTTTCTTACGTCAAAAAAATAAAACCGGACCTGATTCACTCCTTTCTTCTCCGTGGAAACTGGATCGCGTGGGCGCTGTCCCGTCGCTTTCCTGATATTCCATGGATTGCCTCGGAGCGCGGCTTGGATATCCTCCGGCCTCCATGGAAAGCCCGTGCCAACCGGTTTTTTCTCTCGAAAGCAAATCTCGTTCTTGCCGTAAGCGAACCCGTGAAGGAAATTCTGATCAAACGGGATCGGCTCCCCGAATCACTAATCGAGGTCATGCACGGCGGAATTCCGCCCGCTCTCCCCTCACTGCCTCTGCCGTGGCAAAAACTAAGCCGACCGAGGCTCGTCACGCTTGCTCATCTCAGATCCGAAAAAAATGTCGAGCTCTCAATCAAGGCTCTGGCTTATATCCGTTCAAAAGGAATCGACGCCTCGCTCACCCTCATCGGCGACGGCGCGGAACGACCCAAACTTACGAAACTCGCGAGCGGCCTGAATCTCGACGTGAATTTCGCCGGCGACCTTCCTGAAGGGCGACGCCTTCTGTCGCATTTTGATCTCCTGATCATCCCCTCAAAGGAAGAAGGTTTTCCCAACGTCATGCTCGAAGCCTGGCAAGCCGTCCTCCCCGTTCTCTCCACGGACACTGGAGGCGCGCACGAAATCTCTGGCAGTGGCAATGCGGCCTATCTCGTTGACGAAGCGACGCTCCCCCAAAAACTTTACGAGCTTCTTTCGAATCCGGGCGAACTGGCTCAATATGCGGAACGTGGAAAAAAACGCGTGGAAGATTTTTCCATCACCCGCGTCGTGGAGCAACTGACAGGAATATACGACCGCTTTACTTCTTCGCGGTCGGATTCCGGAAGACGTCATCAAGCGTGATCTCGATTCCGCCAATTGATACAAGGCGGATCGATTGGGTACGGTCGAAAATCACGGGTGTGGAAAATTTTCGGCGCGAACGTTCCCATCGGAAAATCTCGACGTACTCTTCCGCCGGATAAACGATGACGTATTCCTTGACGGCATATTTTTCGTAAAGCGCCGTCTTTTCACGCCGGTCTTTCAATGAGGTGTACGGCGAAATCGCCTCAATGACGAGATCGGGCGGTCCTTGGATGTTGGCCTCGGTGATCTTCTTCGGATCGCAGACGACGAGGACATCAGGCTGGACGACGTCGTAATCCGAGAAGACGACGTCGGTCGGAGCGATGAAAGGGCGACAGCGATGGCCGAACAATTTTTCGCGGATGATGCCGAAAAACTCGCCAATCACCATCTGATGTTTGGTATTCGGCGTCGGCGACATATCATATGCCTGCCCGTCGATCAGCTCCCAACGTTCGTCATTGGGCCAAGTGGCGTAATCATCATAAGTGAATCGACGATTCTTTTTGCGCAATACAGACATACAGGAACTATATCATTCCTCTTTCCTCTGTCCTCTTTTTAAGCTACGTTTCAATGGTGCCGGACGTTGCTGGAAAAACCGAAGCGAAAGAGACTGTCTCAGAAGACGAGGAACTCAAGGACTGGCTTTACTCCCTCGATTATGTATTGAAATCCGGCGGGCCCGCGCGCGTCACCGAGCTCCTCCGTCAACTTCAAATCCGCGCTCATCAATGCGGCGTCAAACTCCCCTTCACCGCCAACACTCCCTACATCAACACCATCCCCGCTGACAAACAGCCGCCCTATCCCGGCTCCCGCGAGATCGAGCGGCGCATCAAAAGCATTGTTCGCTGGAACGCCATGGCGATGGTCGTTCGAGCCAACCGCGTCGAAGTCGGAATCGGCGGCCACATCTCCACCTATGCCTCCGCAGCCACGCTCTACGAAATAGGGTTCAATCATTTTTTCAGAGCTAAAGGCGAAAATCACGAGGGCGACCTCGTTTACTTTCAAGGCCACGCCTCGCCCGGGATGTACTCGCGCGCATTTCTTGAGGGCCGCCTTCCTGTTGAAAAACTCGAGAACTTCCGCCGCGAACTCGAGCCGGGTGGGGGGTTGTCGTCCTATCCTCACCCTTGGCTCATGCCAGATTTCTGGGAATTTCCGACGGTCTCGATGGGGCTTGGACCGATCATGGCAATCTACCAGGCGCGCTTCAACCGCTATCTGGAAGACCGCGGAATAAAAGATACGAGCGCCTCGAAAGTCTGGGCGTTTCTTGGCGACGGTGAAACCGACGAGCCGGAATCGCTCGGCGCCATCACGCTTGCTTCGCGCGAAAAACTCGACAACCTCATCTTCGTCGTCAACTGC
>CAZHZI010000202.1:0-3200 GCA_964536955.1 uncultured Conexibacteraceae bacterium
CTCGAGGCGCTCTATCACCGGGGCCGGATGGTGCTGGGGGAGATTCAGCGGCGGATCCTCGTCTCCAGCGGCGGGATCACCTTTCTGGTGGACCGCCTCGCCGAAAAGGGTCTGGTGATCCGCCAGGAATGCCCCGAAGACCGGCGCGCCAAATACGTTTCGCTCACCCGCGAAGGCACCCGCGTCATCCGCGAGCTCTTCCCGTCCCACGCCCAGGTGCTCGCCAACGCGATGCGCGGGCTCACCTCCGCTGAGCAGCAGGAGGCCACGGATCTCCTTCGCGCCCTCGGTCTCACCGCCGCGATGGGAGGGCTTCCGCCTTCCCCCAACGCGCTCCGGCGGCAGCGGAGCAAGGGGAAACGCCGAGGCGCAGGAGCGGCGAGCCGCTAACCGCCAAGGAGACCGATAGCCGTGAGCAGTTAGCCGTTCGCAGTAACTTTCCCCCGCCATTCTCCCACGGTATCTTTCAAGCCTCTATATCGTGCCAATACAAGGGGTTGTGATGGCCTTCGCGGGGGTTGATTTCTACGACTTCGACCGCCTCCTCTCGGTCGAGGAGCGCGCGGTGCGCGACACCGTCCGCAGCTGGGTGGACGAGCACCTGATGCCGGTGATCGGCGAGTGTTACATCGAAGGCAAATTCCCCAAACAGCTCATCCCCGGAATGGCCGAGCTTGGCCTCTTCGGCGCCAACCTGCCGGAAGAGTACGGCTGCGCCGGGCTCAACAACGTCGCGTACGGGCTGATCATGCAGGAGCTCGAACGGGGCGACAGCGGGATCCGTTCCTTCGCGTCGGTGCAGGGCGCCCTCGTGATGTATCCGATCCATGCCTTCGGCTCCGAGGAACAGAAGAAGCACTGGCTCCCCCGGCTCGCTGCCGGCAAGGAGATCGGCTGCTTCGGCCTCACCGAGCCCGACTACGGCTCGAACCCGAGCGGGATGATTACCACCGCGAAGGAGACGAAGGACGGCTGGGTGCTCAACGGCACCAAGATGTGGATCACCAACGGCAGCCTGGCGACGGTGTCGGTGATCTGGGCCAAGACCGGCGCGATCGACGACCCGAAGTCGATCCGTGGCTTCATCGTCCCGACGGGAACGAAGGGCTATGCCGCGAAGGACCAGAAAGGGAAGCTTTCCCTCCGCGCCAGCGACACCAGCGAGATCCACCTGGAGGACGTCCACCTCCGCCAGGACGCCATCCTCCCGACGAGCGGTGGGATCAGGAGCCCGCTCAGCTGCCTCACCCAGGCCCGCTACGGCATCGCCTGGGGCGCGATCGGCGCGGCGATGGCGTGTTATGATGAAGCACTCCGCTACGCCAAGCAGCGCGTCATGTTCGGCAAGCCGATCGGCGGCACCCAGATCCAGCAGGTCCGCCTCGCCGATATGCTCACCGAGATTACCAAGGCCCAGTTTCTCTGTCTCCAACTCGGCCGACTCAAGGACGCCGGCAGCATGACGCCGCAGCAGGTGTCCCTCGCCAAGCGCAACAACGTGAACATGGCGTGTGAGTGCGCCCGCGAGGCCCGCCGGCTGCTCGGCGCCAACGGCATCCTCGCCGAATACCACTCGATGCGCCACATGGCCAACCTGGAATCGGTGTACACCTACGAGGGCACCCACGACATGCACTCGCTGATTCTAGGGCAGGAAGTCACCGGGCTGGCGGCGTACTGATGTCCCGGGGGCGCCTGGCATTCACGCTGGCGCTCCTCTTCGGCCTCAACTTCATGAACTTCTACGATCGCCAGGTGGTCGGGGCGATCGGCGAACGACTCAAGAACGACTGGCAGCTCACCGACGGCCAGCTCGGCGGGCTCAGCACCGCCTTCATTCTCCTCTACGCGGTCGTCGGTATCCCCCTGGGCCGTCTCGCCGATCGCGGCCGCCGCCCGGCCATCCTGGGCGCAGGCGCCCTCGTCTGGAGCGCCTTCACCGCGCTCTCCGGCCTCGCCTCCGGGTTCGCCTCGCTGTTCATCTTCCGGATGGGCGTCGGGGTCGGCGAAGCCAGCTGCGCCCCCGCCGCCAATTCGCTCCTCGGCGATCTCTTCCCCAAACACCAGCGCGCCCGCGCCATCAGCATCTTCATGCTCGGGCTCCCTCTCGGCCTCGGCGCCAGCTACGCCGTGAGCGGCCTCATCATGCAGGCCACCGGCGGCTGGCGCGGCGCCCTCTTCGTCGCCGCCATCCCGGGCCTCATCCTCGGGCTTCTCGCCTTTCTCCTTCCGGAGCCGGTGCGCGGCAGCGCCGACGGTCATGCCAGCGCGACAACGTCAGCGGACCCGGAAGCGATCCGGGCCATCCTCCGGATTCCCACCATGTGGTGGATCATCCTCTCCGGAGCCCTGCTCAACCTCAACATGTACGCCATGGGGGGCTTCCTCACCTCGTTCATGATCCGCTACCACGGGCTGGACATCGGCAACGCCAACTTTTTCATCTCCGTGGTGTACGGATTCGGCGGTGGGATCGGCATGCTGGCCGGCGGCTGGCTGGGAGACCGCGCCGCCCGCCGTCGGGTGGAGGGAAGGCTCCGCACCGCGGCGCTGGCGCTGGTGATGGCGGCGCCGTTCGTAGTGATGGCGCTGCAACAGGCCCGCGGATCCTACTGGAGCTTTGCGCTCCTCATGCTCCCCGGGTGCTTCCTGCACTACATCTACTATTCCACCGTCTACGCCTCGATCCAGGACATCGTCGAGCCGGCCCGCCGCGGCACCGCCATGTCGGTGTACTTCCTGGCGTTCTACTTCGCGACCGCCATCGGGCTCTACGCCTTCGGCAAGTTGAGCGACCACCTCGCTGCCGGCGCTGTCGCGGCGGGGGCCTCGCTGGTCGAAAGCCGGGCCCTTGGGCTCTACGGCGCCATGTACGTCATTCCGGTCGTCGCTACGCTCGTCGGCGCCGTGCTCTGGGCCGGCTCCCGTACCATGGCTGCCGACCACGCCCGGATGCAGGAGCGGCTGCGGGCGGCCTAGCCACCGCCGGCCCCTGAGGGCGGTGGCACACAGGCACTCGCCTGGCTATTTTGGGCGATGCATTCCAATGCGCTAACGTGTTTGTCTGAAAGAGGTTCCGAGTTGAAAATCGCCGTCTGCGTCCGGCGGGTTCCCGATTCCGAAATGCGGTTTGCCGTCGCAGCGGATGGCAAGTCGGTGGATCAGTCCGGCCTCAAATTCGACCTCTCCGACTTCGACGG
>CAZHZI010000203.1:0-3196 GCA_964536955.1 uncultured Conexibacteraceae bacterium
CACTGCCCCCGCCCATGCTCCCCGGCGTCGCCCGACACCCAAAAAGGCGACCGGCGGGCAGCTGATCCCGCTCGCCGCCGCCCGCACCGCCACCGCCGTCCGCCATCTCCCCGACTCGAGCCTGATGGTTCGGCTGACTCGCGGGCGCGCCTGGATCGGCGTGCTCGGCGTGCTGCTGGCCGGCATCGTCGCTCTCAACGTCGTCACCCTCAGCCTCGCCGCGACCGCCGGCCAGATCGACCAGAACATCCAGGCTCTCGACCAGGAGAACTCGATCCTGCGCAGCCGCGACGCGCAGAGATCTGGGACGGCGCGGGTCCGCCACGATGCGGCGGCGCTCGGCCTGGCCTTGCCCACTGCCGACGAAGTCAACTATCTGCAGGCGAGCCCGGCGGACGTTGCCACCGCCGCCCGCCGCCTTGCCTCGGCCGGCTCGGCCTACTAGGGCGGCACCGACGGAATGCGCACGATCGAGCGCAGGATCGGTCTCCTCTTCGCCGGCTTCCTCCTTTGCTTCCTGATCGTCTTCGGCCGCGCCTTTTGGCTGCAGGGCGTGCAGGGGGCGGAGCTCGCCTCCGAGGCGACTTACCAGCAGACCGAGGTCGTCACGGTTCCCGGCCTGCGCGGCAGCGTGCTCGACCGCCACGGCAAGACGCTGGCCGCTTCCGAGGATGCCGCGACGATCTACGCGACGCCGTACCAGGTGAAAAACCCGCAGCGGGTCGCCGACAAACTGGCCTCGATCCTCGACGAGAGCGAGAGCGAGGTGCTGGGCAGCCTTATCGAGGACTCCGGCTTCTCCTACGTCGCCAAGAAAGTGGACGTACCGACGGCGGCACGAATCGCTCGGCTCGAGCTGTCGGGAATCGGCCAGCTCCCCGACAGCCGCCGCACCTATCCCCAGGGTGAGCTGGCGGCTCAGGTGATCGGCGCCGTCGGCGACGAAGGCCAGGGGCTGACCGGGCTGGAGGCCGGCGAGGACGAGGCGCTGCGCGGCACCGATGGCGAGCGGCACATCGTCAAGGACGCCCTCGGCGAGCCGATCCGGCTGGAGGCGATCACCGAGACAAGCGACGGCGAGGACATCCAGCTCACGCTTGATCCGGCGATCCAGACGAAGACCGAGGAGGTCCTGGCCGGGGTCGGAGCCACTTACGCGCCGGTGGGCGCCACCGCGATCGTCATGGACCCGCGCAGCTCGCAGATCCTCGCGATGGCGAACTGGCCTCCGGTCGATCCCACCGACCTCTCCGCCGCAAGCCCGGAGGACCTGATCAACCGGGCGACCGGGTTCACTTTCGAACCCGGCTCGACCTTCAAGGCATTCACCGTCGCCGCCGCTTTGGAGGACAAGCTGGTCACCCCGGCGTCCGCTTTCACGCTGTCACCCACGATCCAGGTTGCCGACCGGACGATCGAGGAGTCGCATGCTCGCGGGACGCTGACGATGACGGTCTCCGACATCCTCGCGCAGTCCTCGAACGTGGGGGCGGTGACGATCGGCCTACAGCTGGGGAGCGAGCGCTTCAGTCGCTGGATCAACCGCTTTGGCTTCGGCCGCCCGACCGGCGTCCAGTTCCCCGCGGAGGAGCGCGGGATCGTGCCGGAGCTGGAGAACTATTCCGGCTCGACGATGGGCAACCTGCCGCTTGGCCAGGGCCTCGCGGTGACGCCGATGCAGATGATGGCCGGCTACGCGGCAATTGCCGATGACGGCATCCTGCGGCGCCCGCGGCTGATCGAGGAGGTCGACGGCGAGTCGGTGAGCGAGCCGAACGGCCGCCGGGTGATCGGCGCGAGCGTCGCCGAGCAGGTGCGGACCATGCTGGAGGGCGTGCTGGCGCCGGGCGGCACCGCTTCTGAGGTCAGTGTGCCCGGGTACACGCTGGCGGGCAAGACCGGCACGGCCCAGGTGGCCGAGAACGGGACCTATTCGGAGACCAAATTCGTCGCTTCGTTCATCGGGTTCGCGCCGGCCCAGGATCCGCGGCTGCTGGTTTCGGTGATCGTCGACCAGCCGCAGGGGGACTACTACGGTGGGTCGGTCGCCGCACCGGCGTTCGGGCAGATCGCTGAGTTCGCGCTGCCGTACCTCGGCGTTCCTCCCGGGTAGGCCATGGCGCCCGCGGAAGAAGCGGCGGGGGGCCAACCTAGAATCGCCGAGGTGAATTTACGCGAGCTCATAGCGGGGGCCGAGGTAGGGGGGACCCGCGGAGACGTCGACCTTGAGATCGCCACTCTTGCTTACGACAGCCGGGATGTGGGGGCGGGGGCGCTGTTCTTCTGCGTGCCAGGGGAGAAGGTCGATGGCCATGACTTCGCCGCCGGGGCAGTCGAGGCCGGCGCTGTGGCTCTGGTCGTGGAGCGGGAGCTGGACCTTGCTGCCGCGCAGGTCGTCGTGCCGGATGTTCGGGCGGCGATGGCGCCGCTGGCCGCGCGCTTTTGGGGGACCCCGGCCGACGAGCTGAATGTTGTGGGGATCACCGGGACCAACGGGAAGACGACTACGGCGTTCCTGGTCAGAGAGATCCTCGAAGCCGCGGGGATCGGCTGCGGGCTGCTGGGAACGGTCAAGCAGGTGGTCGGCGGCGTCGAGGAGGAGGTCGAGCGAACGACCCCTGAGGCGATCGACCTCCAGGCGACCCTCCGCCGGATGCTGGACTCGGGAGATCGGGCCTGTGCGATGGAGGTGTCCTCGCACGCGCTGGCGCTGCATCGCTGCGATGCGATCCGCTTTGAGGTGGCGCTGTTCACGAACCTGACCCAGGATCACCTGGACTTCCACGGCGACATGGAGGACTACTTCCGCTCCAAGCGAGCGCTGTTTGAGATGGGGCCCGGGATCTCGATCGTCAACGTGGACGACGACTATGGGCGGCGCCTTGCCGGCGAGTTCGAATGCCTGACCATCTCGGCGGAGGGAAGGGATGCCGACTTCGTCGCCCGGGATGTCTCCCTCGACGCAAGCGGGGCGGCTTTCACCATCAGGGGGTCGGACGAGGAAACACGGGTCAACACCGCCCTTCCCGGTCACTTCAACGTCGCCAACGCGCTGGGCGCCTTCGCCGTTGCGACCGTGCTCGGGGTCGCCACCCAACCGGCCGCCGCCGGGCTGAGAAGAGCCGGGCGGGTGCCCGGCCGCTTCGAGCCGGTCGACGAAGGGCAGGGTTTTTCGGTGCTGGTCGACTACGCCCAC
>CAZHZI010000204.1:0-3186 GCA_964536955.1 uncultured Conexibacteraceae bacterium
TGGAGCCTGCTGGCGTAGAGGTCGGTGGCGGCCTCGATCAGCCGGTAGTCGATCTTCTCCAGCGCCACGTACAGTGGCAGCACCACGAAGGGCAGGAAGTTGTAGGTGATGCCGGCGATCACCGCGGCCGGTGTTGCGAGGATCCGGAACCCCTCCTCGACCAGGCCCCAGTCCTTGAGCGTGCCGACCACGAAGCCCTGGTCGGCGAGGATGAACTTCCAGCTGATCGTGCGAATGATGAAGCTGGTGAAGAACGGCATGATCACCAGCAAGAGGAGCACGTTCTTGTAGCGCCCGCCGCGGAACGCGATGGTGTAGGCCACCGGGTATCCGATGAGCAGCGTCAGGATGGTGACGATCAGCCCGTACTCAAGCGATCGCAGAAACTGCTCGCTGTAGCGGGTGATCACTTCCGGGAAGACGGCGAAGTTGAACGTGAGCCGATAGCCGGTCCCCAGGGACCCCTCCTGGAGCGAGACCGACGCCATGATCAGCATCGGCGCAACGAAGAACACGAGCAGCCAGAGCGACCCCGGTAGCAGGAAGAGATAGGGGATCAGGCCGCTGTGGCGTCGCAGCCAGGACTGCATCGGTTCTCCTCCGTCGGTCCGACTCGGGCGGGTCGTTGGCGAGAGCCAGCCGTCAGCCCTGGGTCACCTCCTGGTAGAGCTCGTTCCAGAGCGCCTCCTCCTCTTCGGAGAGGGTCTTGTAGCTGTAGAGCCGCGAGAGCATGTCCTCGGTCGGAAAGACGATCGGCGATTCAGCGACGGTCTCCAGGTACGTGCGATCCTCGTCGGTTTCCGCCTCGGCTGCATGCTGGCGGATGATCTCCTGCGCGGCTGGGACCGGGCAGATGTAGTTCACATACTCCGTGATCTGTGCCGCGATCTCCGGGCGGTAGACGAAGTCCATCATGGCCAGGGCGTCGGCGGGGTGCTTGGCGCGCTTGGGAATGCACATGTTGTCGACCCACAGGATGCCGCCCTTCTCGGGCACCACGAACTGCAGGCCGGGGTTGTCGAGTTGCAGCTGGAAGACATCGCCCGACCACGCCATGGTGATCGCCAGGCTGCCATCGGCGAGCCCCTGGGCGTATTCGTTACCGAAGTAGCCACGGACCAGTGGCGCCTGCTCGCGCAGGACATCGACTGCCGCCCGGACCTGCTCCTCGGTCGCGTCGCCCGGTTTGACGCCGTTATGGAGCAGCGCGAGGCTTACCGAGTCCTGGGCGTCGCTGAACATCCCGACCTTGCCCTCGAATGCTGGGTCGAGCAGGTCGGCGAAGCTGGTGATCTCGCGCCCGGTCAGCGCCGGGTTATAGCCGATCCCCGTGATACCTGACTGCCACGGCACCGTGAACCGGTTGCCATCGTCGTAGTCGGGGCTCTTGTACTTCTCGCCGCCGTTCGCCACGAAGTTCGGGACCGATGTCGCGACGTCGATCTGCTCCAGGAAGCCAAGGCGGATCACCCTACCGATGATCGAATCGGTGAGCACCATCAGGTCCCATCCCGTGTCCTGACCGGCCGACAGTGCCGGCTGAATGGTGCCGAAGAACTCGTTGTTGTCCTGAATCGACTCCTGATAGTCGACGTCGATCTCGGTCTCCTCGGTGAACTGCTGGAGCGTGGGCGATTCGCCGGTTGCCTCGTCCTGGTCAATGTATAGGGGCCAGTTGGCGAAGATCAGCTGGCCTGACGGCTCGCCGCCCACCGGCACGCCCGACGCGGGCGACGTGCCGCTTGCGCTCGGCCCAATCCCGCAGGCCGCCAAGATCGACGGCAGCGAGAGGGCAGCGCCGGCGGTGAGCGCACCGCGCCCGGCACCGCGGAGGAAACGGCGTCTGCTGATCCGGCGTCGCGGGTGGAAGGCGCGCGCGATGGCACGATCAATCCGGGTTCGCTCGCTGCGCTCGTCAGTCATCCTCGGCTCCTTCTTCCGGGCTGTGGGGATCGCCGGATACGTGCTCCGCCGATCCGGCGATCACGAAGGTGTGTTGTGGCTTCCAGGTGAGGCGGACCCGCTGCCCATCCGCATGAGCCTCTGCCGCCCCGCTGGTCTCGAGGTTCTGGGCATATACGGTGAGCTTGCGTCCATCACGGGTTTCGACGAGGTACTGGGTGCTGACGCCGATGTAGCTCGCGTCGAGGATGATGCCCTCCAGCGCATTCGACCCGTCGCCGGCCGTCGCCGCCAGGTCGCCCTCAACGGGCACGACCCGCAGCTTCTCCGGTCGCACTCCAACCCGCACCTCCTTCGAGCCATCGACGAGATCGGCGGGGACGCGGACCACGGTCCCGTCCCGCAGCTTGACCACGGCGTGGGGCTCCTCGCGCCCCACCACCTCTCCGTCGAGGAGGTTGCTCACCCCTAGGAAACCGGCCACGAACTGGGTCCGCGGCCGCTCGTAGAGGTCTTCGGGCCCTCCCAGCTGTTCGATCCGACCGGCACGCATGACCGCGATCCGATCGGACATGGTCATCGCCTCGTCCTGGTCGTGCGTCACGTAGATGAAGGTGATGCCCACCTCCATCTGGATCCGCTTGAGCTCGATCTGCATCTGCTTGCGCAGCTTAAGGTCGAGGGCGCCCAGCGGCTCGTCCAGGAGGAGCACCTTGGGGTGGTTGATGAGCGCTCGGGCCAGGGCCACCCGTTGCTGCTGACCACCGGACAGCTGCGACGGCTTGCGCTTCTCGTAGCCCGGCAGCTCCACCAGCTCGAGCATGGCCCCCACTTGGGTGGCGATCTCCTGGTCGGCCACCTTCCGTCGACGCAGGCCGAATGCGACGTTCTCGAAGACCGTCAGGTGCGGGAAGAGCGCGTAGTTCTGGAAGACCGTGTTCACGTCCCGCTTGAATGGCGGCAGGCCGGTGACATCGGCGTCGCCCAGGTATATGGTGCCGGCGGTCGCCTCCTCGAAGCCCCCGATCATGCGCAGCGTGGTCGTCTTGCCGCAGCCGGAGGGGCCCAGCATCGAGAAGAACTCGCCGCGCTCGATGTCCAGCGACAGGTCGTCGACAGCGGCGACCTCATGGAAGCGCTTGGTGATGTGATCAAGGCGAACGTCGACGGTGGACGGCACCGCGGATCCCTCGTACGAGCGGGAACCTGGTCCAGCGAGTGGCCGCGCAGGCCAGTCCGGAGTATAGGACCGCGTTGCGCCGCGGTGTCAACGAGCCCGGCTGG
>CAZHZI010000205.1:0-3154 GCA_964536955.1 uncultured Conexibacteraceae bacterium
GGCGGCCGAACTCGAACTTGGTGTCGGCGAGGATGATCCCCCGCTTCGCGGCGTGCTCGGCGGCGTAGGCATAGAGGTCGATAGAGACACGCCGCAGCTCCTCCATCAGCGCTCGGTCGCCGACTATCTCGGCGGCTCGCTCGAAGTCGACGTTCTCGTCGTGGTCGCCGATCTCCGCCTTGGTCGCCGGCGTGAAGATCGGCTCGGGCAGCTCGTCGGACTCGAGCAGGCCATCGGGAAGCTCGATTCCGCAGACCGACCGCGACTCCCGGTACTCCTTCCAGCCGGACCCGGAGAGGTACCCTCGCACCACGCACTCGACCGGGTACATCTCCAGCTTGCGCACCCGCAGCGCCCGGTCGACCACCTCCTCCGGCACGTCCTCGGAGAGCAGGTGATTCGGCACGATGTCGCCGGTCGTCTCAAACCAGAAGACCGACATCTGCGCCAGCACCTTGCCCTTGTCGGAGATCGGCGTCGGCATCACCACGTCATAGATCGAGATGCGATCGGAGGCGACCATCAGCAGATCGCCCTCCCACTCATAGATCTCCCGGACCTTCCCCGAAGAATGAAGCTTCAAATCTGCCAAAGCGGTGGGCACGGGCCGATGCTAGCTGGCGAGCGGGTCGGGTGGTAAACGACTCTCGTGACAGGGCCCGCCCGCCGATGTCTGCGACCCTTTAGCCCGTGACTCTTCCTCCGGGCCCAACGTCCAGCCCGCTCATCCAAATGCTCCGCTGGGTCGTTCGGCCGATTCCCTTCATGCAGAAGTGCCGCGAAGAATTCGGCGACTCCTTCAGCGTCCGTTTCTTCGGCTTCGAGCGGCCGATGGTGATGATCTCCGACCCGGCCGCGATCAAGGCCCTCTACGCCGAGCGAGAGCACGGGCTGCCCCCCGGCCGCAACCTCATCCTCGAACCGATCCTCGGCTCGCAGTCGGTGCTCCTGCTCGAAGGCGCCGAGCACCTCGCCCGCCGCAAGCTGATGCTGCCGCCCTTCCACGGGGAGCGGATGCGCTCCTACGAGTCGATCGTCGAGGAAATTGTCACCGCGGAGATCGACTCCTGGTCGCTCGGCCGCGAGTTCCAGATTCACTCGCGGATGCAGGCGGTGACGCTGGAGGTGATCCTGCGGGTCGTCTTCGGCGTCGCCGACGGTCCGCGGCTGGAGCGGCTGCGGGGGATGCTCGCCGCGGTGCTGACGGAAACCGCCTCGCCGAGGGTGCAGATTGCCGCCCTCGCCGCCCGCCGCTTCCGGGGTGGCAGCCCCTTGGCCAAATTCGAGGGCCGGCTGAAGGAGGTCGACGAGCTCCTCTACGCGGAGATCGCCGAGCATCGCTCCAGGCCCAACCTCGAGGAGCGCGACGACATCCTCTCGATGTTGATGCTGGCGCATTTTGAGGACGGCGGGACGATGAGCGACAAGGAGCTGCGCGACCAGCTGATGACCCTGCTGCTGGCCGGCCACGAGACGACGGCGACGGCGCTGGCCTGGACCTTCGACCTGCTGCTGCGCCACAGGGTGCCACTGCAGCGCCTGCGCGACTCCTTCGAGGCGGGCGAGGACGACTACGTGCGGGCGACGATCTCGGAGTCGCTGCGCCTGCGGCCGGTGATCCCGCTGGCCGGCCGGCGCCTCGCCAAGGAACTCGCCGTCGACGACCTCACCCTGCCGGCGGGCACCGACGTCACCCCGGCGATCTGGCTCACCCACACCCGCTCAGACATCTACCCCGAGCCCTTTGCCTTCCGTCCGGAGCGCTTCCTCGACGGTCAACCTGACACCTACTCCTGGATCCCCTTCGGGGGAGGAGTCCGCCGTTGCCTCGGCGCTGCCTTCGCCGAGCTCGAGATGCGCATCGTGCTGCGCGAGGTGCTCACCCGCTGCGACCTGCACACGACGCGCGCCGCTCCGGAACGGGTCGGCCGCCGCAACATCACCTTCTCGCCTCGCAGGGGCACGCCGGTCGTAGTCACCGCCCGCCGCCCGATGCGCGAGCGCGACTCGGTGGCCGCGTAACTCCTCCGGCCTACCCGATTTCCCCCATCAGTTCTTTCCTCGCCTGGCAAACGTAGTAAGTGCCCATCTGAAACCTCTCGGTTTCTACATCGGCTCCAAGCTCAGAGAGGTCCTTCCAGGGCTGGCTGTAGGGATCTCCGAGCACGGTGGCCTTGCTCAGCGCCAGTGTGGTCGGGCGCAACATGCGGCCGATTCGCCCTTCCGGTAGGCCAGCATCCATGATGACCAGGCTGCCACCCGGAGCCAGAAGATCCCATGCTCTGGAAAGCGTCTGTCGTTGTCTCGGAAGCACTGAATAGGAAAGGCTGAACAGCACTGAGTCGACAGGCGGATCGAAGCCAGGCGGTTATAGCGGCGAGCTATCGAGCCAGTGTCATGGTCGAAGGCCATTTCAGGCCCTAGATCTAGCTTTGAGAGGCCTTGGCGATCGGGTGCTCGCTCGCCCAGCGGGCGATTGTGCCCGAACCCGAGATCACCTCGCCGTCGTCGAGGACGAGGATCGGCACTTCGTTGGTGCCGCTCAGCTCCTTGACCTCGGCGCGGTCATCGCCGCGGCTGCCCCAGGTCCAGGGCATCAGCCGGTAGCTGCCCACCGTCTTCAACTCGTAGTCGTACCCGGCCGCGTCGAGCGCCGAGGCCGCCTTCGCACAGGGGTGCGCGAACGCCGGCCCCCGCTTCTTCTGCCCGCAGGTGTAGAGGATCACTCGGCAAGCCTACCTCAGCCGCGCAGCGCTTCGAGGCGCCTGAAGACCTCGGGGACGTGAGTCAAATAGGCGCCGTAGTCGAAGACCGAGTCGAGGTCGAGGTCCGGGGCGGCTTCGGAGAGGAGGTCGCGGAAGTGGGTGCCGGTGTCCCAGGCGCGCTGGGCATTCTCCTGGACGACGCGATAGGCCTCGTCACGAGTCATGCCCGCCTCGACCAAAGCGGTCAGGGCGCGCTGGCTGAAAAGGGCGCCGTGGGTCAGCTCGAGGTTCTCCTTCATGCGGTCGGCGTGGACCGTCATGCCGGTGGCGACCTTCGCTGCCAGGTCCTGCATGTAGTCGAGGGCGATCGTCGAGTCGGGCAGGATCACTCGCTCGGCGCCGGAGTGGGAGATGTCGCGCTCGTGCCAGAGGGCGACGTTCTCAAGCCC
>CAZHZI010000206.1:0-3139 GCA_964536955.1 uncultured Conexibacteraceae bacterium
AGATCCCGGTTCGCCGCGTTCGCGCCGGTGGCGATCGACGGCATGCGCCCGTGCACGGAGTTGAAGCCGTGCGACTGCTTGAGGAAGTACGCGGTGGTCTTTGACGAGCAGCCGATGCCACTCAGCTTCGCGGCGCGATGCGGCGGAAGATCGAGCTCCCAGAATGCCTGGACGAACGCCGCGGTCACCGAGTCGTGGCCGCATCCGGCGCACAGCGTCGACATCGATCCCTCGTAATCGCGCCGGGTGAGCCCGAGCGCGTTCTGCTGGAGCAACGGGTGTCGAACGGGCGGCTTCTGAATCGACGTCATGCGGGGGTTCCTGCGAGATGGCTCGACACCGCGTTGACGACACGGTCGGCGGTGAGCGGAAGACCGCTGTAGTCGAGCACGGGGATCATGTGGTCGCGCAGCACACCGGTCTCGATCGTGAGGAGCGCGCGCAGCTGCGCGTCGCGGTTCTGCTCGACGACGAAGACCGTCTCGTGACTGCTGAGGAAGTCAGTAACGGGCCGATCGAACGGGAAGCCGCGGATGCGCATGTAGTCGGCGGCGATGCCTTGCTCGCTGAGACGGTCGATCGCCTCGCACACCGCGGCGTGGCAACCACCGATCGACACGATGCCGACATCGGCATCCGCCCGCGTGCGGATCTCGGGCGCCGGGACGGCCTTCGCCGCGGTGGCGAGCTTCCGGGCGAGTCGGTCGACGACCTCCCGATACTCGGTCGAATCCTCGGTGTACGCACCGTGCTTGTCGTGTCCGGAGCCACGGGTGAAGTACGCGCCCTTGGGATGCACTCCGGGGAGCGTGCGCGCGGCGATGCCGTCGTTCTCGGTATCGATGTAGCGCGAGAATCTCGGCAACTTGGCGATTTCGTCGGCGCTCAGGACCTTCCCCCGGTCGGGGCGATACGAGTCATCCCACTTCAACTTCCGGCACATCCAGTCGTTCATCCCGATGTCGAGATCCGAGACGACGAACACCGGCGTCTGAAAGCGCTCGGCGAGATCGAACGCTTCCACCGCCATGTAGAAGCACTCCTCCGGATTCGCCGGGAAAAGCGCGATGTGCTTCGTGTCGCCGTGGGACGCGTAGGCAACCGACATGAGATCGCCCTGCTGGGTGCGTGTCGGCATTCCGGTGGACGGGCCAGTGCGCTGGACATCGAAGATGACGGCGGGAACATCGGCGTAGTAGGCGAGGCCGATGAACTCCTCCATCAGTGAGATGCCTGGGCCCGCCGTGGAGGTGAACGCCCGCGCGCCCATCCAGCTCGCGCCGATGACGATGCCGGCCGCCGACAGCTCGTCCTCCGCCTGGACGATGCAGTACTTCTTCTTTCCGGTCGCCTCGTCGGTGCGATAGCGCTGACAGAACTCCTTGAACGCCTCCATCAGCGACGTCGCGGGCGTGATCGGATACCACGCGCCGACGGTCGCCCCGGCGTAGACCGCGCCGAGTCCACACGCGGTGTTCCCGTCGAGAAGGATGGAATCGGCCGTCGCGTTCATCCGCTTCAAGTGAAATGGAAGCGGGCAGTCGAAGTGGCTCTTCGCGTAGTCGTAGCCGAGCCGGATCGCCTGGAAGTTCGACTCGAGTAGCGATCGCTTCTTCGAGAACTTCTCGCGCAGCATCTCGCCGACGACATCCATGTCGATGTCGAGCAGCGCGACGAGGGCACCGGCGTAGGCGATGTTGCGCATCAGCGTCCGCTCACGATCGCCCTTGAACGCCTCGACGCACATCTTGCCGAGCGGAATGCCGAGGACGGTGATCTCGTGGCGGGCGAGCCTGGCGTCGAGCGGCCATGAAGAATCGTAGAGCAGGTAGCCGCCCGGTCTCACCGACGCGACATCCGTGGCGTACGTCGCCGGATTGAAGGCGAGCACGAGGTCGAGATCCGGCGGGCGCGCCGTGTAGCCGTCCTTGCTCACCCGGATCTCGTACCAGGTCGGGAGTCCCTGGATGTTCGATGGGAAGATGTTCTTTCCCGAGACGGGGATCCCCATTCGGAAGATCGCCTGCATCAGGATGCTGTTCGCGCTCGCCGACCCGGTGCCGTTGACCGTGCCGATCTTGAGCGCGAAGTCGTTTACGCGGTCGTTGCTGCCGGCTCGCATGCGGGGCGTCCTGCAAAGGGGATGAGAAGCTCGAACTGGCGCATGTCCCAGGCGGCGGTCGGGCACCGTTCGGCGCACAGCCCGCAGTGAAGGCAGACATCCTCGTCCTTCACCATCACGCGGAGGGTCTGCGGAAGGCGCTCGGAGACGTAGAGGGCCTGAGTCGGAGTCTGCGCCGGGGCCATGAGGCGTCCCTTGAGATCGTCCTCCGACCCGTTCGGCGCGATCGTCAGACAGCTCACGGGGCACACGTCGACGCATGCATCGCACTCGATGCAGAGGCTCGACGTGAAGTGCGTCTGGATGTCGCAGTTGAGGCACCGCTCGACCTCGCGCACCGTCTGCTCGAGGGTGAAGCCGAGCTCGACCTCGAGACTCAGCTTCGAGAAGCGTTCGGTCAGGTCGGCATGCGTCATCTTCGCCCGCTGCGCCGCGTCGTAATCGTTGCTGTACGCCCAGGAGTGCATCCCGACCTTCGCGCTGATCAGGTTCATCCCATACGGCGGACGCTCGCTCAGCGGCGTGCCCTGGCAGCGATTGTGAATCGAGATCGCCGCCTGGTGCCCGTGCTCGACCGCCCAGATGATGTTCTCCGGTCCCCACGCCGCATCGCCGCCGAAGAAGACGCCGTCGCGGGTGCTCTGGAACGTCGTCTTGTCCACCACCGGCATGCCGTGCTCGTCGAACTGGATGCCGACGTCCCGCTCGATCCACGGGAAGGAGTTCTCCTGGCCGATGGCGAGGATGACGTTGTCGCAGGGGATCACGACGGTGTCGATCACTTCGCTCTTCTGTTTCCCGTTCACCTCCGACCAGCGCAGCCGCTCCATCTCCATCCCGATGAGCTTCCCGCTCTCGACGACGAAGCGCTTCGGCGAGTGGTTCTCGAGGATCTCGACCTGTTCCTCCTCGGCGTCCTCGAGCTCCCACGGCGACGCCTTGAAGTACTTCCGCGAGCGGCGGGCGATGACTTTGATGTCCTTGCCGCCGAGCCGCTTCGACGTGCGGCAGCAGTCC
>CAZHZI010000207.1:0-3127 GCA_964536955.1 uncultured Conexibacteraceae bacterium
GATCATGACGCGCTGGCGCATGCCGCCCGAAAACTGGTGCGGGTACTGCTTCAAGCGCCGGCCGGCCTCGGGGATGCCCACCCGGTCCAGCAGGCCCCGGGCAAACCGCCCGGCCTCGGCCTCCCCCATGCCGCGGTGGATCTTGAGCGGCTCGATAATCTGAAAGCCGACCGTCAGCACCGGGTTGAGCGACGTCATGGGGTCCTGGAAGACCATCGAGATCTTGTTGCCGCGGATTTTCCCCAGCTCGCCCGCCGGAAGCTGCAGGATGTCGTCCGTGTGGCCGTTGTCGTGCAGCAGCACCTCGCCCGCGGTGATGCGTCCGGGCCACTTGATCAGGCGCATCAGCGACAGGGCCGTGACGCTTTTGCCGCAGCCGCTCTCGCCCACGATGCCCAGCACCTGGCCCGGCTCAACCGAGAACGAGACGTCGCGCACCGCGTGGATAACCCCCTGGTTCAAGACGAACTCGGTGGTGAGATTCCGGACCTCCAGGAGCGACAGGCTCATCAGACGTTGAGTGGGCCGGATATCATACGCGCACATTCGGGTCCAGCGCTTCCTGGATCCCATCGCCGAGATAGATGTAGGCCAGCATGGTCAGGGCCAGGACGACGGCCGGGAACACGGTCAGATGCCAGTAGGTCTGGATATAGGTCTGGTAGCGGCCGATCATTTGTCCCCAGGAAGGCGTCGGCGGGGCAATGCCCAGGCCGATAAAGCTTAGCCCGGCTTCAGCGAACATGGCGCCGGGGATGCCCAGCGCCAGCGAGACGATCACCGGCGTGAGCGAATTGGGCAGGATGTGCTTAAACAGGATCTGGCGGGTGGTGGCGCCCATGCCGCGCGAGGCGCGCACGTAATCGGTGGCCTTGAGCGTCAGAACCTGGCCGCGCACCAGGCGCGCAAGGCCGATCCAGCCGGTGACCGCCAGCGCCAGCAGGATGTTTTGGAACCCGCCGCCCAGGGCGATGAGCAGCAGGATGTAGAAGAACAGCATCGGGATGGAGGATAAGATTTCGACCAGCCGCATCAAGACGAAATCGAACCAGCCCCCCGCCAGGCCGGCCAGGGCGCCCACGGGCACGCCGATGACGGCGATGATGATCTGGCTGAGTATGCCGATGCTGAGCGAGATGCGCGCGCCATAGATCAGGCGCGTGAGCACGTCACGCCCTAAGTCATCGGTGCCCAGCCAGTGCTGAGCCGACGGCAATTCCCAGGTGGCCTTGTAGTCGCCCTTCAGCGGATCGTACGGCGAAATCTGCTGGGCGAAAATAGCCGCCAGGATTTCCAGGACGATAAACACCGCCGAAATCATGGCCATCTTGTTGCGGCGGAAACGCACCCAGGCTTTGTAAGCCGGCCGCTGCTCGAGAGGAGTGGCGGTTTCCGTTACGACTGACCCATCCTGCGACGCATTGACGGCCATGTTACTTCTCCTCGACGAAGGTGATGCGTGGGTCAACTATGGCGTAGGCGATGTCGGTGAGAACGTAGGTCAGGCTGATAAAACCGGTCCAAATCAGGGTGGTGGCCATGATCATGGTGTAGTCGCGCGTCTGGATGGCTGACACCGACAGGGCGCCGACGCCCGGAATGCGGAACATGGATTCCACAAAAAACGAGCCGGTGAGCAGGCCGGCGATCATCGGCCCGCCGACGGTGATCATCGGACTGAGGGCATTCTTAAAAACGTGGATGAGCATCACGCCGCGCTCGCTGACGCCCTTGGCGCGCGCGGTGCGGACATAGTTGGAGCCCATGGCATCCACCATGCTGGACCGCACAAAGCGCTGCAGCACGGCAATCGGAATGATCGAATTGCACAGCACCGGCAGGATCCATTGTTGGGGCGTATCCGAGCCCCCGGTCGGCAACCAGCCGAGTTTTACGGAGAATACGAATTGAAGCAGAACCGCCAGCACGAAGGTGGGCATGACGATGCAGAACATGGTGATAAAGGTGCTGCTGTAGTCGACCCAGGTGTTTTGCTTGATCGCGGCGGCAATCCCCAGGCCCAGGCCGGCGGTGCCGCCGAACACCAGGGTCAGCACGCCCAGCTTGATGGAATACGGCCAGCGCTCGAGGTAGATGTCGGTGACTTTGCGGTTGATATAAACGTAGGAGTTGCCGAAGTCGAGACGGACCGCGTTCTTTACAAAGATAAAATACTGCTCGTACAGGGGCCGGTCAAGACCGTACAGCTTGTTAATCTGATCTTTAATGGCCTGGGGCATGGGCTTGTCGCCCATCTTCGTATCGAACGGGCCGCCGGGCACGCTGTGCATCAGGGCAAAGGTGACCAGCGAGACCGCCAGCATGACACCGATGAGGCCCAGCAAACGCATGACGACGTAGCGGCCCATCAAAGCTCCTTAACTACCAGGTCTTGAGACGGCCAGGCCAGCCAAGTAAGTAAAGCACAGATTCGGGTGATTGACCATGTGGAAGATGCCACAAGGGGCTGCGCGCATGGAGTGCGCGCAGCCCCTTGTTTTTTTGCGATATCCCAATTCCACGGCCAGGGGACGGCAACAGCGCACCTTTGATACAATCAGGCTGGGGGCCAGGTGGCGCGAAGCACCTGGCCCCCAGGTGAACATACGGCTTACAGGGTCTGGGTCCGGTACTGGTCGACCTGGTTGTTGATGTACATCTGGAACCGGCTGATGTCCAGGTGGCGGTAAGCCACATCGCCGGCCTTGTTGGGGGCGATGCCGGCGATATAGGGCCACCAGACCTGGAAGATATTCTGGGTGGCCAGGAAGGCGCCCGCGGCGTCCGTGACCAGGATCTTTTCGGCTTCCTGGAACAGAGCCAGGCGCTTGGCGGAATCAGCCTCGCTGCCGGCCTGCGTGACCAGCGCGTCAAACTCGGGATTGACCCAGGCCGCCGCCCGCGCTCCGGTCACCCCATCGCTCTTCCACTGGTCCGTCAGCAGGTTGACCGGATCGATGAAGTCGTACTCGTAGAAATTGTGGAAAATCTGCATGACCTTTTCGTTGCGCATCTGGCGCCAGACCGAGTTTTCCATCTGGACCAGATCAACCGCGATCCCCAGGTTGGTTTCCCACTGCTCCTTGGTGAATTCGACATACGGGTCGACGTCGTGGATCACATGAAA
>CAZHZI010000208.1:0-3090 GCA_964536955.1 uncultured Conexibacteraceae bacterium
AGGCCGCGGGCCAGCTCGCGGCCCCCCGCGTCGAGGTTGGAGTCGGGCTCGTCGAGGAGCAGCAGCTCCGGCTCGTGCAGGACGCAGCGGCAGATCGCCAGGCGCTGGCGCATCCCGGCGGAGAGGTCGGCGATGCGCTCGTCCGCGCGCCGCTGCATGCCGACCGCCTCGAGCAGCTGGGCGATCCGCCGCTCGGCGGGCTCGCGCTCCATGCCATGCAGGCGGGCGTGGAAGCGGAGGTTCTCGCGACCCGTGAGGTCGCGGTAGAGGAGCGGCTCATGGCCGAGGTAGCCGACCCGGCCCCGCAGCCTCCACGCTTCCCCGGGCAGCGAGCAGCCGAGGACGCTCACCTGGCCGCCACTCGGCCGCAGCAGCGTCGCCAGCACCCGCAGCAGCGTCGTCTTGCCGGCGCCGTTTGGCCCGAGGACGACCAGCGACTCCCCTGCGGTCAGCTCGAATCCGACGCCGTCGAGCGCGGCCCGCTCGCCGAAGTCGCGGCGCAGGCCGGCAACCGCGACGGACGGTTGGCTCAACGGCGCTTGCGCAGGGTGCGGGCGCCGACCTTTATCAGCGGGCCGGCGCCCTCGCGCAGGGCCTTCGTCCGCTCGGCGCCCCTGCCGTAGAGCACCTTGGCGGAGGCGCGGACCGCCTCGCCCATGGTGCGGTCGTAGGGGTGCCACCAGAAATCGCGGGTGAGGCCCGGCTCCCAGGCGTTCATCTTGATGTTGACGCACTCGTAGAAGCCGAATTTGGAGTGCGAGCGTCCGACGCCCGAGTCCTTGACGCCGCCCCACGCGCATTGGCAGGCGCCGTGGCTGAAGGAGTGGTCGTTGACCCAAACCATCCCGGACTCGATGCGGCGCGCGATCCGCTCGCCCTTCTGGCGGTCCTTCGTCCAGACCGAGGCGCCGAGGCCGAACTCGGAGTCGTTGGCGAGCTCGATCGCCTCCTGCTCGCTCTCGACGACGACGATCGGCAGCACTGGGCCGAAGATCTCCTCGCGCATGATCCGCATCCGGTGCGTAACCCCGGTCAGCACGGTCGGGGCGACGAACTTGCCGGAGAGGCTGGGGACTTCGGTCGCCCCGCCGCAGAGCTTGGTCGCTCCGGAGGCGACCGCGTCTTCGATCAGCTCGACGACGACCTCGTACTGACTCTCGGAGGTCATCGGGCCGATCTCGGTCTCCCATTCGAGCGGGTCGCCGAGCCGCAGCCTCTCCGCTTCGCGGGCGACGCCCTCGACGAAGTGGTCGGCGACCTCGCGCAGCACGTAGACGCGTTCGATCCCCGAGCAGGTCTGCCCGGCGTTGGCGAAGCCGCCCCAGACGGCGCCGGAGATCGCGTTGTCGAGGTCGGCGTCGGCGCAGACGATCATCGGGTCCTTGCCACCCAGCTCCAGGACGGAGCCCTTCAGTTGCTGCGCGCAGACCTCGCCGACCTTGCGGCCGACCTCGACCGAGCCGGTGAAGAAGACCTTGCCGACGCTGGACTTGGCCAGCGCGTCGCCGACCGCCCCGCCGCCGTGGACGACTCGCACCAATCCCTCCGGCAGCCCCGCCTTCTCGAAGACGCGACGGATCGCCTCGCCCAGCAGCGGGGTCAGGCTGGCCGGCTTCAGCACGACGCCGTTGCCCGCCATCAGTGCGATCGCGACTTCGCCGAAGGGGATCGCCCAGGGGTAGTTCCAGGGCGCGATCACGCCGACGATGCCGATCGGCTCGTAGGAGAAGCGGCCTTTCTTGGTCATCAGGAATGCCTGCGACATCCGCACCTTCTCGTCGGCGAGGATCTTCGGCCCAGCCTTCGCGCACCAGTGCAGCGCGTCGACGGTCGGCAGCAGCTCCATCGTGTAGGCCTCCGCGCGCGGCTTGCCCTGCTCTTTGACCAGCAGCTCGGCGATGTCGTCGATGTCGTCGAGCAGCGCGTCGGCCGCGCGGCGCATGTAGCGGGCGCGGTCGGCCAGGCTCAGCTCCGCCCAGGCGGGCTGGATGCGGGCCACGTCGTCGACGACTGCCTGAACCTGCTCGGGAGCGATCGTCGCGACGGACCCGACCAGCTCTCCGGTGGCGGGGTTGAACGACTCGAGGGTGGACTGGGCGGCGCGGACTTCTGTGGCGGCTTCCATGGGGCGATTCTAGTGGTGTGGGTGCCTCATACTCCGCCGTTGTGGAAGACCGACTATTCGATGCCGGCGAGGATTCTTCGCGCCCGCCGGGCGAGCCACAGCTCGACGCTCCCCTGGCGGTGCGGATGCGGCCGCGGCATTTGGATGAGCTGGTCGGGCAGGAGCATGTGCTGGGGGAGGGGTCGACGTTGCGGACCGCGATCGAGGCCGGACACCCGCACAGCGCGATCCTCTACGGGCCGCCCGGCTCCGGAAAGACGACGCTGGCCCGGATCGCCGCCGCCGGAGCCGAGGGCGCCTTCGAAGAGGAGTCGGCCGTCAACGCGGGGCGGGCGGAGATCCGCGCCGTGATCGAGCGGGCTCGCGAGCGCCGGCAGGCCAGCGGGAGGCCGACGGTGCTGTTCCTCGACGAGATCCATCGCTTCAACAAGGCCCAGCAGGACGCGCTGCTGCCGGCCGTCGAGGAGGGCCTGTTGACGCTGATCGGGGCCACGACGGAGAACCCGTACTTCGAGGTCAACTCGGCACTGCTCTCCCGCTGCCAGGTCTACGAGCTGCAGCCGCTGGAGCCCGGACAGGTGGAGCAGCTGCTGGGCCGGGCTCTATCCGACCCCGAGCGTGGGCTGGCCGACGCGCCTGCGGTCGAGGATCAGGCCTTGGAGATGCTGGCGCATCGCTCGGGAGGGGATGCCCGGGTCGCGCTGTCGGCTTTGGAGCGGGCGGTGGAGCGCTCGCAGGGTGAGCCGATCGACGTCGCCGCGATCGAGGACGCTCTGCAGCGCAAGGCGCTGGACTACGACCGCCAGGGCGACCGCCACTACGACTTCGTCTCGGCCTGGATCAAGGCGACCCGCGGCTCCGACGTCGATGCCTCGCTCTACTACCTGGCGGTGATGCTGGAGGGCGGAGAGGACCCGCGCTTCATCGCGCGCCGCATGGTCATCCTCGCCTCCGAGGACGTCGGC
>CAZHZI010000209.1:0-3065 GCA_964536955.1 uncultured Conexibacteraceae bacterium
GGCGCACGCGGCCGAGCGGGGGATCATCCTCGCCGACACCAAGTTCGAGTTCGGCCGCCACGCCGGCGCCGAGGTGGTGCTCGCCGACGAGGTGCTGACCCCGGACTCCTCCCGCTTCTGGCCGGCCGATCGCTACGAGCCCGGCCGTGCCCAGCCCTCCTTCGACAAGCAGTACGTGCGCGACTGGGCCGACGAGGCAGGCTGGGACCACACACCGCCTGCCCCGGAGCTGCCGCCCGATGTGATCGAGCAGACGCGGGCGAAGTACGTGGAGGCCTATGAGCGGATCACGGAGCGACGGTTCTAGTGGCCAGGGCCCGCGTTCTGATCCGGCCGAAGGAGGGGATCCTCGACCCGCAGGGCAAGGCCGTCGAGCGCGCACTGCCCGCGCTCGGCTTCGAGGGCATCGAGCACGTGCGGGTCGGCCGCATGGTCGAGCTGGAAGCCGAGGACCCGGAGCGCCTCGCGGAGCTCTGCGAGAAGCTGCTCGCGAACCCGCTGATCGAGGACTACGAGATCCAGACCCTGTGATCTGGGGAGTTCTTCAATTCCCCGGCTCCTGCGATGAGCGCGATGCGCTGCACGCCTGCTCGCTGGCGGGTGAGGCGCGGCTGATCTGGCACGAGGAGCGCGACCTCGGTGACGTCGACGGGATCGTCGTCCCCGGCGGCTTCTCCTATGGCGACTACCTGCGCGCCGGCGCGATCGCGCGCTTCTCTCCGGCGATGGAGGCCGTCGCGGAGCTCGCCGTCGCGGGCGCGCCGGTACTGGGGATCTGCAACGGCTTCCAGGTGCTCTGCGAGGCTGGCCTGCTGCCGGGCGCGCTGCTGCTCAACGAGGAGCTGCGCTTCGTCTGCCGCCAGGTGGACCTGGTCGCGGAGGGGACGGACTCGCCGTTTACCGCCGGCATCGCCGCCGGCGGGCGGATCTCGATCCCGGTCAAGCACGGCGAGGGTCGTTACTTCGCGCCGGACGAGGTGCTCGACGAGGTGGAGGGCAACGGCCAGGTCGCGTTCCGCTACGCCCCGGGGCAGAACCCAAACGGCTCGGCCCGCGACATCGCCGGCGTCATCAGCGAGGCGGGCAACGTGCTCGGCTTGATGCCGCATCCCGAGCACGCCGTCGACGCCCTGACCGGGTCTACCGACGGGCTTCGCATCTTCGACATCGAGGCCGTTGCCTCCTCTGCTCCCGCGAATGCCTGAGGAATCAGGTACGGACGGGCATTCGCTCCCGCGTCCGGGGGCGGCGGGGTCTGCGCCACATCGGGAGCTCGGCCTGACGGACTCCGAGTACGAGCTGATCTGCGAGAAGCTCGGCCGCGACCCGAACGCGGTCGAGTTGGCGATGTTCAGCCTGCTCTGGTCCGAGCATTGCGCCTACAAGCACTCGCGAAAGCTGCTGCGGCGGCTGCCGACGGAGGGGGAGCGGGTGGTGATGGGGCCCGGCGAGAACGCCGGCGCCGTCGACATCGGCAACGGCTACGCGGTGGCCTTCAAGGTCGAGTCCCACAACCATCCCAGCGCGGTCGAGCCCTTCCAGGGAGCGGCTACCGGGGTCGGCGGCATCCTCAGGGACGTCTTCGCTCTCGGCGCGCGGCCGATCGCCCTGCTCGACTCGCTGCGCTTCGGAGAGCTGGACTCCGAGCGCTCGCGCTTCCTGTTCGACGGCGCGGTGCGGGGCATCGGCCACTACGGCAACTCGATCGGGGTTGCCACGGTCGGCGGCGAGATCTACTTCGAGGGGCCCTATGAGCACAACTGCCTGGTCAACGCGATGTGCGTGGGACTCGCCAAACAGAGCGAGATGGTGCGCGCGGCGGCGGCCGGAATCGGCAACTCGGTGGTGCTGATGGGCGCCTCGACCGGGCGCGACGGGATCGGCGGCGCCTCGGTGCTGGCCTCGGCCGAGCTGGGAGACGGCGACGATGCGAAGCGGCCGACCGTGCAGATCGGCGACCCCTTCGAGGAGTCCAAGGTGCTGGAGTGCTGCCTGGAGCTGCTGGAGAAGGGGCTGCTCGTCTCCCTGCAGGACCTCGGTGCCGCCGGCCTGACCTCCTCGGCGGGAGAGATGGCGGCGGCGGGCGGGGTCGGCATCGACATCGACGTCGCGCGAGTGCCGCTGCGCGAGGCCGACATGGAGCCCTTCGAGATCATGGTCTCCGAGTCCCAGGAGCGGATGCTCGGCGTGGTCGAGCCGGGCAAGGTCGCCGAGGTGCTTGCGGTCTGTGCGAAGTGGCAGACCGGCGCGGCGGAGGTCGGCGTCATCACCGGCAGCGGCCGCATCCGGGTCCTGCGCGGAGAAGACGTCGTCGGAGACATGCCCGTCGGGGCCTTGGTGGAGGGCTGCCCGCTGTACGACCTCAGCCCGGCCGAGCCGGAGGGGTGGATCTACGGCAACAGGACGACGCTCCAGCCGGACGCCTCGCCGACCGACACGCTGCTCGCCCTGCTCGCCTCCCCCAGCATCGCCTCCAAGCGCTGGGCCTTCGGACAGTACGACTCGCTGGTCGGCTCGCGCACCGTGCGGCGACCCGAGGCGGCCGACGCGGCGGTGCTGCAGATCCCCGAGGCGGGGAACGCGATCGGCGTCTCGATCGACGGCAACGGCCGTCGCGTCGCCTGCGACCCCTACGCGGGGACGGTCGAGGCCGTGCTCGAGTGCGTGCAGAACCTCGCCTGCGTCGGCGCCGAGCCGCTCGGCCTCACCAACTGCCTCAACTTCGGCAACCCAGAGAAGCCCGCCCCCGCCTGGCAGCTGGACCGCGCCGTCACCGGCCTAGCCGACGTCTGCAAGGCGCTCGGCATCCCGGTCGTCGGCGGCAACGTCTCCCTCTACAACGAGGGGCCCGACGGCCCGATCTACCCGACGCCGGTGGTCGGCATAGTCGGCGAGCTGCCCGACCCCGCGCGGGTGGCCGGAAGCGCGTTCGTCAAAGAGGGAGATGCGGTCGCCCTGGTCGGCCCGTTCGCCCCCGCGCTTGCCGGCTCGGAGCTGGCGAAGCTGCGGGGCGAGCTGGGCGCCGGCCTGGACCGGCCCGACATAGCGGCGGTCGCCGCCGCCTG
>CAZHZI010000210.1:0-3057 GCA_964536955.1 uncultured Conexibacteraceae bacterium
TGTCGCGGCTCTCCTTCTTCGACTTCGACGGCCATGCCTCGCTGACCGGCCGCTCATCGACGTGGTACTTGGAGGACCACGGGTTGGCGGCGTCGGGCAGGTCGATCGCCCGGCTGACCTGGTCAGTGGGCGATCCGAAGATGACCCGCGACCCCTCGGCCAGTGTGTACTCCTGGGGATCCTTCCGGTTCGGCGTGTACACCAGTACCGACGGGTGCAGCTCCCGGTCCGGGTCCGCCGTCACCACCAGCGAGCGAAGCCCGGTCCCTTCGTCCAGCTCCTCGCGGAGCGTGACGTCCTTGACCAGATCCTTCCAGCGCAGCTCTCCGTCCGATTTGATGATGCTGGGGTCGTTGTAGGGATCCCAGGTGTAGAGGATCGTCGCCCGCTTTTCCGAATCGCCCTTGGTGACGGCGTCGCCCTCCCTGGCGTGCAGGATGGCGCCTTCCGGCACCGGATACCGGCTCAGCACGTGGCTCGCGTCCTTCGGATCGACCACGAGGATGCCTTCCTTGGCCTCCTCCGTCGCCGATTCGTCCTCGCGGGTCAGCACGATCCGGATCTGGCCCCTGGTCCCGTCCTCGTATTCGACGTTGAGGTCGGTGGACTCGAGCCCCTTGGTGTACTTCACGACCCCGTCCGAACGGGCCCGGCGCTCCGCCTCTTCGGCGATGCGCGACGAGGTACCGCCAATGTGGAAGGTCCGCAGGGTGAGCTGGGTCCCCGGCTCGCCGATCGACTGCGCCGCCAGGATGCCGACGGCCTCGCCCATGTCCACCATGTCCATGGTGGCCAGGTTGCGGCCGTAGCACATCCGGCAGATGCCCCGGTGCGCTTCGCAGGTGAGCACCGAGCGGATTTTCACTTTGTCGATGCCGGCGTCCTCGATGGCATCCGAGGTTTCCTCGTCGATCAGCTGGCCGGCCTGCACCAGCAGCTTGGCATCGCCGTGCTCATCCAGCTCGTGCGGATCGAAGACGTCCTCGCCCGCCACGGTCCCCAGGATCCGCTCCTTCAGGGTCTCGATGATGTCCTCGCCCTCCTTGAGCGCGGCACTCTCGAGTCCAAGGATCGTCCCGCAGTCCTCCTCGGTGATCGTCACGTCCTGCGCCACGTCCACGAGACGGCGGGTCAGGTAGCCCGCGTCGGCGGTCTTGAGCGCCGTGTCGGCCAGACCCTTCCGCGCCCCGTGGGTCGAGATGAAGTACTCGAGCACCGACAGCCCCTCGCGGAAGTTCGACTTGATCGGGCTCTCGATGATTTCGCCGATGCCGCCGGTCAGCTTCTTCTGCGGCTTGGCCATCAGGCCGCGCATACCGGCGAGCTGCCGGATCTGGTCGCGGCTGCCGCGGGAACCGGAATCGAACATCATGAAGACCGGGTTGAACCCGCCGCGGGAGACCCGCATCGAGTTCACCATCGCCTCGGCCACGTCGTTGTTGGCGTGGGTCCAGGCGTCGATCACCTTGTTGTACCGCTCGCCGAAGGTGATCTGGCCGGTGTTGTAGGCGCGCTGGAACCGCTCCACCCGCTTCTGGGCCTCGTCCAGGAGCTGCGCCTTCTCGCGAGGAATCTCCAGGTCCTCGACGCCGATGGAGATACCGCCCATCGTCGCAAAGTCGAAGCCGAACCGCTTGAGCCGGTCGAGGAACTCGACCGTTTCCTTGAGACCGGCGCGGCGGTAGCTCTGCAGCACCAGCTCGGAGAGGTTCTTCTTCTTCATCAGGTCGTCGCGGAAGCCGAGCTCCGCCACCAGCCGCCGGGGCAGGATGTTGTTGAACAGCACCCGGCCGACCGTGGTCCGCACCCAACGCGCTTCCCGGTCCTCCGCCTCGGGGGGCGGGATGTACCAGAACTGGATCTGGGTGTGATACGACGTCTTCCCGGTGAGCAGCGCCATCTCCAGCTCAGCGATGCTTCCGTAGAACTTGGCGTTCTTCCAGAGCCGTGCCTTCACCTCTTCCAGCTTCCCGGCGCCCTTGCGAAGCTCCTCCTCGAGCCCGTGGGGCAGCTTGGTGAGCCAGTACGATCCCAGCACCATGTCCTGCGACGGCTCGGCCACCGGCCGCCCGTCGGAGGGCTTGAGGATGTTGTTCGACGAGACCATCAGGAGCCGGGCCTCGAGCTGCGCCTCGAAGGAGAGCGGCACGTGGACCGCCATCTGGTCGCCGTCGAAGTCGGCGTTGAACGCCGCGCAGACCAGCGGATGGATCCGGATGGCCTTGCCCTCGACCAGCTTCGGCTCGAACGCCTGGATGCCGAGACGGTGCAGCGTCGGCGCCCGGTTGAGCAGCACCGGGTGATCCTGAATGATTTCTTCCAGGATCTCGTACACCTCCGGCCCCTCGCGCTCCACGATCTTCTTGGCGCGTTTGACGGTTTCCGCGATGCCTTTCTCCACCAGTTTGTGGATGATGAACGGCTTGAAGAGCTCGACTGCCATCGCCTTGGGCAGACCGCACTGGTGGAGTCGCAGCTCCGGCCCGACCACGATGACCGAGCGGCCCGAGTAGTCCACCCGCTTCCCGAGCAGGTTCTGCCGGAAGCGGCCCTGCTTGCCCTTGAGCATGTCGCTCAGGGACTTGAGGGGGCGCTTGCCGCGGCCGCGGATGGCCTTGCTGCGGCGGCCGTTGTCGAACAGCGCGTCCACCGCCTCCTGGAGCATCCGCTTCTCGTTCCGGAGAATCACTTCCGGCGCGCGATGCTGGATCAGCTTCTGGAGCCGGTTGTTCCGGTTGATGACCCGGCGGTAGAGATCGTTCAGGTCGCTGGTCGCGAACCGTCCGCCGTCGAGCGGGACCAGCGGCCGGAGATCCGGCGGCAGGACCGGCACGACGTCCATGATCATCCACGTCGGGTTGTTCGGCAGGTCCTGGCTCTCCCCGGAGTAGAGGAACGCGTCCACGATCTTGAGCCGCTTTAGCATCTGCTTCTTGCGATGCTGGCTGGTCTCGGTCGCCACCGAGGCCCGGAGCTCGTCGGCGAGCTTCCGGACGTCGATCCGCTCCAGCAGCGCGCGCACCGCCGGGGCGCCGATGTCGGCGCGGAAGCCGGTGT
>CAZHZI010000211.1:0-3033 GCA_964536955.1 uncultured Conexibacteraceae bacterium
CGATCGGCCCCGTTCAGCGACTGAGTGGCCAGCACCTCGGCCAGGCCGAACTTGCGACCCTCGACCAGGATCTTTTCCATGGCGCGGGTGCTGAAGCGCTGCGCCTCGTCGACGATGAGCAGGTGCTGGCGGCGCTCGGCGAGTGCCGTTCCCTGGCGGCCGACGGCGTCGATGTAGTAGCGCCCGATGAGCATCGCGCCGAACAGGCTGGCGTTGTCGCCGCCGACGCGGGACAGATCGACCACCAGCAGGTCGCCGCGATCCATCACGTCGCGCGGGCGCAGCGAGCTGACGCCCTGGCCCACCACGTGGCGAATCGAGTGGTAGCTGACGAACGCGCCGAGCTTGTTCAGCACCGCCTTGATCGAGCTGTCATGCTCGCGCGCGCTGCGCGACGGCCACTCGTTGCGCCAGAAGTCGAACAGCAGCGGATCGCCCGCCACGTACCGCATGTACTCCTTCTCGCGCAGGTCGTCGTCGGTCAGCAGACGCACCAGCTCGAGCACGGTCTGCGGCTCGGGGTGCGACAGCATGGTGAGCAGCGACTTGCGCAGGTAGTGCGCCATCTTGGGGCCGCAGAACTTGGGCCACAGATCCTCGAACAGGGCCACGAACTCGCTTGCCACCAGCTGCGCCTCGTCGAGATCGGCACGCTCGAGGAAGTTGAACCCGCGTGGATGGGCCTTGTCCGCCAGGCGCAGCACCCGCACCCGGTCGGCGTGCTGTGCGGGAACGCGACTGAGGATGTCGGTGGCGAGGTCGCCGTGGGGGTCGACCACGGTCGCACCGATGGGCGTATCGAGCACACCCAACGCCAGATCGACGAGCATGGTGCTCTTGCCGGCGCCGGTGGCGCCCACCACCAGCATGTGGCGCGCGAGCTGTTCGACGCTGAGCTGCAGGGCTCCCTGTCGTGTCTCACCGATGGTGATGAGCCCGCCGCGCGGCGCGAGCGCGGGGGCAGGTCCGATCATCGGCCGCTGGCGCTGGAGGTGGGCGTCGTCGAAGGCGGCGTCCGGCAGGCGCCACAGCTTGGCGAGCTCCCAGTCGCCCAACGGTGCGCGGCGCGGGCGTTCGACCGCTCCGGGCCGGATGGTCCACGCGATCGCCTGGCGCCCGTCCCCGACGGCGTCGGCGAAGTCGATCAGCTGCCACAGCAGCGCCTTGGCCTCGGCGACCTCGAGTCCTGCAACCTCGAGCAGCATGCCGACCTCGAACCCGACCTGCGCCACCCGCTTCCGCGATCGCGCCTCCCGCTCGGCGGCGGACAGCACGACCGGAACGTCGTGGCCGATGCTGCTCGGACGATTGAAGATCGCGTCCAGTAGCGCTTCGCCGGCGATGCTGGCGAACGAGCGCCCGCGCTGCTCCTCGGGATACAGCGCGCGCTGCCACCTCTCGGGCGCGATCGGTTTGGCGAGGAGCCGCAGTCGTACCTCGCCCTGATCGAGCGGTGACTGTTCGAGCAGCGCTGCGAGCTGCACGAGTGCCCGCCCGGGCTCAGCCGGATCGCCCAGCGGCCAGTGACCAGGAGCGGCCAGGCTACCGATCGCCGTCGCGGTCGCCGCGGCTTCCCCGCGTTCAATTTTGGCAATCTCGCTGCCCGGATACAGGCTGCGCACGGCCGCCATGAGCTGATGGCTCAGCTGGTGCGGGGCGTCGACCTGCCAGGCCAGCTCGCCATCGCGGGCCACCACGCGAAGCTCGAACGGCGGCCAGCCCACCGCCCAACGGTCGACGCCGCGCCGCTGTCGGGGGTGGAGGGTGCGGATGAGCTCGACCGGCGTATCGGGGTCGAGACGCTGATTGGCCGGGACCGCGATCTCGAGCCGCACGAGCTCGGTAGCAATCACCCGCTCGTATGCCGCTTGGCGGCGGGCGGCGACGAGGCGCGGACCCAGTTGGACGGCGAGCACCGCTGCGCCGAACAGCGCCGGCACGATCAGGAACAGCTCGTAGGGAATCGGGAACTCAACGGCCATGGCGATCTCCTCGCGGCGTGATGGGGGACGGATGGTGGGAACGGAACTCAGCGGCCACGGGGCACCTCCTCGATGCGGGCTGGCAGGACGGACAACGGATCGACGAACTCGCCGCCGGCGAAGACGGCCAGATGCAGATGGGGGCCGGTGGTGATGCCGGTCAGCCCCACGGAGCCGACAGCCTGGCCGGCCGTCACCGGCTGGCCGGTGCGCACCGGTGGGTCGCGCTGGAGATGGGCGTAGGCCGACGTCACGCCCGGGGCGTGCTCGATCTCGACCACCACCGCGCCGTCGGCGATCTCGTCGGCGAAGGTGACGACCCCGGCGGCGATGGCGACGACCGGGGTGCCGACTGGCGCACCGATGTCGAGGCCGGCGTGGAAATGCTCATACCAGCGGCCGCGGTACCACAGCGGCGGCTGGAGCTCGAAGTCGGTCGGACCGAAGAACTGGGTGATCGGTCCATCGAGCGGCCAGACGACCGCGGTGGCGTGGCCGTAGCGGGCGGCCCAGGCCAGGACCAGGTCGACGTAGGCCTGCGAGTGGTTGTAGGCGAAGAGCGCCCGGCGCCAATCGTCAGGCGCGCCGAAGTGGCGCAGGTAGGCAGCTGCGGCCGGGATGGCGTCGTCGGGGTCGCAGATGTCGGCCTCAGCGAGCCCGGCCCAGCCCGACGCCTGGGCGAAGCTGGCGGGCAGGAACTGCATCGGCCCGACGGCACCCGCCTCGTTCGGCTCGCAGCCGGCGGTCAGGCGGCCGTGATCGCTCTCGACCCGGCCGACGGCGGCCAGCACCGGCCAGTCGAGGCCGAACGCCCGACCGGCGTCCTGATACAGGGTCAGGTAGTCGACGGGGATGTCGTCCACCGCGGCGGCAGGATCGGGCACCGCTGGCCGAGCCAGCCCACCCCAGTTGCCGGCGAGGACACCGACCGAGCCGGTCAGGATCGCGAACGTGACGAAGGCCAGCGCGCCGCAGCCCAGGCAGCCGCAGCCCGCGCGGCGCCTCACGACGTATCGGGGGTTGGCTCTCTCAAAGCGGGTTGGATCAGGTC
>CAZHZI010000212.1:0-2998 GCA_964536955.1 uncultured Conexibacteraceae bacterium
CGCCGGGACGATCCAGACCGACATCCTCAAGGAGTACATCGCCCAGAAGGAATGGTGCTTCCCGATCGAGCCGGCGATGCGACTCGTCACCGACATGATCGAGTGGTGCTCGCAGAGCATGCCGCGCTGGCACCCGGTGTCGATCTCCGGCTACCACATCCGCGAGGCCGGCTCCACTGCCCAGCAGGAGCTCGCCTTCACGCTGAAGGACGGCTTCACCTACGTCGAGCGGGCGATCGAGCGCGGCCTCGACGTCGACGACTTCGCCCCCCGCCTCTCCTTCTTCTTCAACGCCCACATCGACTTCTTCGAGGAGATCGCCAAGTATCGCGCCGCGCGGCGAATCTGGGCTCGGGAGATGCGTGACACCTACGGTGCCAAGCGCGAGGAGTCGATGCGGTTGCGCTTCCACGCCCAGACCGCCGGCGTCTCGCTGACCGCGCAGCAGCCGCTCAACAACGTCGTGCGAACCTCGCTGGAGGCGCTTGCCGCGGTGCTCGGCGGCACCCAGTCGCTGCACACGAACTCCTTCGACGAGGCGCTGGCGCTGCCGACCGAAGAGGCGGTGCGGGTCGCCCTCCGCACCCAGCAGATCATCGCAACCGAGTCCGGAGTGACGAACACCGCCGACCCGCTCGGCGGCTCCTGGTTCGTCGAGAAGCTCACCGACGAGATGGAGAGCGCCGCCTACGAGTACTTCGCGCGGATCGACGAGCTGGGGGGGATGGTCCAGGCGATTCGCCAGAACTTCCCCCAGCGCGAGATCGCCGACGCATCCTTCACCTACCAACAGGAGCTGAACGAGCGCAAGCGGATCGTCGTCGGCGTCAACGACTTCATCCAGGACGACGAGGAGCCGACGGCGATCCTGCGCATCGATCCGGCGCTCGAGCCCAAGCAGATCGGCCGCCTGCAAGCGACCCGGGCGCGGCGGGACGCCTCGCAGGTCGAGCGCACGCTCGCCGAGCTGAAGCGCGCCGCCGCCACCGAGGAGAACCTGATGCCGGCGATCGTCGAGGCCGCTCGCGCCCGCGTCACAGAGGGCGAGATGATCGCCGCGATGCAGGAAGTCTTTGGCACCTATACCGAGTCGCCGGTTTTTTGAGCAGCCGTTCGCAGGTCAACTAACCTCCCGCGCCGATGGAAGCCGCCACCGCCCGCAAGATCCGCGTCGTCGTCGCCAAGCCCGGCCTCGATGGCCATGACCGGGGCGCCAAGATCATCGCTCGCGCGCTGCGCGACGCCGGCATGGAGGTGATCTACACGGGGCTGCACCAGACTCCCGAGCAGATTGCCGAGACGGTGATCCAGGAGGATGCCGACGCGGTCGGGCTCTCGATCCTCTCCGGCGCCCACATGACCTTGGTACCGCGGATCGTCAAGCTGCTCGCCGAGCAGGGTGTCGACGACGTGCTCGTCACCGTGGGGGGCACGATCCCCGCCGACGACATCCCGGAGTTGAAGAAGCTCGGCGTCGCCGAGGTCTTTACGCCGGGCTCGGGCACCGACGAGATCGTCGAGTTCATCCGCGACGGTGCAGCGGAACGGCATCAGCACAGCGAATAACGCGTCATCCGCAATCTCTAGATAAACTGACTGACTGGTCAGTCAACCCGCCCAAGGAGGCATCAACTTGAAGATCTGCGTCCTGGTCAAGGAGGTCCCGGACGCCGCCGTCCAGAAGCGCATCGACCCGAACACGATGCGACTGGACCGCAGCGGAGAGAAGAACCTCAACCCCTTCGATACCCATGCAATCGAGGCCGCCATGCAGATCAAGGAAGGCGGCGCGATTCCCGTTGAGGAGGTCGTCGCGGTGACGATGGGCCCCGGTTCCGCGGTCCGCGCCCTGCACAAGGCCGTCGCCCTCGGCGCCGATCGCTCGGTGCATCTGAGCGACGACGGCCTGGCCGGCTCCGACGTTTGCGCGACCGGCTACTCGCTCGCCAAGGTGCTGGAGTCCGAGAGCCCAGACCTGGTGCTGCTCGGCCAGCAGTCCGACGACGGCGAGTGCTACACGATCGGCGCGGTTGTGGCCGACCACCTGAAGATGCCCTCGCTGACCCAGGTGATCAAGATCGACGTCGCCGACGGCAAGTTGCGCTGCGAGCGCCAGGCCGAGTACGGCTACGACACCGTCGAGGTGGAGCTGCCCGCGGTGATCAGCGTCGGCGACGCGATCAACGAGCCGCGCTACCCGAGCCTGAAGGCGATCATGGGGGCGAAGAAGAAACCCCTCGACGCGAAGGCGACCGCCGACGTCGGCATCGACGGAGGCATGGTCGGCGAAGCCGGCTCCAAGACCGCGGTCCTCGCGCTCAACCCGCCGCCTGCCAAGGAGGCTGGGGAGATCATCGAGGACGAAGACACCAACGAGACGGTCGAGAAGATCGTCGCTTGGCTCGACGAAAGGAAGCTGATCTAGATGGCCGGCATCCTGGTTTACGCCCTCCACGACGACGAGGGCAAATTCAACAAAAACTCACTCGGGGCGATCTCCGAGGCGGCCAGGCTGGCCGGCGAGCTAGGCGGCGAGGCCGCTGCGCTCGTCGTCGGCGACATCGCCGACGACGCCTGTGCCTCGCTCGGCAACTGGGGCGCGGCGAAGGTCTACCGCGCCAAGGATGTGCCCGAGGGCCTCGCCCAGCCGATCGTCGACGCGATGGCAAAGGTCATCCAGGACGAGGGCTTCGGCTATGCGCTGTTCGGCGGTGGCCTGCTCGGCTTCGAAATCGGCGCAGGGCTGACCGCGCGGCTGAACGCCGGCGTGACGATGGAGGTCACCGAGGTCAAGGTGCAGGACGGCAAGCTGGTCGCCGAGCGCCCGATCCTCCAGGACTCCCAGATCGCCGACGTCGGCTACGTCGCCGAGCCGGGGATCATCATCAGCCGCCTCAACGCGTTCGACGCAAATGAGAGTGGCGGGACCGCCGACGTCGTCGACGTCCAGGTCGAGCTCTCGCCGTGGTCCACCAAGGCGACGATGGTCCAGCGCGGC
>CAZHZI010000213.1:0-2988 GCA_964536955.1 uncultured Conexibacteraceae bacterium
GGTGTTGATCCGGAAGTAGGCCTGCAGCGGCATCTCCACCTTTACCCCGGCCGGCACGTAGACGAAGGATCCGCCCGACCAGACGGCGGAGTTGAGCGCCGCCAGTTTGTTGTCGTTGGCGGGGATGATCGTCGCCCAGTGCTCGCGAACCAGGTCTTCGTGCTCGCGCAGCGCCGTGTCCATGTCGGTGAAGATCACACCCTGGGCCTCGAGCTTCTCGTTGACCTGGTGGTAGACGACCTCGGACTCGTACTGGGCGCCGACCCCGGAGAGGAATTTGCGCTCCGCCTCGGGGATGCCGAGCCGGTCGAAGGTGTTTTTGATGTCCTCGGGGACCTCGCTCCAGTCACGGCTGTTCTTCTCGGAGGCGCGCACGAAGTAGTGGATGTCGTCGAAGTCGATCTGGCCGAGGTTTCCGCCCCAGGCAGGAGTCGGGCGGGAGTAGAAGTGCTCCAGCGCCTTAAGGCGAAAGTCCCGCATCCACTGCGGCTCGTCCTTGTACTCGGAGATCGACTCGACGATCTCGTGCGAGAGGCCCTTCGGCGCCTTGTAGGCGTAGTCGGTCTCGGGATCGTGGAAGCCGAACTTCTCCTTGTAGTCGGCGTTGATCCCGGCAAGCTCTCGTTGCTCGGCGACGGTCTCGGGCGTTGCCATGTCAGACCTCCAGAACAATCGTGTCGTCCTCGACGGTCGTCGAGAACGTCTGCACCGGAAGATAGGCGGGGAGCGTCTTGGGCCTGCCGGTGGTCAGGTCGAAGAGGGAGCCGTGGCGGGGGCACTCGACGGTGCAGGTGGCCGGGTCGAAATCGCCCTCGGCCAGCGGCCCGTCGTCGTGAGAGCAGCGATCCTCGATTGCGTACAACGCCCCGTCGCAGTTGAACACGCCGATCTTGCGCCCGTCGTGCTCGAGCAGGCGCATCTGTCCCGGCCCCAACTCATCGGCGGGGCAGATTCGGATTTTGCTTGTGGTTGTGCCGTCCGTCACGTTATTCCTAGTATCTCAGTCGGATTTTAGCGGCCGGGCCGGGTGGGTAGGATCCCCACGGCGCGACGTTGCCGCGATAGCGCTCAGCCCGGCGGCCCAGGCCGCATAAAGCTCAGAGATCGGCGGCCGCCTCGGAGGGGTCGCCGACCTTCCCCTCGTCCTCCCAGTCGGCAGGTTGGCCGAGGCTGGCGCTCTTCACGATCTTCAGCCCCAGCATCGCGCACTTCATCCGCGTCGCGGAGATGTCGATCCCCAGCAGGTCGAGGACGTACTCCTTTGGGAGTCGCAACAGCTCCTCGCGGCTCTTGCCGACCAGCTCGTCGGTCAGCAGCGAGGTCGCCGCGGTGGAGATCGCGCACCCCTTTCCCTCAAAGGCGACCTCCCCGACCCTGCCCTCGTCGTCGAGCCGGATCGTCAGGCGCTGCTCGTCCCCGCAGAACGGATTGGTGTCCTCGAACTCGAGATCGGGATCTTCGATGCGGCCGAAGTTGTGCGGCCGCTTGTAGTGCTCGAGAATCTGGTCGCGGTAGAGCTCATCCATCAAAGGCCGAAGACCTTTCGGGCGTCGTGCAGCCCGTCGATCAGCCGGTCGACCTCCTCGCGCGTGTTGTAGACCGCGAGGCTGGCGCGGGTGGTGGCGGAAACGCCGAGGCGCTCCATCAGAACCTGCGCGCAGTGGTGGCCGGCGCGGATGGCGACCGCGTGGCGGTCGAGGATTTCGGAGACGTCGTGGGCGTGGATCCCCTCGACCTCGAAGGAGACGATGCCGACCCGGTCCTCGCCCGCCGGGGGTCCGAAGACGCGCACCCCCGGAACCTCTGCGAGCCGTTCGAGCGCGTAGGCGCCCAGATCCTGCTCGTGGGCGTGCATCGCCTCCAGGCCCAGCTCATCGACCCACTCGATCGCGGTTGCCAACCCGACCGCCTCGGCGATCGGTGGCGTGCCCGCTTCGAAGCGGGCGGGAACGTCAGCCCAGGTGATCCGCTCCTTAGTCACCTTGCGGATCATCGAGCCGCCGCCCTCGAACGGCCCCATCGCGTCGAGCAGCTCCTGACGTCCCCAGAGCACCCCGACCCCGGTGGGCCCGTAGAGCTTGTGGCCGGTGAACCCGTAGAAGTCAGCGCCCAGCTCAGCCATGTCGAGCGGCAGCTTCGGCGCCGCCTGGGCACCGTCCACGAACACAGTCGCGCCGGCCTCCCGTGCCATGCGGTTGATTTCGGCGACCGGGTTGACGGTGCCGAGCACATTGGAGATATGCGCGAACGCCACCAGCTTCGGCCCGCGCGCCAGCGCCACCGTCAGCGCCTCCATATCGAGGCGGCCCTCGCCGTCGATCGGGACCCAGTCAAGCTCCGCGCCAACCTCGCGCGCCAGCAGGTACCAGGGCACCACGTTGGAGTGGTGCTCCATCTCGGTTAGCACGATGCGATCGCCGGCGCCGACGTTCGTCCGCCCCCATGCGCCGGCGACCAGGTTGATCGCGCCAGTCACGTTGCGGGTGAAGACCACCTCGCGGCGGTCGGCCCCGAGGTGGTCGGCGACGGTGGCGCGAGCCCCCTCGTAGGCGGCCGTTGCCTCCTCGGAGAGGGTGTGGACGCCGCGGTGGACGTTGGCGTTGCTGTGGCGGTTGAAGCGGTCGAGCGCCTCGAGAACCGCCTTGGGCTTCTGGGCGGTGGCGCCGTTGTCGAGGTAGGCGAGCGGCTGTCCATGCACCTCGCGGCGCAGGATCGGGAACTCGGCGCGAATCTCTTCGATCGAGCGGGAGAGGGGGGAAGTGGTGGTTGTGAGCGCCATTTGGAAGCCGCTAGGCGGCGGCCTCGACCTCCTCGCGGATCCAGCCGTAGCCCTTCTCCTCGAGCTGCTCGACCAGCTCCGGGCCGCCCTCCTTGACGATCCGTCCCTCGAACATGACGTGGACGAAGTCGGGCTTCACCATGTGCAGGATGCGCTGGTAGTGGGTGATGATCAGGACGCCCATGTCGGGACCGGCGAACTTGTTGACA
>CAZHZI010000214.1:0-2984 GCA_964536955.1 uncultured Conexibacteraceae bacterium
ACGCATTGACGTGCAGCGAGGTGACGTGGCGCCCCATGCGGCCCACCGTACATCCGGAGGCCCAGCCCACCGTTCGGGAATCAGCCGGAAGCCTGGGGCTCAGGGGCAAGACAACGAAGGCCGGCGGCTAGCGAAAGATCCTCGCCAAGGCCGATCTGTTGAGCACTCCGCAGCGTTCGGTCTAACTACGACGAGGCCGATGCGCTCCTCAGCGGAGCCTTGAGTTCGTGGGATGCGCGTCGGCCCTTCGAGCAGCTCGGGGGTCGCGATCGACCCCTGGACGGCCGGAGCCAAACTCGCCTCGTGAAACTTGTCTCAGGCGCAGCAGAAAGAAGTCTCAAGGCGACTCGTCGACCCGCCCCATCGCGGCCTCCCCGGGCACGAGACCCGGCGCCGCGACCGTCCGTGGCGTGCTGGCGCCTTCGAGTGAGACCCCCGGCGGAAGCTGCGCGCGGAGCGCCTTGACGATCGCGTCCAGGTCGGCATCGTCCGGGCCACGGAGCACCAGGTCCAGCGAGGTCGCCGCTGTCGTCCGGGCCGGCGCGGTTCCCTCTCCGGGCTTCGCCGACTCCGGGGCCCGGCGCAGGTCGTCGAGGAGGACCCTTCCATGGTAGGCCGCCACGAGCCCGACCACCAGGACCACCGCCAGAGGTGTCGCCACGTCTGGGGCGAGACGCGATCCACCGCCGCCGAGCAGCGTGTCGATGAACCGGTAGAGGACGAATGCGGCGCTCGGCACGCCGGTGATCAGGGCGGCCCCCACGACCAGGTACAGATACGCCCGTGAGCTGATCGCGCGGGATTCGGCGTCGGGAGTGGTGGCGCGACGGCGCAGGATGGCCGACCAGGCAGGGAGCCAGAGGGCGGCACCGACCAGCATCTGGGCGATGAACCACGGCAGTTGACGGCGGAAGAACTCGTCGTCACCGCCAGGACCGATCAGGCGCTCCAGCAGGAGCCCGAGGAGCTGCGCGGCGCCGATCGCGAGGAAGGTGATTCCCACGAGCCCCACCAGGTGCAGCGTCAGGCGTTCGGCTGAGGCCAGCGCCGCTCGGCCGCGGCCCGCCGCCTCGCGTCGCCAGTAGCGGACGTGGAGCCAGCCGGCGACCGCGAACGGGAGGACCGCCAGTGGTGGTCCGACCATGGACTCGAGGAATGCGACGAGGCCGGAGCCGTCCGCGGTGCCCAGCAGCCACCGTCCGAGCTCGGCGATCGAACCCGCCACGAAGACCGAGACGTTGGCGACGGTCACCAGCACGACCGCACCGAAGTAGGTCGCACGGAGCGCCGTGTCGCGGTCGTCCTCGCCGATCGCGTCGGTGTCGCGAATGGCCTGGGAGGCATCGCGCCAGTGGAGCCACCAGATCGCGAGGCCAACCACGATGGTCGCCAGCGAGGAGGCAAGCACGCCTTGCCACCAGTCGTCAACCGCGCCGAAGTCGGAGCGCCCGACCAGGACGGTGAGCACGGTGCCGATGGCCTGGCTCGCGCCCAGCAGAAAGGCGATCAGCCCGACGAAGGCACCGCCGTAGCGATACAGCCGCGTCAGCCAGGCTGCCGCTCCGTCGAGCCGGGCCCGGCGCAGGCCGGCGTTCCGCAGCCATCCGTGGTACAGCCAGATCGGTGCCGCTACGAGCAGAATCGCGACGTCGTCCGTCAGGCGGCGGCCCTGGTCGTCCGCACCGAGCACGAGCCCGAAGAGCCACGCGACGAGGCTGATCGCCGCGTAGATCCCGACGCTCAGCGCCACCAGCTGGACGAAGCCGAAGTGGAAGGCGCGGATGGCGGATCGCTGGTCATTCATCGCGTGTTGATCCGTGCCGCGCAGGCCGCGCTCGGCGAGCCACCAGTGGATCAACCAGACCGGCAGGCCAACGACCACGAGGGCGATGGCCAGGCTGATCTGCTCGCGGCTCGCCGACCCGCCGTCGGTGAGGATGCGGGCTCCGAGGGAGTCGGCGATCTCGCCGAGGAGCACCGCCAGGAGATTGAACACGCCCAACCCGACGACGCCCAGGCTGATCGCCGACGCAGCGTAGAGATAGAGTCGCCGTGCGGCGCCCATGGCAGGGATCCTCCTGGTTCAGTCCGCCGGCGCGGGGAAAGGGCTGGTCTCGATCCCGATCAGAGCCTCGTCGATCAGCCAGGCTCCGCCCTCCTCGACGAGCCGGATCGAGCGCTCGTACGAGTAGCGGTTGCCGCCCAGCCCCCCGGAGCTGAACTCATCGATCCGCAGTTGGAGGACCGCGCGTCCGTCCGTTTGGTCCACACGGTCCAGGACGATCCGCCGGTCCTGGTCGCGTTGCCACGCATACTCCGAGTCACTGCGCCGGTAGGCGGTCATCGACATCACGGCCTTGACGCCTGTCGAGAAGTAGGCATAGGCCGCCTCCAGATCGCCGACCTCATATGCCGCGTAGTAATCCTGGAACGCCGCCTCCGGGCTGCCCGGCGGGTACTTCGTGGGGCCGCCCGGGAAGGCAAGGACCGCGACGATGGCGATGACCATGAGTGCGGCGATCGAACCGCCGATGACCAGCATTGAGCGTGAGACCGATCGGCTGCCGGCCGGAGTGCGCATGCCCTCCGGCGGTGCCCCGGCGTCGGTGGGGGTGAGCCCTTCATCCATCTCGGGTTCCTCCGGGCGATGCGTGGCCACGGGCGAGACAGCGGTGGTGGCGGCGGCGGAGGGGCCGGACCTCGCCCGCGAGCGTGACGAGCCGGCGCGGCGCCCGGCCGTTTGCTTCCAGCCGGGGCGACCGGCAGGAAATCGGTTCGATCGATCTGGAGCGCGAGACTGACACGGGCTCGACTCCGGTTGTGGACGGAGTGTAGACGCCCGCCGCATGCACCTGTTACATCCCGCCGTGAACGGGGCGGCCGGAGGTCAGTCCGGTCGCGAAGAAGGGGCAGGTGAACAGCTGATAAGTGTGGCCGTTTGTATCGACCCGCCAAGCACGGTAGCACTGCGCATAGCGCGGCAG
>CAZHZI010000215.1:0-2981 GCA_964536955.1 uncultured Conexibacteraceae bacterium
GGACCGGCGGCAGCCGCCGCCCCTCCACCCGCGGCGCCGCCGCTCGCGGGACCGGGCGAGCCCCCTCCCGGTCCGATGCCTCCCGCCATCGGGCCGGCGCCGCGTCCTCCAGGCCCGGTCGCACTGCCACCCTTCGACGAACTGCCCATGCGTCCCCGCATCCCTTGCAGGTAGTAGGCGGTGGACAACCGGGGTGTTCCTGTGGATACCGCCTTCCGGCCTTGCCCCTCGAGCGCGCTCATCGCGGCCATCTCGCCGATGGGGATGAGCTTGAACAGCGCGAATGGCGCGAAGGCGGCGAGCAGGAACATCGCCGCGCCGGCCACCAGGGCGGCGAACCCTTCCTGGTTGGCGAGCGCGGACGCGGCGAGCCCGAGAGCGGCCGCGATCACCAGCTTCGACAGCACAAGGGCGACGATCACCTCGACCAGTCGCCGCAGCCAGGACGACAGCGCCGGCCAGATGTAGGCGGCGAAGCCAAGCGGCAGGAAGAGCACGGCGAGGTAGATGGCCGCCTCGCGCACGATCAGCTCGACCCACACCGCCAGGCACGCGAACGCCAAGAAGAGGCCGACGAAGATGCTGCCGAACACCACGCCGCCCCCTCCAGCCGGGCGAAGAGCCGTGAAGATCCCTGAGAGGAAGTTCTCGGTGTCGGATCGTGTGCCGGCGAGCACCGCGCTGCTGAACCCGTCGGTGATCACGAGCAACGCCTGCACGAGGGTCAGCGCCGCGGCCGTGCCCAACGCGGCGATCGGCAGGTGCAGCACCGCTCGGCCCAGCACCGCGCCCGACTGACTGAACAACGCGTGGAGCACAGCGAGCAGCAGCATCGGTGCGAACACAGCCAACCCGATGGCGGCCATCGTCCCGTACTGCGCGCCGAACCACTGCTGGCCGCCCTGCCCCGTTGCGAACAGGTCGACTTGGGTACCGCTGAACATGCCATCGGCGACCGTGTGGAGCAGATCGGAGATGCCGTTGGCCATCCAGTTGGCGAAGGCGTCAATCGACGCGTTGGCCGCTCCCGCGGCGATGTCACCACCGATGCCGACGACGCCGCCAACGATGTCGCACGCAGCGCCCACAAGGGGCACGTCGCACGGGCCGAAGGCGGCCGCGGCGACGACCTGGGGTGCGGCGGCAGCCGGCTTGGCCGACACGACGACACCAAGACTGACGACGACCGCTACCGCGGCGAGAGCGAGCACGATCCGACGGGCGCTACGAAGCAGGGACATACCGGTAGCCCTCCCATCCCTGGATGGCGTCCAGCACCTGGGCGGCCGGCACGGGTGTTGACGTGGCAAGGCTCGGCTGCGGGCCGGGGTGCCGGTTCCACGACCACACCTTCCAGTCGTCGCCTTCCCAGACGAGCTCGACGGTGTTGGTTGACCACACCTCGGTGGCCTGGGTGGCGCCCTCGATGATGATGACGCCGAGGCTCCAGACTTCGACCTGGGCGCGGTCGTCGGTGAACCGGCCGACCGTGTAGGCCATCGGCACCTCGCGGAGGAACAGCCGGGCGTTCGGTGTCGTGGCGCGGGCCTGGGCGACGACATAGTCGAGAGTGGCGAAGGCCGAGGTGGCCTCGTCGACGACGGCGTCGGCGCCCTTTGCGGTGAGCACGTCGAGGGCGGCACGGCGGCCGGCCTCCCCGGACCCGATGAGTTGGTGGAGCGTTGACAGGTAGGTGGTCGCCGCAGCCGCGGCTCCGTCCCCGTTCCGCGTGTAGCCCACCGGTACACCGGCCTCGGTTCGCGACGGACCCGGCCCGGCAGGCGAGTGGTCGCCAGCCGCCGAGGTGACCGGCGGTGCCGGCGCTATCGCTGCGTCAGCGTGCCGGGGCGGCGCGGCCGTCGGCGAGCCGCCACCACCACACGCACCGAGGACCAGGGCCCCTGCGAGCAAGCATGCCGCCCGCATCAGATGCCCTGTCCGAGGGTGTTGAAGAAGTTGATCAAACCGGCGGCGGCACCGACGATCACCGCCCCGAGGAGGCTGATCGCCACCATTCGCTTGCCGCTGGCGCCCTGCATCGGATTGCTGCCGGCCGCGCCGACGCCCCAGATCACGGCGCCGACGACGACGCCGCCGAGGAGGGCGATGAGCGACATGAAGGCCAGGCCGTTCACGACCTTCTGGAGTGCGGCCCCACCGGGGAGCCCGGAGGGATCGGGGCTGATGTCCACGGCAACCACCGCGACCCGGGTGACGAGGGCAAGCATGAGTTCCTCCTGTTAGTAGTTGACTTCCTCTATTTTCTGTTGTTTACACTAATAGCATGTCGTTGTGCAAGGACTCTCGTCGTTGTCGAGCTGCGATCGGCGTGGTCGTGGTCGCCGATGCGCTCTTCCAGGGACCCTCCGCAGGTGCAATCCCGATGCCTGACCCGATCAGCCGGGTGCCCCTCGTCGGCCTGCTCCCGCGCTGGACTTGGGATCCGTCCCACCGGTCGCGGCCAGCGGATGCCGTGGCCGATCACGCGTCGCACGACGAAGTCGAAGCGGCGCTGAGGTTCGTTGCCCGCCTGCTCACCGACCAGGGCGAAACGGTTGGCTCGGTCACCGGATACCGGCTGGATGATCCACTGCTCGTCGCCGTCATCGCCGAGCTGGCGCCCCGCGACCAGGACGGCCTCCGGACGACGGTCGTCCTCGCCTTCACTGTGCGGGCGACCGGCAAGAGCGACGGGACCTACGACACCCGGCTGGTGGTCGAGGACCGATGAAGGGCGTCCTTGCCGCTGGCGTCGCCGCCGGTCTCGCCATCCCCGCGGGCCTCGCCAGCGTGCTCATCGTCGCCGTCAGCGCCATCGCCGGAGCCGGCGGAGCGCCGACCGACGTCGCTCGAGCCGAAATCCCTCCCGCCTACCTGGCCGCCTACATGCAGGCTGCGTCGACCTGTCCCGGCCTCCCCTGGCCGGTCCTTGCGGCCATCGGGTCGATCGAGACGGGACACGGCACCTCCGGAGGGGCCAC
>CAZHZI010000216.1:0-2975 GCA_964536955.1 uncultured Conexibacteraceae bacterium
TCGAGGTAGGCCTCGATCGTAATCACCAGCTCCGTCTCGTACTGGTCGTCGTAGGCGGCCAGCGGGGCGATCGTCTCCGCGTAGAAGCGCTCCAGCTCACGCGGGTCCTCGCTCATCGCCGGCAGCAGCAGGCGGTAGGCGCCGGTGTCTTCGAAGGCAAGCAGGCCGCGGCCCTCTGCCTCTCCGACATTGACCGCCAGGCGCGCCTCGTTACCCGAGCGATAGAGGTCGACCGGGTCGCCGGCCCGGCGGCTGCGGCCGATCGTCAGGTGAAAGCCGGCGAGGCTGTCCCCCAGCTCGCGCGCCAGCCCGGCGGCGGCCCGCTCCAGGCGCTCGTCGTCCTCGGCGGGAACGATCACCGAGACCTCCGCCGCCACCTCGCTGTCGTCGGCGGTCGCCAGCGCGCCGGCTGCGAGCGAGCGCAATGCCCGCAGCACCAGGGTCATCACTCGGGCCCGCCACTCCCCTGCCTGGGCGGCGCGGGGCGCGGCGCGGACGATCAGCACCCCCGCCCCCCGCTCCAGGTCCGCGCCCAGCTCGGCAGCCCGGGCAACGATGTCGCGGCGGTCGGTTACGTCGCGCCCCAAGACGGCCGCGACGAAGGCGCCGGCCACCTCCTCGCTCTCCCACTCCGGGGACCGGGAGCGCTCCAGCTCCAGCGCCAGCAGCGTCGTCACCATGCGGGCGATCGCCGGATCGGGCGCTGCCTTGGCGCGGTAGCGCAACTCGCCGACCGCGCTGTCTGCGACCCGCAGCTCCACCGCCGTCACGCCGTCGCCGCCGGAGAGCAGCTTCTGCTCCTGGTCGGAGGAGGCGCCGGCGACCGCGAGCACCGCGCTGGAGCGATCGATCAGGACGACGCTGGCGTCGAGCACCTTGGCCGCCGCACGCGCCACGGCCGGCAGCCCCGCTCCCGACTCGACCGCCTCGGCCAGCGCGTCGAGCGTCCCGGCTTTTGCCTGTTTTGCAGGGCTTTTCTGCCCTTTTGCGGTCGCTGACATCCGACCATTATCCCCAGCCCGGCCTTAGTTGAGCAGGTCGACGATGTCGTTGTAGTAGTAGACGAAGGCGAGGCCGAAGGTGACGCCGGTCAGGACCAGGGCGACGAGGACGAAGAGGGAGAGGAAGCCGGCGGCCGCCTTCTCCCAGATTCTGCCGTAGGAACCGACCGCCGGAACGAGGATGAGGGAGACGAAGGCGACCAAGCTGATCAGCCCGGCGACGCCGAACAGGAGGTACTCATTCTCGATCTTCGCCAGCGCCGTTGGCAGCGCCTTGACCAGGGCCATCGAGCCCATTGTGGCGCAACGTGGAGATGACGAGTCCCACCGCCGCACAGAGTGAGAAGGCGCCGGCGCCCAGCGCCCAGCCCGCGTTCACGTCGCTGAGGTAATGGGCGCCGAGGTAGACGCGAGAGAGACCGATCAGCGCGGCCAGCGCGATCCCCCCCACCACCACGGCGGCGCCACGAGCCATCCCGGTGCGAAGCCGCACGACGATCGTCACCGCCAGCCACACGTAGAAGGTCGAGTAGGCGGCGTGGCCGCTGGGGAAGGAGGAGCCGGAGAAGCCGACCAGGCTGCCGGCCGCGCGCGGGCGGTCGATCTCGGCCTTCAGCTCGTGGACGCCGAGGATGGTGATCGTCATCCCGGCGACGAGCACGCCGAACTCCGCCCAGCGGCGGCGGACGGCCAAGAGCGCTGCGCAGACGAAAGCCAGCGGCCAGACGACGGCGCCCGAGCCGAGGTCGGTGAAGACCTTGGCGACATCGCTGAGCCAGCCGGCCCGGATGCCGTCGACGACGTCGATCGCCGTCTGGTCGCCCGGCGTCGGGCCGGGGTCGCCGCTGACGATGACCGTGTAGGCGACGAGGACGAAGGAGGCGACGGCGAGGATCGCCATCAGCGAGGTGAACTCCAATCCGAAGGTGCCACCGGGCGTGACTCGGCCCCAGAGAAACCGCAGCTGCGGGCGGAAGCGGCGGCCGAGCACGACCAGCCAGCGGGTGGGGGGCCGCTCCTCCATCCAGCGCACCGCGGCGCGGCGGTTCTCTTCATTGCGAAAGCGGCGGATCAGCATGACCGTTCCCGCCGTGACGACGATCAGCGTCCCGAGCAGTAAGGCGCCCCGTCCCGCGTACTTGGCGGCGGTGTCGATGCTGCGCGAGAAGAAGTACCCGATCAGGATGTGGGCGGAGGACCAGAGCCCCGTGCCGAGGATGCTGTAGGGGACGAAGGCGCGGTAGTGCATCCCCGAGCTGCCGGCGATGAACGGGGCGAATGCCCGCACCAGGCTGATGAAGCGGCCGATGAAGATCGTCTTGCCGCCGTGACGGGAGAAGTAGTCCTCGACCTGCTCGAAGCGCTCGCGACCGATCCCGAAGCGGGGCCCGTGGCGCAGCACGAAATCGCGGCCAAGACGGCGGCCGATGAAGAAGCTCGTCGTATCCCCGGCCCAGGCCGCGAACCAGGCGATCGCGATCAGCAGGTAGACGTCAATCGCACCCTGGCCGGCAACCGCGCCGCCGAGCAGCATCACCGTCTCGCCGGGAACGACGAGGCCGACGAAGGCGCCGGTCTCCGCGAAGGCGAAGAAGCCGACCAGCAAGTAAGTCCAGGCGCCGAGCGCATTGGAGACGTCCTCCAACAGCTGCTGGAGGTCGTCATGTGGGATGACGCGGCTGATCAGGTAGTAGCCGGCGGCGATCGCAGCGGCGATCGCGACGAAGGTGAGGCGACGGCGACGGCGGTCTTTGGGAAGCTGGAGCCTCACGGAGCGCGGCCAGCTTCGCAGACGACCGCGTGGTCGCGGCTGAGACGGTCGGCGGCGGCGCGCGCCTCGGTCAGGTCCTCGAAGAGGCCGAAGACGGTCGGGCCGGAGCCGGTGAGCAGGGCGATCGGGGCGCCGGCGGCGCGCAGGGCGTCGAGGGCGGTGCCGATGTCGGGGCGGAGGGAGCGGGCGGCGGGCTCGAGGTC
>CAZHZI010000217.1:0-2973 GCA_964536955.1 uncultured Conexibacteraceae bacterium
GTCCTCAAGCCTCTCTCCGACGGGCATCGTTACGACCTCGTCTTCGACACGGGCTCGCGGTTGCTCCGCGTCCAGTGTAAATGGGCGGTTCGCCGCGGCGACGTCATCGTTGTCAACTGCCGGTCGTCACGACGTGGCCGAGACGGATTCATACACAGCGTCTACAGCCGGGAGGAAGTCGATCTCGTCGTCGGGTACTGCCCGGATACCGAACGCTGTTATGCGCTTCCGCCGGAGGTGTTCGACGGACATTCCGCGATAAGCCTCCGATTGTCACCGACCCGAAACAACCAGCTCATCGGCGTGAAGTGGGCCCGCGACTATGAGTTCGAGCGGCTAGACTTGAACAATCTCGGGGCCATAGCTCAGTTGGGAGAGCGCCACGCTGGCAGCGTGGAGGCCGCCGGTTCGAGCCCGGCTGGCTCCATCCCCCGCCTCACACGAACTCTCACACATAGTCGAGAGTTTCAAATGAGGCGCCACGAAATAGGCCTCTTCGTCGCCCAGGAGAGGTCGGGCCAGGGCGACCCGCGAGCCAGGATCGCTACCAGGCCTAGAGCGCCCAGAGCCCTGAGCGACCATCGCTTGAGATCATCCAGAAGTTCGGCGGCCTGAAGGCGCTGGTCAAGGAGGCGGCACAGGCCGGATCAGCTGAGCGGGCGCAGAAGGAAGCGGAGCGCCAGGCGAACCCGACGGCCGAGGAGATCGCCGCTGCCGCCGCGGCGAAACTCGCCGCCAATGTCGCCAAGCCGCAGTGCCAGAAGATCCTTCGTCTCGTCGAAGAGCGGGGCGAGGTCGGCGCGCGCGAGATCGAAGCGGCGCTCGGCTGGGCGAAAGGCGCCGCCAGTAACTGGCTTCCCTACCTGCGCGAAGCGGGCCTGATCGTCGGCACGACCGCGAGCCCGGTCGCGAGCAAAGCGCGCTACCGGCTTGCGGGAGAGATCACTCCAGAGCAGGCAGCCGAGGCCGAACGCCGCCACAAGGAGGAGCTACTCCAGCATCCGAACGGTCAGGCTGTCCGATTGCTCCTTGAGGAGAGGGGCGAAGTCACCTCGGCCGAGGTTGCTGAGGCCTGCCGATTCGACCAAGGGACGGCGAAGCGCTGGCTCAATCAGTTCGTCGAGCTGGGGCTCGCGACCCGCCACTTCGAGGGCATCAAGGGCCAGCACGGCGGGCGGAGGGTCGTCTATCGCCGCAGGAAAAACCCCTTGCAAGAGAAACCTGCTGCGGAGAAACTTTCTCTGCCCCAGGTTTCTCCTGTAGAGTGACGCCATGGAGTTTTTCAACCGGACTGACGAACTCGCCGCGCTTGAGGGCCGTTGGGCGAGAGGAAAAGGCGAGTTCTACGTTGTCTGGGGGCGGCGCCGCGTTGGGAAAACCGAACTCCTGAGCCACTTTCTCGATGGAAAGAGGGGCTTCCTCTTCGAAGCAACAGAGGGACTTGAGCCTGACCATCTGGCCGACTTCTCGCGCCTTCTTGCCGAGAAGACTGGAAAGCGGATCTACGAGCTTCAGCCCCTTACAAACTGGCCCGCTGCCCTTGCTGCCCTGGATGAGTTCGTCAAGGACGGCCCGGCGGTTGTGGTGCTGGACGAGTTCCAATGGATCGCCCGAGCGACCCCTGACATGGGCTCACAGCTGAACAAGTGGTGGAGAGAGCACGGACGGCACGAATCCACCTTCCTCATCCTCTCGGGAAGCGAGGTCTCGTTCTTCGAGCGTGAAGTCCTGACGGGAACGATGTTCGGACGCCGGACAGGACAACAGCAGCTCGCGCCGTTCCAGTACCGCGATGCCGCTCTGTTTCTACCTGAGTGGTCGCCGGAGGACAAGATCCGCGCCTATGCCGTGTGCGGAGGCATGCCTTACTACCTGGAGCAGTTCGATCCGGCTCAGACACTTGAAGAGAACATCCTGCGCGCCATTTTCTATCGCGATGGCGTTCTCCGTGAAGAGGCGCGCCTCCTACTACATGAGGAGCTGCCGGGTCCCGCTCGCTATTTCTCGATCTTGAGAGCAATCGCGAACGGAGAGACTCGCGTGAACGAGATCGTCCAACGAACAAAGCTCTCCGAGAACATCGTCAGCGACGCGCTGAAGCTGCTCCAGTCGCTCTACCTGGTTCAGCGTCGTTACCCGGTCACCGTTGCGAACCCAGATCGAACGAAACTTACGTACTACGAGATCACAGACGGCTATATCCGGTTCTATTTCCGGTTTGTCGCCCCCTACGAGGATCGCCTTCAAAGCAATGCCCACGCGGAGCGTCACCTCCGCGACACTGTCATGCCCCAGCTAGATCACTTCGTTTCGATGCCTGCCTTCGAAAACGTTGCGCGGCAGTACATCCAATCGGTTGAGACTCCCGCTGCTGTTGGCCCTTGGTGGGGAAGCGTTCAGGTTGCAGCCCGTAAGACAGAGATGCGAAAGCTGGATGCGGTTGCCATCGACGGTGACGGCACGGTGACAGCAATCGGCACCTGTACGTGGACGAACGAGGTCGTCGGAACGGACGAGGACTCGCTGATAACCATGCTGATTCCTTATGTCCCGAAGGCCGACCCGAACGTGAGACGGTATTTCTTCTCTCGTTCTGGTTTCTCGGACGCCTTGCGGAAGCTTTCTGAGCAAGAGCCCGACAGGTACAAGCTCGTCACCCCCACCGACCTCTTCGCGTAGGGGCTAGAGCCGCTCGTCGGAGTCCCGCGCAACGTCCGCCCCCAATGGGATCAACTGCGGCGCGTCCGTGTCCTCCAGCCTCGACTGATGATCCCGCGACCCCGTCAGCCTGCCCCTTCAGTCGTCGCGTCCCACTAACTGTGACTCTCATGCACAAGCAAGCTCAGGTAATCCTTGCTCGCAGATCCGGGTTCGTGCCGCCTGATACTGCAAACCACCGCTGAAAACGGATATTAGGGTTGGCCGGGATGAGCCTCCAGCCCTGCATCCATGACTTAATGTGAGGCGGGCATC
>CAZHZI010000218.1:0-2960 GCA_964536955.1 uncultured Conexibacteraceae bacterium
AGTGGATGGCGCCGGTCCGGTAGTCGACCGGGGCGCCGTCGAGGGTCACGTGCTTGCCGTTGGACTCCATCGTCAGCTGCTGCAGGTAGGCGGGGAAGCGGTGCAGGTACTGGTCGTAGGGCAGGACCGCGACCGTCCGGGCGCCGAAGAAGTCCCCGTACCAAACCGAGAGCAGCCCCAGCAGGGCAGGCAGGTTGGAGGCGAGCGGAGCGCTGCGGAAGTGCTCGTCCATCGCGTGGAAGCCGGCCAGCATCTCGTCGAAGCGGGCCGGCCCGATCGCCAGCATCGTCGAGAGGCCGATCGCCGAGTCCATCGAGTAGCGCCCGCCCACCCATTCCCAGAAGCCGAACATGATCTCGGTGTCGATGCCGAACTCCGACACCTCCTTGCCGTTGGTGGAGACGGCGACGAAGTGCTTGGCGACCGCTGCCTCCTCGCCCCCCAGGCCGGCCAGCGCCCACTCTCTGGCGGTGCGAGCGTTGGTCATCGTCTCCAGCGTCGTGAAGGTCTTCGAGGCGACTATGAAGAGGGTCTCCTCGGGATCCAGGTCGAGGGTCTTCTCGGCGAAGTCGGTGCCGTCGACGTTCGAGACAAAGCGAAAGTCCATCTCGCGGCGGCTGTAGTGGCGAAGCGCCTCGTAGGCCATCACCGGCCCGAGGTCCGAGCCGCCGATGCCGATGTTGACGACGTTGCGGATCGGCCTGCCCGTATGGCCGGTCCACGCGCCGGAGCGCACCCGCTCGGCGAAGGCGCTCATCCGGTCGAGCACCTCGTGGACCTCCTTCACCACGTCGACGCCGTCCACCACCAGCGAGCGCTCGCGCGGCATTCGTAGGGCCACGTGGAGCACGGGACGATCCTCGGAGACGTTGATGCGCTCGCCGCGAAACATCGCCTCGCGTCGCTCTTCGACGCCCCGCTCGCGAGCGAGCTCGCCGAGCAGCATCACCGTCTCGTCGACGATCCGGTTCTTCGAGAAGTCGAGGTGAAGGCCCGCGCCGTCGGCGACCAGCCGCTCGCCGCGCTGCGGGTCGGCATCGAAGAGGTCGCGCAGGTGGGCGTCGCGGACCTCCTCGAAGTGGCCCTCCAGGGCCTTCCAGGCCCCGCCCTCGCGCAGCGGGGGCACGGCCGCCTCGCTCACCGCTGTTCCTTTTCCTCGCTATACAGGGATAGGGAACAGCGGAACCTGGTTTTGCTCATGCGCTTGGGGCTCCCGTCTGCGATTCGACCGTCTGCAGCAGGTCCTTCCAGGACTTGACGAAGCTCCCCTTGCCCTCCTCCTGGAGGCGCGCGGCGAGCGCGGCGACGCCGATCCCGGCTGCCTCGAACTCGGCGAGGACCGCGTCGGCGCCGCCGCCGTCGGGCGGGATCAGGTCACCCACCGCGCCATGGTCGGCGAAGGCGAGCAGGGTCGGCTCCGGCATCGTGTTGACGGTGAGCGGCGAGGCCAGCGCCTCGACGTAGAGGACATCGGAGGCGTCGGGGTCCTTGGTGCCGGTGCTGGCCCAGAGCAGCCGCTGCGGGCGGGCTCCCTCGTTGAGAAGGCGCTGCAAACGCTCCGAGGCGAGCAGCTCGCGGTAGGCGCGGAAGGTGCGCCGGCCGACCGCGACGCCGAGCCGGTTGCGCAGCTCGGCCGGGGCCTCGTCGGCGATCGCCACGTCCCAGCGGCTGACGAAGAGCGAGGCGACCGAGGCGACGTTGGGGTCGAGCCCGGCCTCGATCCGGCGCTCCACGCCCCGCATGTAGGCCTCGGCGGCGCCGAGGTAGTGCTCGGTGGAGAAGAGCAACGTCACGTTGACCGGGATGCCGGCGAAGATCGACTCTTCGATCGCCTCGTGGCCCGCCCCGGTGCCGGGGATCTTGATGAAGAGGTTGTCGCGCTCGGCCTTGGCGTGCAGCTGCGCAGCCTGCTCGATAGTCGCCGCGGCGTCGTCGGCGAGAAGCGGCGAGACCTCGAGCGAGACGAAGCCGTCGACGCCGGCCGTGCGGGCGTGGACCGGGGCGAAGAGGTCGGCAGCCTCGCGCAGGTCGGCGATCGCCAGCTCGAAGAGAAGCTCCTCGGGCGAGCCGGCGGCGGGGCCGGCGGTGGCGATCTGCTCGTCGTAAGCATCGCCGGCGGAGATCGCCTTGTCGAAGATCGTCGGGTTGGAGGTCAGCCCGGTGACCGAGAGCTCGTCGATGTAGCCGCGCAGCACGCCCTCGGCGAGCATCTTGCGGGTGATGTTGTCGAGCCAGAGGCTCTGTCCCACCTCATGCAGCTGTTCGGTTGCCTTCACGATGCTCCCTTCGAGTCGTTCATGAGTTCTGCCGGCTGAGCGCCTCGCGAGCCGCCTCGGCAACCCTGTCCGGCGTAAAGCCGAACTTGGTCTGCACGTCCCTGAGCGGCGCCGAGGTGCCGAAGGTGTGCATGCCGATCATCGTGCCGGCCGGGCCAACGTAGCGGTCCCAACCCAGGGTAGACGCCTCCTCGACCGAGATCCGGGCGGTGAGGGCCGGGGGCAGGACCTCGTCGCGATAGGCGTCCTCTTGGCGATCGAACAGCTCCCAGCAGGGAAGGCTGACGACACGGGAGCGGATGCCCTCGCCGCTCAGCTCCTCGTGGGCCGCGACGGCGAGCGCCACCTCGCTGCCGGTCGCGATCAGGAGCACCTCCGGGTCTCCCCCATCGGCGTCGGCGAGCACGTAGCCGCCGCGCCGCAGGCCCGCCGCGGAGGCGTAGCGGGAGCGGTCGAACACCGGCACGTCCTGGCGGGTGAGGACCAGGGCGACGGGTTGGTGGCGGCGGTCGATCGCCACTCGCCACGCCTCGGCGACCTCGTTGGCGTCGGCGGGGCGAATCACGTCGAGCCCGGGGATCGCCCGCAGCGAGGCGAGCTGCTCGACCGGCTGGTGGGTGGGGCCGTCCTCGCCAAGCCCGAACGAGTCGTGGGTGAAGAGGTGGATCACAGGCAGCTCCATCA
>CAZHZI010000219.1:0-2933 GCA_964536955.1 uncultured Conexibacteraceae bacterium
CGGTGCGCATCTCGGCGATCGCCCCGTCGTGCAGCACCACGCCGCCGATCAGCTGCACGTCGTAATGACGCTGGCCCATGCTGCGGCGGGCGGCTTCGCGGGTCAGCGCGAAGGCCTCGGGGAGCAGATCGTCGAGCGACTCGCCCTCGCGCGCCCGCTTGCGCAGCTCCTCGGCCTCCTCGCGCAGCTCGGAGTCCTCGAGCGCCTCCATCTCCGGCTCTATCCGGCTGATCGCCTCGGCGCGCTTCTCGTACGCCTTGAATTTGCGCCCCTCTCCGACGCGCAGGGCGCGCGTAACCATGTCCCTCGCAGGCATGCAGGACAGGTTAGCTGTCAAAGACCGCGCGCTCGGCCGGCGGGTCCTGTCGTGGGGGTTGCGGCTCGACCTAGGCGGCTGAGCGACCCCTGAGGCGAGCTACGGCACGGCGGGTTTGAGGACGCTTGCGGCGCAGCTCGCGGTGTTTCTTGACCTGGCGACGGATGTCCTCCGCCAGCTCGTGGATCGTGTGGGCCATCTCGGGTGAGGCCTCCCGCGCCCGCAGCGTGACCCTTTTGAGGTAGAGGGTCGCCTCGGCGATATGGCGGTCGGCGATGGCCGGATTTCGCTCCTCGGAAATCTCTACGTCGAGCGTCGCCAGTGCGGAAACCTGCTTCCCCATCCGGCGAAATCGCTTCACGACGTGATCCCGCAGCTCGTCGGTGACTTCGACATTGCGACCTCGTACCTCGATCCGCATATGCGCCTCCTTGGGGTCTGTGCTCCGATGCTACGCCGAGCCTTCCGCCGAGGCAAGGGGGAATCACAATCGCCGGGCAAAAGTGATCGCTACAACACGCACCGCGCCCGCACTGCGCAGTGCCTGGGCACAGGAGGAGAGCGTCGCTCCTGTGGTCAGCACGTCATCGACGAGCAGCGCGCTGCGAGGGACCTTGCCCCGGGCCTGGACGTTGGGCGGGCGACCAATGCGCTGAGACCGACGCTTGCCCGTCTGACGGCCTCCGCCCTTGCGGACCAGGCACTGATGGAAGGTGGTCTCGAGGCGGTTGGCCAAAGCAGCGGCTATCTCGCCCGCCGGATCAAAGCCCCGCCGCCGCGAGCGCAGCGGCGCTGGGGGGACCGGGACGATCGCGCCGCTGCACAGGTCGGCGGGGGCAAGCCAATGGATCCGATCTGCCATCACCTCCGCGACCGGCAGCAGGCGGCGAAACTTCAGCGCGGTGACGAGGTCCCGGGCCACCCCCTCATGGGGAGCCGAGGACCAGGCACGATCGATCCCCGGCGGGCCCCTCCCCGCGAGTGGAGCGGCGGCGGAGAGGCGACGGCCGCAACGCGTGCAGATCATCGCCTGCGGTCGGCAGGCGCGCCCGCAGGCCGCGCAGAGCGGTGGCACGATCCCCACGGCAACGGCGCGCAGCAACCTCATGGCGCAATCCTGCGGATCGGCAGCGCGCACGTGGCGCGCGGTTCGTCAGGACTTCGTCGTCTTTCCCGCGATGGCGCCGATCAGGATCGCCCCGGGGACCAGCTCGGTCCGCTCGAGCAAAATTGAGTTGCGGATGCACGCGCCGGCCCCGACCCGGCAGCCGTCGCCGAGGATCGCCGGGCCTTCGATCCGGACCCCCTCCCCCAGCTCGACCCCAGCGCCGACCAGGGCCGGGGCCGTCACCTCGGCGTCGCCGAGCTCGCTCGACGACAGCACCCCCTCGGCGACCTCCGGCGCATCGGAATCGACCCTCACCTGCCCGCGCAGCGCGTCGAGGTTGCCCTGCCGCAGCTCATCGAGGTTGCCGATGTCGTTCCAGTAGGCGTCGATCTCATGCGAGTAGAAGGGCACGTCATTCTCTAGGAGGAGCGGGAACACGTCCATCGCCCAATCGGCAAACTCCTCTGAGTCGTTCGGCTTTGCCGCCTTGCTGGTTCCCGGCCCGGGGAAGAAGTCGAAGACCTCGGAGCGAAACATGTAGATGCAGGTGTTGGCGAGGTCGGAGAGCGCCTCGGCCGGGTCGGGCTTCTCCTGGAAGCCTTGAATGCGGCCGTCCTCGCCCGCGATGACGACTCCGTACTGGTCAGTGTCGGGAACTCGCTTGGTAGCCAGCGTCGCGATCCCGTCATGGGACTCGTGGAACTCCCGCATTGCGCTGAAGTCGATATCGGTGAGCGCGTCGCCCGCCACAACGAGAAAGGAGTCTCCGAGGAACTCAGCGGCATTGCGGACCCCGCCCGCGGTCCCCAGCAGCCGGTCCTCGTGGCTATATGAGAGATCGACCCCGAACTCTGATCCGTCGCCGAATCGTCCCTCGATCGTCTCCGGGAACCAGTGCAGGTTGGCGATCGTCTCGGTGAAGCCGTGGCGGGCAAGCAGGCGCACGATGTGCTCCATCAACGGCCGGTTCAGGACCGGCACCATCGGCTTCGGGATCTCGTACGTGATCGGGCGCAGCCGGGTGCCGAGCCCGGCCGCGAGGATCATCGCGCGCATTGGCTCAGGTGCCCCGATCAGTAGCGGTAGTGATCGGGCTTGTAGGGACCCTCGACCGGGATGCCGAGGTAGGCGGCCTGCTCCTCGGACAGCTCGGTGAGGTTGACGCCGAGCGCCGCGAGGTGCAGCCGCGCGACCTTCTCGTCGAGGTGCTTGGGCAACACGGTGACGTCCTTGGCCGTGAACCCGTCGGGCCGGCCGTAGAGCTCGATCTGCGCAATCACCTGGTTGGTGAACGAGTTCGACATCACGAAGCTCGGATGTCCGGTCGCGTTGCCGAGATTGAGCAGGCGGCCCTCGGAGAGGAGGATGATCGAGTGGCCGTCGGGGAAGCGCCACTCGTCGACCTGCGGCTTGATGTTGACCCTCTCGGCCGGCGAGGATTCGAGCCCGGCGACGTCGATCTCGTTGTCGAAGTGGCCGATGTTGCCGACGATCGCGTTGTGCTTCATC
>CAZHZI010000220.1:0-2931 GCA_964536955.1 uncultured Conexibacteraceae bacterium
AGCAAATTCGTGTCCATTCCAATCAAATGCTGAATGCCGACGTGGCAGTCGTATTCAAAAGGATCCCAGCGGTAGGTCAGTGCCGACGCACGTGTGAGGAAGTCCTTGTACTATAAGGGGTAGGGTCCGAGATGGAAATATTTTCTTCGCAAAAGGGGTAGACAAACGCAAATCGATCAAAGATAATCGAGCTTGGGTCATTGCATATTGAAGGTTTGCGCTCGATGTTGCAGCCGCAAGGGCCGCTATTGTGGCAAGGCGATCTTAAGATTTGCGCTGAAGATATTGCCTACATTCGTAGTTTCGTAAAGCGCTACCCGAGATTATCGCGCACGGAGGTGATCTACACGCTGTGCGAACATCTGCTGTGGTTGACGCCGGCGGGCGGGCCGAAGTACGACGCCGGCATCAAGTTGCTGGGCCGGCTGGAGCAGGCGGGCGAGATTTGTCTGCCGCCGGTGCAGGAGAAGTTCCGGCCGCAGCCGGCCCGTGCGCCGAGGGCGCGCACCTCGATCGAGCAGGTAGCGCCCGGTGAGCCGGTGCGGGGCGCGTTGGCGGAGCTGGGGCCGGTGCGCCTGCGACTGCTGGAGGAAGCGCACGAGCAAGCGCAGTGCAACGCTTACCTTGCGAGTTTTCATCCGCTGGGCTACTTCAAGCCGTTTGGTTACTGGGCGCGTTACCGCATTGAAGCGGCCGGTTTAGGCTTGGGCTATCTGCTTGTGAGCGGCCCGGCCAAGAAGATCCGTGCGCGTGACTGCTGGATTGGTTGGAGTGACCAGCAACGCCGACGCAACCTGCCGTGGGTGGTTAACAATAATCGCTTCCTGATTTTTCCCTGGGTATCGGTTGAACATCTAGCCAGCCATGTCCTGGGCCAACTGGCACGCCAGTTAGCGCAAGATTGGCAGGCGCGCTGGGGCTTTGCGCCGCTGCTGCTGGAGAGCTTTGTGGATCCTGCGCACTATCGCGGCACCTGCTACCGCGCCGCTGGCTGGGAGTTGCTCGGGCACACCAGCGGGAGTGGTTTGGCGCGGCCTGGCAAGGACTATCGCAGCTCGCCCAAGCTGATCTTTGTTAAACCGCTGCAGCGGCAATTCCGTCAGCGGCTATGTTCCGACCAACTCCAGAGGAGACACGAGCCATGAGCAAAGTGAGCCGGCGTCCGGCACGAGAGGCAGCCAAGCAAGAGCTTCAAAAAAAAACACCAGCAACGTGAGCTGCGCCGGCAACAACAGGCCGCGGGGCTGATACTTCCCATTGAGCCGGCCCCGGCCAGTCGCTGTTGCCCTTATAAAACCATCGAGCAAGAGCGTGAGGCGCGCATCCGCAGCCTCACAGAGCAAGCCCGTCTGATCAGATCCCAATGGCCGGTTCTGCTCAGACGACTGCGTACGATCCACGATCCGCGCAACCCCAAAACAATCCAGCACGCGCTGAGCTGCTTAATGCTCTATGGCCTGCTGGTCTTCGTGCTGCAGTTTAGCTCACGCCGCCATGCCAACACCGAGATCACTCGGCCCATGTTCGAGCACAACCTGCGTCTGCTGTTCCCGGAGCTGGACCATCTGCCGCATGCCGATACCCTGTTTCGTCTGCTGTGCAAGATCGATGTCAGCCAAATCGAGCAGGCCCATATCGATCTGGTGCAGCAGCTCATCCGCAAGAAGAAGTTTGCCCACTACCGGATCAATAATTGCTATCCCATCGCCATCGACGGCACGCAGAAGATGTGCGGCTCCACTGTGTGGTGCGATGCGCTGCAAGAGCGCCGGGTATCGGGCGCAGAGCCGGATGCGCCCGAGCAGCTGCGTTACCAGTATTCCGTCTACGTCCTGGAAGCCAATCTGTGCTTTCACAACGGCATGGTGATTCCGCTGATGAGCGAATTTCTCGACTATCAGCACGGTGACACCGAGCACAACAAACAAGACTGCGAGCTGCGCGCCTTTCACCGCTTGGGCGCGCGCATCAAAAAGGCCTTTGCTAAGCTACCGATCATGCTGCTGCTCGATGGACTGTATCCCAATGCACCGCTGCTCAGCCGCTGCCAGAACTACAACTGGGACTTCATGATCGTGCTCAAAGACGACTCGTTACCCACCGTCTGGCAAGAGTTTCACGGCTTGCGTACCCTTAAGCCAGAGCCGTTACACCGCCAGAACTGGGGTAAACGCTCGCAACAGTTTCAATGGGTCAACGACATCCGTTACGAATACGGCCAAAACGGCAGGCAGCACCACAGCGTGCATCTGGTGGTCTGCACCGAAGCATGGCGCGAGGTCGACGAACACGGCCAGATCGAGGATAAAACCGCCAAACATGCCTGGATCTCCAGCCGCAGGCTGCACTCGCAGAACCTCCACCAACGCTGCAATCTGGCCGCACGCCACCGCTGGGGCATCGAGAACTGCATCCTGGTCGAAAAACACCAGGGCTACAGCTACGAGCACCTGTTCGCGAAGAATTGGAACGCGCTGCGCGGCTATCACTACCTGATGCGCTTGGCACACCTGCTCAACACCCTGGCACGCTTCTGCAGCGTGCTTAGAGCACAGCACATCGCCATGGGCATCCAAGCCTTCATCAGCTTTGTGCGCAGCACCTATAGCGGCCCTTGGTTCGATTGCGTAACGCTCGAAGCGCGGAGGCGCCGCCCGTTCCAGTTACGCCTTAGCTGACCGACACTCGATCTCGGCTGCCCCCGCCCCGCGCTCCCCCGCGGGGCACTCGGCATTACTTGCCGGCGATCCCGCCTGCAAATCGCACTCGTGAAACTTGCTGGCGCGCTCCAAAATGTCGCTTGTTGGCTGCTTATTTGCCGCAGAGCCGCAGGCTCTTTTCGAAAACTGCCCGATAACCTGGATCGGCTACCTTTCATGCGTCGGTTCTGGGTTAGCGCGGAGGCCGGCATCCTTGACCGCCTTAGCCATC
>CAZHZI010000221.1:0-2896 GCA_964536955.1 uncultured Conexibacteraceae bacterium
AGCGGTGCAGCTTGTGGCGGCCGCGGAAGCGCGGGTAGACGGGCGTCTTCTCCTCCGGGTACTGGATCGTCAGCGGCCCCTCGACCAGGCGCGCCAGGGTCGTCCTCAGCCCGCGCATGGTTTCGCGGACGGATCGCCAGGCCCCCCCGGCGCCGCCCGGCTCCGGCCCGCGCTGCACTTCAACCACGCTGTCGTCCTTCAGGTAGGGGAACTCTTCGCTCATGTGGTCACCACCAGTACCGCCGTCACGAGGACGTTGAGGGTTGCCAGGGGGAGAAGGACTTTCCAGCCGAGGCTCATCAGCTGGTCGTAGCGCAGGCGCGGCAGCGTCGCTCGTACCCAGATGAAGAAGATCACCAGGCCGAGCATCTTCGCCAGCATCCAGATCGGGTCGAGCCAGCTCGGTCCGGGGCCCATCCAGCCGCCGAGGAACATCGCCGCGGCGATCCCGGAGACGACGATGATCTCCATGTACTCGACGAGGAGGAACGAGCCAAACCGCATCCCGCCGTACTCGGTCATATAGCCCTGGACGAGCTCGGCGTCGGCCTCGGGAAGGTCGAAGGGGGCGCGGTTGGTCTCGGCGAAGCCGGCCACCATGAAGATAAGAAATCCGACGACCTGCGGCACGATGAACCACATCTCGCCCTGGGCGCGGACGATGTCGACAAGCGACAGCGAGCCGGCCATCATGATCACGCCGAGCAGGGCCAGGCCCATCGAGACCTCGTAGGAGATCAGCTGGGCGGCTGAGCGCATCGCGCCGAGGAAGCTGTATTTCGACCCCGACGCCCAGCCGCCGAGCACCAGGCCGTAGAACGCGATCGAGCCGACGGCGAAGAAGTAGAGGATTCCGATCGGGACGTCGATCCCGTACAGCCCGACGCCGTCCTGGACGTCGCCGAAGGGGATGATCGCCAAAGCCAGCACGCCTGAGAGGACCGGCAGCAGCGGGCCCAGGACGAACAGTGTCGGGATCGCGTTGGCGGGACGGAACGCCTGCTTGCCGAGGAGCTTGCCCACGTCGGCGAGCGGTTGCAGGATCCCGAAGGGGCCGACTCGGTTGGGGCCGTAGCGGTGCTGGAAGCGCCCGATCAGCTTGCGCTCCAGCACGGTCATCAGCGGCAGGATCGCGAAGACGACGCCGAAGATGACCAGCGACTTGACGATCAGGACCCAGGTGGCCTCGACGTAGCTGGTGTCCGCGAGTGGCAGCATCAGCGGGCCACCTTCTCGATCTCGACCGCGACCGGGGCGCCGTTGAGCAGGGCGTTGGCGTTGTCCTCGGCGGTGCCCTCGATCAGGAAGCAAGCCCCTTCCTGCACCCGCTCCTTGATCGCGACGCGGGCGAGCAGGCTGGTGCCGTCTCGGGAGACGTCGACCTCGTCGCCGCTCTTCAAGTCGAGGCGGTTGGCGTCGGCCGGGGATATCTCGAGGCGCTGAGTGGGCCGCAGGAAGCGGAGGGGCGGGTTCAGCTCGGTGATCGGGCCGGCCCAGAGGTCCCGATAGGTGCCCAGCCTGAGGGGCGGCGCCGGTACCCCCTCCTCTCTCGGAAGTCGGCCGGAAGCGCCGTTGTCGTCCGCGGTCGTAGTCTGTGCCGATTCCGCAAAACGTTCGGAGGGGGTACCGACACCGCCCTTTACAGGACGGGGTATCGCGGCAGCTGCGGGGCGGTCCTGCCAGCGGATTCCGCGGCCGCCGATTTCGGTGTCGTCTATGCCCGCGTAGAACGGAACCTCGTTGGTGAGAGCTTCTAGGGCTGAGGGCTGGGAAGCGATGCCCGTGTCGTGGCCAAGGGCAGAGGACAGCTCCGAGAGGACTTGCCAGTTCGAGCGGATGTCGCTGGGGCGAGAAGCACTCGGGCGCACCCGTTGCAAGCGGCCGTCCGGGTGTGTCACGGTGCCGTCTTTCTCGGCGTGAGTTTCGAGCGGGAATACGACGTCGGCCTTGGCCGTGGTCGCGTTCTCGAACATAGAGAAGGCAATTACGTGGTCGGCGGCCGTCAGGGTTCGGTCCCAGGCTTCCGTGTCCGGGAAGTCCCGGAGGGGATCGGCGCCGAAGAGGATCAGGGACTTCAGCTCGCCGGACTCCAACGCGGCTCGGATGGCCTCGGCGTCCCTGCCTGTCGCCGTTTCCGTCAGCCCCGGGCCGGCGTCCGGGAGGCAGCCGACCTCGCGCAGCCCGCGGGCATTGGTCAGCTCCGGGATCTCGAGGAACCCCGAGCCTTCTGCGCTGGAAAGGTCGAGGGCGCTGGCGACATCGAGCAGGGCTCGCAAAGCGCCCTCGCCCTCGCGGCCGATTCGCTCGCCCCAGACGATCACGACGCTCTTGGCGCCGCCGAGGACGGCGGCTGTCTCGGAGGCTTCGCCTTCGTTGGCGCCTCGCAGGCAGGCCGCCAGCTCCGCAAGGAAGCGGGTCGCTTCGCCGGGGGCGTAGCGGGCGACTGCCCGGGCGCCGCCGTCCAGGGCGGTGGGGCGATCGGTGGCCACGGCGAGCCTGGCGCCGTTGCGGCGGATCGCCTTGCGGATTCGCAGGTCGAGAATCGGGGAGCTGTGGAGGGGATCGGTGCCGACGACCAAGACCGCGTCGGCGTCGTCGATGTCCCGGACCCGGGCGGAGAGGCCGGGCTGGCAGAGCTGGAGCAGCGTCTGCCGGCTCGGGCCGCGCGAGGTTCGGGACTCGACGTTAGGGGAGCCGAGCGCCTCGCGCATGATCCGCTGGACCAGGTAGCCCTCTTCGTTGGAGGCGTCGCCGACGATCGCCGCCGCATCGCCGGCGACGCGCAGGCCCTCCGCCGCCCTGGCGAGCGCGTCCTCCCAGCTCGCCCGAGCGCCGCCGCGCAGGCGCGGCCCGGTCACCCGCTCGGCGGCGCCGAACATCTCGAACCCATAGCGCC
>CAZHZI010000222.1:0-2810 GCA_964536955.1 uncultured Conexibacteraceae bacterium
GCGCTTCCGACGCTGACAGACCCGATCGCTCCGGCGCCGGCCGCCCCTGCTCCGGCGCTTGCGGCCCCGGCGCCGCCGCTTGCTCCCGCCCCGCCAAAGCCCAGCTTGGCCGCGATGAAGCCCTTCAGAGCCAGCAACGGGCCGACCGGGAAGAGGGCCGCCAGCGCCTTCTCGTTGGAGCGCACCTGGCTGCGGAAGTCGCCGCACTCCTCGCATCCGCGCACGTGCCGTCGAACCGGTCCCGAGACCTTGCGCAGTCCCTCGGCCGCCTCGGCGAGTTCCAGGCGGACGTCGCCGCAGGTCAGCAGCCTCGCCTGGCTCGCTTCGGCGAGCGAGATTCGCGCCCGGACCAGCAAAGACTTCACCGAGGGAACGCTGGTGTCCATCGCCTGGGCGATCTCCTCGTAGGAAAGAGCATCCATCTCCCGCAGCAGCAGCGCGGAGCGCTGTGTCTCGGGCAGCTTGCTGACGTCGGTGAGGAGCTGGCGGAACTCCTCCCGGTTGTGGACCTTCTCCGCAGTCGATGAGGCCTCGACCGCCGGCACCATGTCCATTGACTCCTGGGCGTCGGCCGTCGGTTTGCGCAGATGGTTGAGGCAGCGGTTGCGGGCGATCCGGTACAGCCAGGGCCGTAGGTTGATTTCGCGATCGTCCGCCAGCATCGCTTTGTAGGCGTTGACGAAGACCTCCTGCAGAATGTCCTCGGCGTCCTCGGTGGAGCCGAGCATCTGGCGACAGAAGCCGAGCAGGCGGCCCTGGTAGCGGTCGACGATCGTTTCGAAGGCGCCGGGGTTCCCGTTGCGCGTGATCGCGATCAACCGCTCGTCGCCCTGAAGCTTGAGCAGAGGGGAGCGCCGGGCTAGCAGTCCGCGTTGACTGGCGGTTGTAAGTGCGGAAGCCTCCAAGCGATCTCTCCAGGGAAGGCGTTGTTCCTATGACTGAAGACACCGTAGCAGCGGCTCAGTTGCGGTCCTCAGCATTTATTGGAGTTTTAGTGCCCGGGGCGGGACTCGAACCCGCAAGCCCCCGAAGGGGCAGCGCCTTTTAAGGGCGCCGCTTTTGCCAGTTTCGCCACCCGGGCAAGGTCGATGGTAATCGCGGCTCTTATACGCTCGTGCGATGGCGACTGAGATCGAAAAGACAACTGCGGTCCACGGCGGGCGGCTGGTGGCGGAGACGATGGGCTCCCGCGGGGTCAGCCACCTCTTCACCCTTTCTGGGGGCCACCTGTTTTCCATATATGACGGCTGCAGGCGGCAGGGGATCGAGCTGGTCGATGTCCGGCACGAGCAGAGCGCCGTTTTCGCGGCCGAAGGGTTCGCGAAGGCAACCAGGCGGCTGGGCGTCGCGGCGCTCACCGCCGGGCCGGGGGTTACCAACGGGCTCAGCGCGATAGCCGGCGCCCAGGCCAACTGCTCGCCGCTCTGCGTGCTGGGCGGGCGGGCGCCGGAGCTGCGCTGGGGCTCGGGCTCGTTGCAAGAGATCGACCACCTTCCCTTCGTCTCTCCACTCGTCAAGTCCGCCGAGACCGTGAAGGACCCGGCGAGGATCGCCGCGACGACGGCGGCGGCGCTCGATCTGGCCCTTGCCGCCCCCAGCGGCCCGACCTTCGTCGACTACCCGCTCGACGTCGTCTTCACTGAGGCCGAGCCGGAGATCCCACCGGTGCCTGCGGCTCGGCCAGGGGAGCCGGCCGCCGGCGTCGAGGAGGCGGCCGCACTGCTCGCCGCCGCCGAGCGCCCGGCGATCATGGCCGGCAGCGGCCTCTACTGGGGCCACGGAGAAGGGGAGCTGCGCGCCCTCGCCGAGGCCTTGGGCATCCCCGTCTTCCTCAACGGCCTCGGTCGAGGCTGTCTGCCCGCCGACCACGAGCTTTACTTCAGCCGCGCTCGCGGCGCCGGCCTCAAGGGGGCCGACGTGGCGCTCGTCGTCGGCGTGCCGATGGACTTCCGGCTCGGCTTCGGCGGCAGCTTCGGGGAGGAGACCAAGGTCGTCCGCCTGGACGTCGCCCCCAACGAGCTGACCGCCAACCGTGTCCCCGAGGCCGACCTCGTCGGCGACGTCGCCGCCAGCCTCGCCGCGATCCGCGAGTCGGCCGCGGCAGGCGCGCCCCGCACGGGCCCCTGGCTCGCCGATCTGCGCGCGGTCGAGGAGGAGAAGCGCGCCGCCGAGCAGGAGGAGCTGAACGATGCTCGCTCCCCGCTGCACCCGGTCCGGGTGTACAGGGAGCTGGGGGAGGTGCTCGACCGCAACGCGATCGTGATCGGCGACGGCGGTGACTTCGTCTCCTACGCCGGCCGCTTCATCGACACCTATGAGCCGGGCTGCTGGATGGACCCCGGGCCGTTCGGCTGCTTGGGTGCCGGGCCCGGCCAGGCGATCGGAGCCAAGGTCGCTCATCCCGATCGTCAGGTCTGCCTGCTTCTCGGCGACGGCGCCTTCGGCTTCGCGGGGATGGAGTTCGACACAATGGCGCGTCACGGGCTCGGTGTCGTGGGCGTGATGGGCAACAACGGCATCTGGGCGCTCGAGCATCACCCGATGAAGTTCCTCTACGGGTACTCGGTCGCGGCGGAGCTGCGGCCCGAGACGCCCTACGAGCAGATGGTCGAGGCGCTCGGTTGCGACGGTGTGCTGGTTCGCGAGCCGGATCAGCTTCGCCCGGCGTTGGAGCGGGCGTTCGAGTCCGGGCGGCCGACTCTGGTCAACGTCCTCACCGACCCCGAGGTCGTCTACCCGCGCAAGTCGAATCTGGCCTAGATGGTTGATTCCACGCCCTCAGGCGACATAGTCGACCAAGGCGCGGCTCG
>CAZHZI010000223.1:0-2797 GCA_964536955.1 uncultured Conexibacteraceae bacterium
GGCACTTCCCCGTTCTCGGTGCTCAGGATAAGACGGTCCTCATGTTCTTCGACGCCCAGGCCTTTCATGACATCGCCGTTTTTGAGATGGAGGGTGTCCGCGAGAAGGTTGGAACAAATAAAAAGCGACGGTAGGAGATATCCGATTGTGCGTCCGCTCACACTTCCCCACCAATGTTAAAACTAGATGAACTTAGATTACGCTATATGTTGTATGCTAACAAAAATGCTTACACAACACAATAGGAAATAAGGCGGGTTAAGGAAAAAACAGACTTAAGAAGAACTGCTTACGTCGTAGGCGTGTTCTTGGCGGGCAAACGGGCCCGCGCCGTTGTGGTTCATGGAAGAACCGTAATAATCTGAGTCCTTGGAGACGAAGCCCGTATCGATCTTGCCCGAGACGCGGTTCAGGCTATCCACCGCATCGCTGTCGGAGGTCTCAACGACGAAGCCTTCTTCCATGAGGCTGGCCTGCACGGTGGAAACCGCAAAACACAGCATCGCGATGGGGATCAGGAATATTTTTTTCATGGTTCTATCCTTCTAAAAAAGGCAGGAAAAGCGAGTCTATAAGCCGGGTTCTGTTTCGACGACCATCTGTCTAGGCCTGCCATTGCTGGCAGGCTCAAGCAGGCTACCCGTGGTCTCTTTATCGGAGGAGCACCTCCTGACCACCTATTTGCCTTTGCTCCGCGCAGAGATTGCTCGTTTCACTCCCCTCTGAAGGGGCTCGTCTCTGTAGCTCTTATCCTCAGGTCACCCTGGACGGGAATTACCCGCTGCGCTGCTCATGGAGCCCGGACTTTCCTCTCCCCCTACGCTAAAGCTTCGGAGGAGCGGCCGTCCAACCCGCTTTTCCTGTTTGACTGAGTATTATACTAGAAAAGGCCCTGGCTGTCTAAAGCGCGGTTGGCCTGGTCGTCGGCCAGCCGGTTCTCTTCCCGGGGCACGTGGCAGACCTCCAGCTTCTTGAATCCGCTTTTGAGGTGGGAGGCCAATACATATAAGACCTTGAGTGAGGCGTCCTTGATCTTGTAATCACCGCTCCACTGGCGCGCGACCAGCTCGCTGTCCGTGTGGACCTTCAGTTCTTTGGCGCCCAGAAGAAGCGCTTCCTGCAGGGCGAGGATGAGCGCAGCATATTCGGCGACGTTGTTGGTCGCATGGCCGAGCGCGACGGAAAGGGTCTTGACAGTCTTGCCGGAGAGGTCCTGAAGAACGACGCCGGCCGACGCGGGCCCGGGGTTCCCCCGGGCGGCGCCGTCTACGAAGGCCAGTAGATGAGTCGCGCGCATGATTCGCAGATGATCCATTTCTCGTGCTGCTGCGCTTCGTTCACGACTTGCGGCGGAAAGCCCATATGGCATCCCCCGCAAGCGTTGTTCATGATGGGCACAAGCGCCACGCCTTCGCGGCTTTTCAGGATGCGTTCGTACTGCGAGAGGAGCCTCGGCTCGATGTTCGGTGTGTAACTTTTTCTCTTGTCTTCCCCGGCCGCGGCATTCTGTTCGAGTTCGGCGGCCCTTTTTTGGAGTTCCGCAAGTTCCGCCTGATGTTTTTTTTCTTCGGACGCGAGCGCTTCTTTTTCCTTTGCGAGCGCGGCCTTCGCGGTGTCCACCGTGTCGAGCAGACGCAAAATATCCTCTTCCAAGAGGGATTTATCGGCTTTGAGCCCTTTGATCTCGAGCTCCATCGCCGAATACTCCTTGTTGCTCTTGAGCTGGTAGAGCTGTCCCTGGAGTTTTAGGATCTTCTCTTCGCGCTGGGCGAGGTCGCCTTCTTTCTGTTTCTGCTGGAGCTGGGCGGCTTTCAGCGCTTCCTCAGCGGCCTTCGTGCTGGCTTTTTTCTTTTCGAACGCGGCTTCGTGCTCTTTCTTCTTCGCGGGATGCAAAGCGAGCTCTTTTTTCAGCTTGAAGATGTCAGTGTCGATCTTCTGCAGCTCGACAAGTATCTTCGTTTGTTCGTGGATGGTCGTCGTCATAAGATTATGGTGGGCAATACAGGGCTCGAACCTGTGACCTTACGGATGTGAACCGTACGCTCTAACCAGCTGAGCTAATTGCCCTCTCCCGTAAAACCCGATATTTAAAATAAAATGGGCCCGGCAGGACTCGAACCTGCGACCAAGTCATTATGAGTGACCTGCTCTAACCAACTGAGCTACAGGCCCTAAAACTAGCCGAGCGAACCAAAATTGTAACATAAAACAAACGAGGCGGGTCAAAAACCCGCCTCGCTCCCTGCCACAGCTATTTTACTCGCCCTTAGAACTCGGCTTCTTCTCCGGTCCCCAGTTCGAGGAACGTCTTGAGTTTGCGCGACCGCGTGGGATGGCGCAGTTTGCGGAGCGCCTTGGCTTCGATCTGCCGCACGCGCTCACGCGTCACGTTGAAGATCGAGCCCACCTCTTCGAGCGTACGCGGATAACCGTCCGTGACGCCGAAGCGCAGCTTGAGCACCTTCGACTCGCGTTCCGTGAGCGTCTTCAGGACATCTTCCATCTGTTCTTTCAGCATCGCATAGGTCGTCGCGCTCGACGGCGAAACGGCCCGCTTGTCCTCGATGAAGTCGCCAAAGTGCGTGTCGCCTTCGTCCCCGATCGGCGTCTGGAGCGAAATGGGCTCCTGCGCGATCTTCAGGATCTCGCGGACCTTCTCGACACCCATGCGCATGCGCTGGCCGATCTCTTCGGGCGTGGGCTCTTTGCCGGTCTCCTGCACGAGCGTGCGCGAGACGCGGATGAGCTTGTTGATGGTCTCGGTCATGTGCACCGGGATGCGGATCGTGCGCGACTG
>CAZHZI010000224.1:0-2735 GCA_964536955.1 uncultured Conexibacteraceae bacterium
GTCATACCGCGCAGGATCGCGGCGGCGCGCTTGCGATCGGCCGCGGACAACCGCTGGCACCACGAACAGAGATGGGTCGAGCGCGCCCCGATGACGATGCGCCTGACCGGACGCCCGCAACGCGGACACGGCTCGCCCGTTCGCTGGTAGACCTGCAGTCGTTCCTGCATCGAGCCGTCCCCGTCGGGCGCGGTGTAGTCGTCGATCGAGCTTCCGCGCCGCTCGATGGCCTCGGCAAGGATCGAGCGGATGGCCTCGAACAGGCGGCGCTCGTCCGGCGGCCGGAGCGTCCCGACCGTCCGGAGCGGGTGGAGCCGGGCCGTCCACAGCGCCTCGTCGGCGTAGATGTTGCCGACCCCGACGACGAACGACTGGTCGAGGAGGAGCGGCTTCAGGCGACCCTTGCGACGGCGCAACCGCCGGCGGAAGTCGCGCAGGGTGAACCCCGGATCGAGCGGCTCGGGCCCGAGCGACGCGAAAACCGCGGTACCACCGACCTCGGCCGTCAGCTCCCCGCTCGCCGGATCCCGGCCATACAACCCGACCTTGCCGAACTTGCGGATGTCGCGGAAGCGGAGCTCCCGGCCATCGGCCAGCTCGAGCACGAGCCGGACGTAGGGATCGGGCGGCGCAGCGGCCGGTACCACGAAGAGCTGCCCGGTCATCTTCAGATGGATCGTCAGCGCGACTCCACCCGAGAGCTCGATCACGACCTGCTTCGCCCGCCGGCCGACCGCCTCCACCTGGCGGCCGGAGACCCCCTCCGCGAACGCCTCGGGCGTGTGCGAGCGCAGCGTCCGTGCCCACGAGCAGCGGGCACCGACGATGGTGGCGCCGACGATGCGCGGGCGAAGGTCGCGCGCGACCGTCTCGACCTCGGGAAGTTCGGGCATCGGGAGAGCCTACCCGAGCGTCGGCGCGATCGACGCCTCGAGCTCGGGAGCTTCGTCCGCCTCGGCCGCAATCGCGTCCGCTCGGGTCAGCGGCGTCATCGAATCCCAGTCGTCACCGGCCTTGATGTCGACCGTCAGCGGCACGTCGAGGGGCAGCGCGTTCTCCATGGTCTCGCGCAGGATCGGGACCAACCGGTCCACCTCGTCACGCGGCACCTCGAGCAGCAGCTCGTCATGGACCTGGAGGAGCGGTCGAGCTCTGAAGCCGCCGGCGTGGAGGCGCTCGTCGAGCCGGATCATCGCGATCTTGACGATGTCGGCGGCTGTCCCCTGGATCGGCATGTTGATGGCCATCCGCTCACCGGCTGCGCGCAGCGTCGGGTTCCGGGCGGCCAGCTCGGGGATCTGGCGCTTGCGCCCGAGCAGCGTGGTGACATAGCCCTGGGTTCGGGCCTGCTCCTTGATCGCCAGCATGTAGTAGCTGATCCCCGAATAGGTCGCGAAGTACGTGTTGATGAACTCCTGGGCTTCGGCACGCGGGATGTTGGCCCTCGTGGATAGCCCGAAATCGCTCAACCCATAGGCGATCCCGAAGTTGACCATCTTGGCCATCGAGCGCTCCCCGAGCGTGACGTCGGCCGGGTCCTTGTGGAGGACGCGGGCGGCGGTCTCGCGATGGAGGTCGGCCTGGCGCGCGAAGGCGTCGCGGAGGTGCTCGTCACCCGAGACGTGGGCGAGGATGCGCAGCTCGATCTGGCTGTAATCGGCCGCGACCAGTGTGAGATCCGGCGCCCCGGCCACGAAGGCCCGCCGGATCCGGCGTCCCAGGGGGGTGCGGATCGGGATGTTCTGGAGATTCGGGTCGGACGAGGAGAGGCGGCCGGTGGCGGCGACCGCCTGGTGGAAGGTCGTGTGGAGGCGGCCGTCGGCGGCGATCAGGGTCGGCAGCGCGTCGACGTAGGTCGAGCGCAGCTTCGTGTAGATGCGCCATTCCAGGAGCTTGTCGATCATCGGATGCGCCGCGCGCAGCTCTTCGAGGACGGATGCGTCGGTGGAATAGCCGGTCTTGGTGCGTTTGCCCTTGGGCAGGTTGAGCTCGAAGAAGAGGACCTGTTCGAGCTGCTTTGGGCTGCCCAGGTTGAACTCGTGCCCGACATCGACGTAGATCTCGGCCTCCAGGCGCGAGATCTCGGCGGCGAACTCCGAGGCCAGGAGCTTGAGCGCCTCGCGATCGAGGACGACGCCGGTCGCCTCCATGCGAGCCAGGACGGCGATGAGCGGCAGCTCGATCTCGGCGTAGAGTCGATCGAGTCCATCCTCGCTGAGTCGGCGTTCGAGCGGCTCGCGGACGGCGATCGCCGCAAGGGCTTCGAGGCCGGCTCGCGCTGCGACGTCGAGCTCGACGACCGGGGGCAGGATCAGGTCGAGCTGCTCGGCCGCCACGTCGGCGATGGTCTGGCTGCGCAACGATGCGTTGAGCACGTAGGCCGCGATCTGGGTGTCGAACGCCACCGGAGTTGGCGCAGCCTCGGGATCGTCGGCGATGCGCATGACCAGCAATGGCTTGACTTCGTGGGCAACGAGCGGGACCGCCAGCCGGTCGAGGAGTGCCAGAAAGGCGGCCACGTCCGCGGCTCCCTCCACGGCCACCGTGCGGCCGTCCATCCCGGCCAGCGCGAGCGCGAGCGGTGTCCCCCGCCTCGGTCGCGGGTCGTCCTGGACGAGCCCGGCGCCGACGGCGGGCTGGGCGGCAAGCCACGTTTCGAGTGCGCCGATCCGCTCGCCGGCGTGGACCTCGATCCGCGACGGGTCGGCGATGGCCGCGGCGAGTGCGGCGGGCAG
>CAZHZI010000225.1:0-2656 GCA_964536955.1 uncultured Conexibacteraceae bacterium
CAGCGAAGGTGTGCGCGTCGACCGTGCGAAAGACTGGAAGCTGATTGACGCCTGCGCCAAGCCGCAGCAGTTCAGTGCCTTGCTTGCTACTGAAATAGAAGCGCTCCGCGCACAATCCACAAGGGCTGCAGCCTCAAAAGGCATTGAACTGACGCCCCTCAAGGTTGTCATCGACGATGCCGGCTACCACTACAGTGTGGTCGATGCCCAGGTGGACCGCGCCACCCGCATCGCGACTATCACCATCAAGGCGCCGGCTGTCGCCATTGAATCCACGCCGGAAACGATAGAAGCTGCCGGCGCCGGCTGGTACCCGCTCAAGCTGCAGCGCGAACTCGACGACGCCATCCTGAACCTGCGCACCAATGAGCTGGAAGTCGGCACCTGGGTCATCAAGACGCAAGGCGACGCGGGGCAGATCATCCGCATGGACGAAGTGCTGGCCAAGCTCAAGGACCACTGGCTGGTGAAGGAAACTACGGGTGCGCTGCGCCGCACCCTGGCCCGCATCGACGTGACCAGCCGCTCGCTGATTGCGCTGGTGGATGCAGGCTCCTGTTTTGCCGGAACTTTTTATGAGCTTGCGCTGGCCTGCGACCGCATTTACATGCTGGACCTGCCGGACTCGCCGGACGCCGCGCCTGCGCTGCAACTGAGCCCTGCCAACTTCGGCTGGTTCCCGGCGGTGAACGGCCTGACCCGTCTGCAAACGCGTTTCTGCGAAGACGCCGCCACCATCAGCTCGCTGGAAAACCTCGGCGACAGCAAGCTGCGCGCCGACCAGGCGCTCGAACTGGGCCTGGTGACACTGACGCCCGACGACATCGACTGGGACGACGAGATCCGCATCACGCTTGAAGAACGCGCATCCATGTCGCCCGACGCGATGACCGGCATGGAAGCGTCGTTGCGTTTTCCTGGCAAGGAAACCATGGAAACACGCATTTTTGGCCGCCTGTCGGCCTGGCAGAACTGGATTTTCATTCGCCCGAATGCGGTGGGCGAGGACGGTGCCCTGAAACTTTTTGGCACCGGCAAGAAAGCGAAATTCGACTGGAAGAGGGTATAGCCCCCACGCTTTTCGCTGCGCGTAATGCGCTGCCCCCCGAGGGGGCCGTCTTTTTCTAGGGGCGGCCCGTCGAAAAAGTTTTTAAGGAAACACCATGAGCACCATTGACCTGCAAGCCCTGATCCCCAACAACGTCAACCTCGGCGAAAACCGCCAGCTGCAGCGTGCGCTCGAGCACTGGCAACCGGCCTTCATGAGCTGGTGGGATGAAATGGGCCCCAGCGACTTCAACGCCAAAGAGGTGTACCTGCGCACCGCCGTCGGCGTGGACGCCTCCGGCTGGGCCAGCTACGGCTACACGCCCATGCCCGACTACCGCTGGGGCGTCTTCCTGGCGGACAAGGAAGAAAACCGCAAGATCGGTTTTGGCGACCACATGGGCCAGGACGTCTGGCAGGAAGTGCCGGGCGAATACCGCAGCGCCTTCCGCCGCCTGATCGTGACCCAGGGCGATACCGAGCCGGCGTCCGTCGAGCAGCAGCGGCTGCTGGGGCACACCGCCCCCAGCCTGTACGATCTGCGCAACCTGTTCCAGGTCAATGTGGAAGAAGGCCGCCATCTGTGGGCCATGGTTTATTTGCTGCACGCGCATTTCGGCCGTGACGGCCGAGAGGAAGCCGAAGAGCTGCTCACGCGCCACAGCGGCGACGCCGACAAGCCGCGCATCCTGGGCACCTTCAACGAGCCCATGGACAACTGGCTGAGCTTTTTCATGTTCACCTATTTCACCGACCGCGACGGCAAGTTCCAGCTCAAGTCCTTCGCTGAAAGCGCCTTCGACCCGTTGGCGCGCACCACGCGTTTCATGCTGACCGAGGAAGCGCATCACATGTTTGTAGGCGAAACCGGCATTGGGCGCGTGATCAAGCGCACGCTGGAAGTCATGAAAGAGCTGGACACCGACAACGTCGACACCTTGCGCAAGGCCGGTGTGATCGATTTGCCGACCGTCCAGAAATTCATGAACTTCTGGTTCACTTCCTCGCTGGACCTGTTCGGTTCGGAAGCCTCGTCGAACGCCGCCAACTACTTCAGCAACGGCATCAAGGGCCGTCCCGACGAAGCCAGGTTCGCCGATCACGTCGAGCTCGAAAGCGAAATGACCATCCAGGTGCCGGACGGCAAGGGCGGGTTGAAGAACGAAACCATTTCCACGCGCAACGGCATGAACGAGATCACGCGCCTGGAATACGTCAAGGACTGCAATGTCGGCGTGACACGCTGGAACATGGCCATCAAGCGCGCCGGCGTGGACTTCGAACTGAGCCTGCCCAATTCACGTTTTCGCCGCAGCGTCGGCGCCTGGGCCGGCGCGCACACCGACCCGCAGGGCAATCCCATCAGCGAAGCCGAGTTCGAAGCGAAAAAAGACGCCTGGCTGCCCAACGATGCTGACAAGACCTTCATCCACAGCCTGATGCAGCGCGTGACCGAGCCCGGCAAGATGGCCGGCTGGATCGCTCCGCCGGACCGCGGCATCAATGCAAATGCGGTTGAGTATGAGTACGTGAAGCTGTAGGGATCCGATTTAAACCAAGCCGGGGCCGCGGGACCGGCTTTGCCAGACCGCAGGCGCAGCGGCCCCCT
>CAZHZI010000226.1:0-2607 GCA_964536955.1 uncultured Conexibacteraceae bacterium
CCGAGGAAGACGCCGTCCGTGCGGACGCGGCCGATCGTCGGCGCGCCGTAGAGCGAGTGCGAGACCCAGACGCTCCCCTTCGGGTCAACGGCGACGCCCTGCGCGTTCTCGTTCCCGTGCGGGTAGCGCGCGATTTCGATCGTGGCGGCGGTCGTCTTGGTCGGATCGAGCTTCACGACGCGGTTGCCGCTGAGGTTCGCGTGCCAGATGTGCCCCGTGACCGGATCGACGCCTAGCCCGTAGTCGCCATGGCTGTTGCCGAGACACACACCGGTCTTCGTGATCGTGTTGTAACGGAGCAGGCCGCTGCCGTAGCGGGCCGACCAGAGGATCCCGTTGCCGTCGATCAGGCCGCCGTAGCCACCGCAGCCGAGGTTGAACGCTGTGCCGGGGACGCGCTCGCCGGTCTCGCCGTCGACCCGCTCGTGCCAGTTGTTGTCACCGCCGATGTAGGCGTCGTTGTCGGCGGTGATCGCCACCGTGCGCGTGCCGGTGCCGCGGACGCGGACGTAGAACTGGATGCACTCGTCGACCGCGGTTTCGACGCCGCCGTCGTTGTCGACGCCGCTCGCGTTCGGCCAGGCCAAGATGTTCGCGAGCCCGCGCGAGGTGCGGATCAGGCCGTCGCCGTTCTTGTCGACGCAGGTGTTGTACTCGAACGGCGCCTTGAGGTACTCGCCTGTCGCGTTCGGGGTGCCATCCGCGTTCGAGCGCGTGCCTCCGACGATCAGGCCGATCCGCGCCGTCGAGCCCCACGCCGCGCTGAGCCCGTCGATCGTGCGCGTCTCGTACTCGTCGCGGTTCGTCACCCAGACGTTGCCGAGCTTGTCGACGGTCGTGCGCGACGGGTTTCGCGCGCGCCCGGTCGGAGAGGTGAGGTACTCGCCGAGGATGACGCCCGTGTCGACGTCGATCCGTACCGCTGTGCCGCGTGCCGAGTTCGCGATGTAGACGAACGGGAACGGCTTCGCCTCCTTGTTCAGCTGGAGCTGATCGTTCCCCGGCGCGTCGTGGTTGACGTTGAGGAGCGTGCCGAGCTCGAAGTCGTCGTCGAGCGTGAAGACGTAATCCTTCGACGTTTTGCCGACGCCCGTCCCGCCGGCGCCCCCTGAGCCGCCTCCGCCGCCACCGCCGGTGACCTCCTGTTCGATCACTTCGACCTCGAACGTGTCGGTGGTGATGCCGTCGTCGCCGTCGTTCGCGGTCAGGGTCGCGGTGAAGGTGCCGGTGTTCGCGTAGATGTGGCTGAACGAGCAGCCCGTGCCGGCCGCCGAGCCGTCGCCGTACGTCCAGGAGCAGGTGACGGAATCGCGCGCGCCGGCGACGTCCGAGACCGTCGTCGTCGCGGTCAGGGCGCGGTCCTCGCGCCAGCGCCAGCTCGGCCCGGCCTCGACCGTCGGAGCGACGTTCGCGACGGTGATCGGCCGCGTCACGCTGGCCGTCTGGCCCCAGGCGTCCTGCACCTCGAGCGTGACGTTGTAGACGCCGTTGTCGGCGAAGGTGTGCGTTGTGCCGGCCGCCGGCACGATCGTGTTTGCGGTCGCGTCGCCCCAGGTCCAGCGGCGCTCGACGAGCGGCCCGTCGGCGGGCGACGCAGTCGTGTCGGTGAAGGAGGTGCTCTGGACCTCGTTCGGTGTCCCCGGCGTGTTCGTGAAGCTCGGGACGGGAGCGTTGAGGATCTTCTGGCGCAGCGTGTGAGTCGAGGTCGCGCCGGTGCCGTCGGTGACGGTGAGCGTGACGTCGTACGCGCCCGGGCCCGGGAACGTGTGCGTCGGGCTCGTGTCCGAGCTGGTGCCGCCGTCGCCGAAGTCCCACGCGTACGTCAGGGGTGTGGTGCCGCCCACGGTCAGGTCGTCGAAGGTCACCGTCGGGGTGTTCACCTGGCCGGAGACGGCGCGCAGCATCGCCGTCGTGACGACGGTCGCGCCCCGGTTGGTGAGCGTGCGGTAGAGGACGTACTTCGCCAGGACGGGGCGGGGTAGCTGGAAGGTCTGGAGCGTCGTCTGGCTTGCGGGCAGCGTCGCCCGCAGCACCGTCTTGAAGTCGGCGTCGGCCGTCCCGGTCGTCGAGACGGCGATCTCGAAGTCGCGCGGGTGCTGGTCGAAGCAGCAGTCCTGGCGGCCGAGCAGCTGGAATCGGTCGAGCTGGTAGGTCTGCCCGCCGGCGAGGGAGAACTTGATCCACTTGGTGTTCACCGGCGGGCTCGCATTGGAGTGCCAGGCGGTGTTCGTGTAAGCGTCGAGCAGCTTCGGCGCGTTCCAGGTGCAGCAGTCGTACTGGCTCGAGAACGCGACCACCGCCGCGCCGTTCTCGAGCGAGGCCATGTTGAACGTGCCGCGGGGGTGGAACTGGGCGCGGAAGCTCGGGACGGCGACGACGACGGACTCGGTCGCGACGTGCTGGACTCCCTCGCGGTCGGTTCCGGTCAGCGTGACCGTGTAGGTGCCGGGTGCGGCATAGGTCTTCACGGGATGCTGGAACGTGCTCGTCGCCCCGTCGCCGAACGCCCACGACCAGGACTGGAGGCCAAGCTCGGAGGGCGACGCGTCGAGGAAGTCGATCTGCTGCTGGGCCTCGGGCGCGGACGGCGTGTACGAGATCGCAGCC
>CAZHZI010000227.1:0-2589 GCA_964536955.1 uncultured Conexibacteraceae bacterium
GCTCTCCGTACGCGAGGCCGTGCGGGTGCTGCGCGACGTCGCGGCTGCGCTCGACTACGCCCACGAGCAGGGCGTGGTTCACCGCGACATCAAGCCGGACAACGTGCTCCTCGCCCGGGGCGAGGCCCAGGTGACCGACTTCGGTGTGGCCAAGGCGATCTCCGCCTCAGCCGCCACCGCCGACACCGCGCTCACCAGCATCGGCGTGGCGCTCGGCACGCCCGCGTACATGGCCCCCGAGCAGGCGGCTGCCGATCCCCACGTCGACCAGCGGGCCGATATCTACGCCTTCGGCTGCCTGGCTTATGAGTGCCTGAGCGGGCAGCCTCCCTTCAGCGGCCGTTCCATCGCAGCAGTGCTCGGGGCGCATCTGAGCGAAGCACCGGAGCCGCTGGACCGGCGCCGGGCGGGGCTGCCGCCGGCTCTGACCACGATCGTGATGCGCTGCCTCGAGAAGCGGCCCGCCGACCGCCCCCAGAACGCGCGCGAGATCCTGGCCGGGCTGGAAGATCTGGCGGCGACGACACCGAGCGGCGGTACCGCCCCGACCGTGCCGGTCAGGTCACGGCGGCCGCGCCGCGCCGTGGTTCCGCTGGTAGCGGCGGTGGCGGCCGCGGCTCTGCTCGCGGGGGGAGTGGTACTGAAATCGCGAAGCGGTCCTCGTGTCGCGCCGTCCGCGGCCGTGATCGCCGTCATGCCGTTCACCCCCGCGGCCCCTGACACGGCCCTCTCCCGCTTGGGCCGGGACCTCGCCGTGACCCTCAGCGCGAACCTCGACGGCGTCGGCGAGATCCGGACCGTCGATGCGCTCACCATGCTCGCGCAGGTCAAGCCCTCCGGCGCCAGCCCCTCGCTTCGAGAGGCAGCCGACCTCTCCCGCCGCCTCGGCGCGAAGAGCGTGCTTCAAGGGACGCTCGTGGGGGTGGGAGAAACCATCCGAACCGATATCGGGCTGTTCACCACCGACAGCACGAAATCGGTCGCAAGGGTAACCGTCAGCGGTCCGCGGCACGACGTGTCCGCGCTCACCGACTCGATCACTTGGGCGGTCCTTCGCCAGGTGTGGCGCACCCGGGGAGCCCCGACGCCGAGCATCACCGCGCTCACCACCCACTCGGTCCCGGCCCTCCGCTCGTTCCTCGAGGGCGAGCGCGCGATCACCGAGGGCCGCTTCGCTCGCGCGGAGGAGGCGTTCGGCCGTGCCCTGGAAGCCGATTCCTCGTTCTGGCTGGCCTACCGGCGGTACGAGTTCGCCCGCTCCTGGAGGTTCAAGCCGGTCGACAGCGTCATCTTTCAGCGATACCGGGCCAACCGGCAGGCGCTGCCGGAGCGGGAGCGGCTGCTCATCGAGGCGCTCATGCAGGACTCGCTGGGAGACCGGGGTGCCCGACTGCGGGAGCTCACGCGGCGCTTTCCCGATTTCTGGCCTGCCGTGTGGGGGTACGCCGACGAGGACCTCACTCATTATGGCGGGCTCCTGGGCCACACGCGAAGAGAGGCCCAGGCCGCGCTCGAGCGGACGCTCGCACTCAACCCCGACCTCACCGGGGCGTGGGATCACCTCCTCTGGATGGCGATTCACAACCGGGACAGCGGAGCGGCCCGCCGGGCACTGGCGGCGAATGCCCGGGTGCACATGGACTCGCTCTGGCTCGAAGGGGGCTCACACTTCTTTACCTCACTGCGGCTGGCGGCGTACCGGTTTCTGGCGCCGGACTCCGCTGCGATCCTGACCGACAGCCTGCTCCGCGCCATAACGGCCGATCACCCCGAAGAGGTGGTCGGTGGGAATCTCCTCTTGTTCGGGTTCCCTCGCGCGCAGATCGAGTACAGCCGCCGCGCCCTGAAACGCCCGTTGGCGCCGGAAGAGATCCCGGGTCAGTTGGGAGTAATCGCAGTCGCCTGGGCTGCGCGCGGAGCCTGGGACTCTGCTCTGGTGGCGGCCGACAGCCTTGTGGCCCGGAAGAGCACGCTCGACATGCAGGTCTTCCGCTACCAGTTCGCCGTTGCTGCCGCCTGGCTGGGCGCAGTGCCCCCGGCGGAGGCATCGCGCCGCCGGCCGGCGGGAATCCGGGACAGTGTCGACACCGCGGCCGAGCTTGCCTGGCTCGATGGAATTCTTGCCGTCGCCAGGCGTGACCGCCCGGCGCTCGCCCGGGCGAGGGATTCCCTGCGTGCCTCAGGGGGCAAAGCCACTTCCGATCTCGAGCGATCGCTAGCTGGGTTCGATACCCATCTGCGAGGGGACAACGCCCGCGCGGCAACCGAACTTGGCCGGCTCGAGCGTGAACGAGCTCAGCTCCTGCGCGATGAAGACGCTCATCCCTTCCTGGCAGGCATCGATCGCCTGGCTGCCAGCCGGTGGCTCGCTGCTGCCGGTGATACCACGCAGGCTATTGGCCTTCTCCGGTGGACCCAGACGGTCCTGGCACCACACTATGGCTGGATGACGGTCAATCTGGCTTTCGCCGGTCCAGCATTATTTGAGGAGGCGAGGCTGCAGGATGGCCAGCGGCACGCCGAGGAAGCCCGGCTCGCGTACGCGCGATTCCTGGAGTGGTACGACGCGCCGGTGGCAGCCCAGCGGCA
>CAZHZI010000228.1:0-2564 GCA_964536955.1 uncultured Conexibacteraceae bacterium
TGCTGTCGCGCTACTACGCCAACGAGCCGCCCAAGGACGCGCTGGCCGTCATCAGGCGCCGCCAGGCGGGCCGCAACCTGGCTCTGCTGTACGACGCGCTGTACGTGCTGACCGCCACGGGGCAGCCGGCGGTGGCGGCGTCCGAAGTGCTGGCCGAGCTGGGCGAGGCGACGCGCAGCAACCAATCGATCGCGCGCCAGGCCGCCGCCGAGAGCCGCGGGCTGCGCATCCAGGCGCTGGTGCTGGCGGTCGTCATTCCGCTGCTGTTCGTGTACCTGCTGCTCGTCAATCCCGAGCTGGTGGCGCCGGTCACCGACACCGCGCTCGGCCGCTTCGTGCTGCTGCCGGGCGCCGCGCTGCTCGAGGTGGTCGGTGTGTGGCTGTCGCTGCGCGTGGCGCGGTTGGAGGCGTAGGGATGGAGCTGCTCGGAGCGCTCGCCACCGGAGTCGCCGTCTTCAGCCTGCTCATGGCGCTCTTCGCGCCGGCGCTGGCCGTCCCGCAGCGCGCCGAGCAGGTGCGCGCGGCCGCCCTGCCGCGGCACTCGTACCAGCGCCTGGTGAGCGCCGAGCGACCGGTCTGGGAGCGGCTGCTGGCACCGTTGGCGGCGCGCATCGGCGAGCGCCTGCCCGGCATGGCACGCCAGGTCGACGAGCGGCTCATCGTGCGTGCCGGGCTCGACCCCGCCGTCCTCTCTCCCGCCGAGGTGTACGCCGCCAAGCTGGTCGCCGCCGCCGGCGTGCTCATCGTGGCCGTGGCGCTGACGCCGCTGTTCGGCGGCGCGCTGCTCCTCGGCCTGATCCTCGCCTACGCCGCCTATGTATTTCCCACCGAGTACCTCGGCTGGCGCGCTCGCCGCCGCAAGGCGCAGCTGCTGCGCGAGCTGCCCGACTTCATGGCCCTCGTGCGGCCGTTAGCCGAACCCGGCCGCATGAGCCTGGAGCACGCCTTCAGCGAGACGGCGCTGGCGCTGCACGCGGCCAGCGAGGGCCGCAACCTGCTGGCTTCCCAGGTGCGGCGCGCGGTCGCGGCCTACGGCACCGGCATCGACCTGTACACCGGGCTGCGCGACGTGGCGAGCACCAACGACCTCGAGGAGCTTGACGAGCTGGCGTCGGCGCTCGGCCGCTCGCGGCACGTCGGGCGCGGGGTGCCCCAGACGCTGGAGGCGACCGAGCGCGGCCTGCGCGAGGACGAGCGCAATCGCCTGCTGGGAGCGGCTTCTACGGTGCAGCCCAAGCTGGCCGCCATCCTGGCCGGCATCTACCTGCCCGAGTTCGTGCTGCTTGTGCTGCTGCCCATGTTCATCGCCACCATCGGCCGATTGTGAGGAGGAGGAAAGTCGTGGGAGAAACACTGAGGCGGCTTGCGGGCCGCACATTCGACAGGGTGACCGAGCGACTGCGGTCGAGCGAGGCGGGGCTGACGACGCTCGAGTACGTCATCGGCGCCGGCATCATCCTGGTCGTCCTGGCCGCTGGCATCGTGGCCTGGAATCAGGGCTTGGTGCAGAAGATCGGCGAGCTGGTGACCCAGCTGCTGTCGGGCTGATGTTCCGCCGCTGGTTCGACCGCTCGGAGCGCGGCCTCGCCACCGTCGAGGCGGTCCTCGTGGTGCCACTCGTGCTCGTGCCGGTGCTGCTGGCAGTGGTCGTCTTCGGCCGCCTGGAGCACACCCGGCTGGTGGTCGACGCGGCCGCGGCGGCCGGGGCGCGGCAGGCGGCGGTCATCGGCGGCGATGGGTTCAGCGTGCGGCAGCGGATCGCGACCGAGCTCTCGGATGGCGGGATCGACCCGACACGGGCGATCGTCGTTATCGAGCCCGCGGTGGCCGGCTGGGGCGAGCCGATCCGGGTGCGAGTCGAGGTCGCCGATCAGGCGATCATCCCGTTCGCCGGCAGTTGGGGCGTGCCGCTCAGCGGCGAGTTCGTGACCCGCAGCGAGGTGACCCCGTGATCCGTCCACGCGGAGGCGATGCGCGTGGCCAGGTCGCCCTGTACGCGGTGCTGCTGTTCCCGATCCTGATGCTCGTCTTCGCGCTGGTGCTAGCCGTCGGCACGCTGGAGGGAACTCGCGCCCGAACGCGAGCGCAGCTCGACATGGCAGCCTTGACCGCGACGCAGGCCCTTGACTTCGCGGCCCTCGCGCAAGGCAAGCCGCCGCGGCTGGTGGCAGCCGAGGCGGACCGACTGGCGCGCGAGTACCTGGTGCGCAACCTGGCGACCCTCGACCTGTCGGTGTCCGCCGCCAGTATCGCCGCCGCGGCCGAGGTCAACGTCATGGCACCCGGCGATCGCGACCCGATCAGCGGCGAAGTCGTCAGCATCCCAACCGTCTCGATCCGAGCGACCGTCCCGACCCGTGTGCCGCTCCTCAGTCTGGTCGGGCTTGGGCCGATCGTGAACGTGACTGTCTCCGGCTCAGCAGGGGCACGGTCGTGACATTCGATCGTCTCGGCCGCTGGCGCCTACCGGCCATCGCTGCGCTCTCGCTCCTCATCGCCGTCGCCGTGGTCGTCGCGATCCTGCTTCTCGGACGGGCACCGACCGTGATCGACGGGCCGCCGTC
>CAZHZI010000229.1:0-2481 GCA_964536955.1 uncultured Conexibacteraceae bacterium
GGCAAGTTTCGCCACCGCTGCCTGATCGTCGCCGACGGCTTCTACGAGTGGATGAAGGCCGAGGATCCCAAGCAGCCGCGCCAACCCTGGCGGTTCACGGTCGACGGCGGCGAACCGTTCGCCTTCGCCGGGATCTGCACGCGAAAGGAGTGGGAGGAGGAGGGAGGCGGCGTCGACGACGGATGGCTCTACAGCTGCACGATCGTCACCACCACGCCGAACGAGCTGGTCGCAAAGGTCCACGACCGGATGCCCGCCATCCTGCCGAATCCTGAGGCCGAGACCGCCTGGCTGCGTCCCGATCTGGACCTGGACGACGCGGTGGCGATGTGCGCGCCGCTGCCGGCGGGCCGCATGTCCAGCGCACCCGCCAACCCCAAGCTGAACAAAGTCGGCAAAGGGATCGAGGGCCCGGAGCTGTTGGTCGCGCCTACGGCTTGAGCTCAGCCGCGGACCGGGCCGTCGCCTTGCCGGCGCCGGTGGCGACGGTGCAGGCGATGGCGCCGGCGGGCGTCGCGGTGGTCCGCCAGATCGAGCCGAAGCCAAGCCTCAGCGGCTTCCCCGGACGGCCGGTGGGCAGCCCCCAGTCCCAGCCCTGGCGACCCTGCCGGTAGGGCGCCCACTCGACTTTGATTCCCCGTTTGCCGGTGAAGCGGTCGAAGGCGTCCTCGAACTCGACTGTGGCCAGGTCGGTGCTGTGGGAGCTGAACTCGACCAGCACGACGGATGGGACCTCCTGCTCGATCAGCTCCTCGCTCGGGCGTGGATAGGAGGCGCGCTGCTTCGGCGTGTGGGCGACGATGGTCCGGCTCGGCACCCGCACGCCGCAGCGCACCCGGGCCTGGCCGACGGCGGCGCCTCGGCTGATTTCAAGCACCGCGGCGACGCGGTAGAGCTTGTAGTCGCTGACGTTGGGCGCGCTCGCTCGCAGCCCGGCATCCGCGATCCGCATCGTCCCCCCGCCGGGGATCGCCACCGGCCTGGAGTCGGGAATAGGCGCCCTCTCGTCCCAGGTCAGCTGGGCGGCCCCGATCGGCTTGTCGGTGCTCAGCAGCGCCGCCGCGACGCACCCGATCAGCCCGACGGCGATCACGACCACCGCCCCCCATGGTGGGCGCATGTCTCTCCCGGCTTCCACGGCGCGCCCGACAGTATTCGAACCCGCGGCCGATCCGACCCCCGGCGTTCGCAGCGCATGCTCCGGTTACGGTTCAGGCATGCCCGACCCAGCCCTGACCGTCGCGGTCACCGGCCCAACCGGAGAGGTCGGCGGGCCGTTCGTCGCCGCCCTTGAGCGCAGCGACCGGGTCAAGCGCATCCTCGGCATGGCACGCAGCCCGTTCGACCCGCCGCGGAGGGCTGGAGGAAGGTCGAGTACCGCCAGGGCGACATTCTCGACCGCGACGCGGTCGATGCCCTGGTAGCCGGCGCCGATGTCGTCGTCCACCTGGCGTTCATCATCGTGGCCGGACGAGGCCAGAGCCGGGAGATCAACCTCGCAGGGTCGCGCAACGTCTTCGAGGCTGCTGTCGCGGCCAAGGCGAAGCGCCTCGTCTACACGTCCTCTGTCGCCGCCTACGGCTTTCACGACGACGTCCCGGAACTCCTCACCGAGGACCTTCCGGCGCGTGGCAGCGAGCGCCATCCGTACTCAGACCAGAAGGCCCCTCCGGCCCGCTACCGTTGCCCTGTGAGCAGCCAGCGAGTTCCTGGTGGGTGGCGCACCCGCTGCCGGCCGACCTGCGCGTGGCGTTGATGGCCAACGCCACGGCACTCGATGCCTGGAAGGACATCACGCCCTTGGCACGCAACGAGTTCATCTGCTGGGTCGAGGATGCCAAGCAGCAAACGACCAGAGAACGCCGCATTCGCCGGACACAGAAAGAGCTGCAGGAGGGCCAGCGCCGGCCCTGCTGTTGGCCGGGGTGCAAGCACCGCGACCGCGCCGCGAAGTAGCGGCTGGCGGTCAGAGAGAGAGCTCCATGAGGTCGTCCTTTCGGCCGTAGCCCACCTCGTAGTTATCCAGGATGGTCTTCAGGATCGACTCGACCAGTTCCTTTGACGAGCCGATCGCCGAAGCCAGGTCCCCCTTGAGGTCCCGGTCGATCCGCTTCAGGTGCTCGCGGATCACCTGCGGATCCTCCAAGTTCTCGTAGTCCTCGAGCTCTAGGGGCATCGATTGGCTCCTTGTCCGCCTCACGACGTCGGCCGGCAAACACAGGGCGCTCTGACATCTGGGACACCTCGACGATCTCCCAGTCATCGACGGCGAGGAACTCGTTGAAATCCGTGAGCAAGTTTCTGACTTCCTCCCCGTCCGGCATCGCGGTCCATCTGGAACCAGCGCCCCTAATTAGACAGCTTTCGAACCCGGCTCTGCAAGACGCCCTATCCAGACTGGATGAGGCAATGCGGAAACTCAAGGCCCACTAGCCCCGATCATTCATGAAGAAACCGCGCCCCGGGTCACCCGGGGCGCGG
>CAZHZI010000230.1:0-2479 GCA_964536955.1 uncultured Conexibacteraceae bacterium
GGTGGGGTTGGCCTTTTTCCTGGGCGTTCTGTTTGCCGGCCTCCTCGACCTGCCCAGGAGCTCCCTGGCTCAGGGCGGCTTGCCCCGGCTGACGTCGGGTGAGTCCGCCATCCGACCGGTGCAGGCGCCCCCGTTCCCCGCGGCGCGGCCCCTGGCCGAGTTGAGCGACGCCTTCGCGGCGGTCGCCGAGCACGTCCGGCCAAGCGTGGTGTTCGTCAAGTCCACGCGGAAGCAGCAGGCGGCCCAGAACCTCCGGGTGCCGCAGGGTTTCGAGCCCTTCTTCCAGCAGCCCCGGAACGGCGGGCCCCAGATCGAGCGGGGCTCGGGGTCGGGCTTCGTGGTCTCGGAAGACGGGTACATCCTGACCAATAACCACGTCGTGGCGGGTGCGCAGAAGGTCGAAGTGCAGCTCCTCGACGGCCGGAGATTCGTCGCCAGCGTTATCGGCACGGACTCCGCGACAGACATCGCGGTAATCAAGATCGAGGCCAAGGGGCTCAACCCCGCCGCGCTCGGCAACAGCGCCGCTTCCCGTATCGGCGAGTGGGTGCTGGCGGTCGGCAATCCGCTGGGCGAGGCGCTCAGCTTTACGGTGACGTCGGGAATCATCAGCGCCAAGGGCCGCGGATTCCGCGGGCTACCGGGCCGGGGCCCGCTCAGCATCCAGGACTTCATCCAGACCGACGCGGCGATCAACCCCGGCAATTCCGGCGGACCGCTGGTCAATGTCCGGGGTGAGGTGATCGGGATCAACTCGGCGATCGCCAGCGAAACCGGGTTCAACGTCGGCTACGGCTTCGCGGTGCCGATCGATCTCGCCAGGCAAGTGATGGAGCAGCTCATCAAGAACGGACGCGTGGAGCGGGCGGCGCTGGGCATCCTGGTCGACGATGCCGACGCCACCGACGCACGTTACGTCGGGCTGTCTGAAGTGAGGGGCGTGCGGATCACCAACTTCCCCGGCGAGAATTCTCCCGCCAAGCGGGCCGGGCTCGAGGCGGGTGACGTGGTCATCACCATCGACGGGCAGCCGGTGAACTACACGGCGCAGTTGCAGCAGATCGTCGGCTTCAAGCGCCCCGGCGACATGGTGAAGGTGGAGGTCGCCCGCAAGGGCGGGCTCCGCAAGACCTACTCGGTGCGGCTGATTTCGGCCGCCTCAGGCACCGGGCAGCCCGCCACCGATCGCAATGGAGCGCGGGACGAAACGGCCGACCCCGAGGCCTCACCTGCCGGCTCGCTGATCAAGCCGCTCGGCGTGACCGTCATGCCGCTCACCACCCAGATCGCCTCCGAGCTGGGCACGCCGGCGGGGCTCCGCGGACTGGTGGTGCAGAGTGTGGATCAGGAGGGTCCCGCAGCCGAAGTCCCCCTCTTCGGAGTAGAGAGCGGCAACCCGGACATCATCCTGTCGGTTGAAGGCGCGCCGGTCCGCACCGAAGCCGAGCTGCGCGCGGCGCTCAAGGATGCCGGCCCCGGCGGGATCGTGACGCTGGTGCTCTACAACAAGGCCGGCGAGGCGCAGGGCGGCGGGCGGCGGGTGGCGAGAGTTCAGCTCGCCCGGTAGGCTGCGGTAAGCGGTGAGAGGTGAGAGGTGAGCGGGACCTGCCTTGAGGGGTAGGTCCCGCTCACTGCTTACGGCTCACCGCTCACTGCCCTGTTTCGGCTGGACCTGGATCTTGGTCGCCCCCGACAGCGAATCCAGCGTGGTCCACCCCCAGCCGATCAATTCCCCGTCCACCGCGACGAGCGGCAACATCTTTCTGTCCTCCACCGAGTCCGCCACGCCCTCGGGGCGGAAGTACATCACCTCGATATACTTCCCGCCTACCAGGTAGGGGTCGATACGGGCGGGCTTTTCGACGCCCATGAGCTTGAGGGTGCTGTCCTTCGAGATGCCGACGGCGAGTTGCTCGAGCCGCGTGTCTTTGGGGCCGCAGGCGGCCAGCGCGCCGGCCGCGACCAGCGTTGCCAAATGAATCGGTTTCATGGGTGACAATAATAAGCTAGCATTCAGCGGACTGCGAGCGTGGCGGAACTGGCAGACGCGCAGGACTTAGGATCCTGTCCCGCAAGGGGTGGGGGTTCAAATCCCCCCGTTCGCATGAAGCGCAGCTATTAACCATCGGGAGCCTCCATGGCAGAATCCCTCGTCTCCTTCCTCTCCGCCTTGAGCTCCAAAGTATTCTGGTTCGCCGCGATCTGTTTCGTCCTCCTCAATGGTGCCGCGCTCGGTGCCTTTCTCCTGACACGCAGCCGGCGGCTTGTTGACGAGTGGACTCCCAGGCTGTTGGCGGCCGACGCCCTTCTCCTCGGGGCCGGCCTCGGCGTTCCGCTGGTGAGCGGCCTCGCCAGGCTCGGCATCCAGGCGGTGGCCTCCATGCTGGGAACCGGGCCGGCTCAGGCTCCATGAGGCGGGATTGCTTCGGGGGCTCGGCCGCCTCGCAATGACAAGAGGTCGGGCCCCTTCCCCTTTCCC
>CAZHZI010000231.1:0-2435 GCA_964536955.1 uncultured Conexibacteraceae bacterium
CACCTTCATCCAGCCGGGCCAGGAGCTGCGCAAGCACGGGCTGCGGCTGAAGTTCAACCCGCTGCCGGAGATCGTCGCCGGCAAGCGGATCGTCGTCGTCGACGACTCGATCGTTCGAGGTAACACAACGCGGCAGATCGTCGGCATGCTGCGCGATGCCGGCGCCAGCGAGGTCCACCTGCGGATCTCGGCCCCACCGATCCGTCACCCGTGCCACTACGGGGTCGACATGTCGACCCGCGAGGAGATGATCGCCCACAAGCGCACGGTCGAGGAGATCGCCGACGAGCTCGACGCCGACTCGCTCGCCTACCTCTCGATCGACGGCGTCTACGAGGCGGTCGGCACCCCGCCCGAGGACCACTGCGACGCCTGCTTCACCGGCCGCTACCCACTCGGCGACGACCCGGACGAGGCCGACGGGAAATTCGCCATGGAAGACATCGCCGTAGTTCCCGCCTCGGGCTAGGTGTTGAGAACACTGTGCGTGCTTTCGGAGACGACCATCCGCAGGCCAACATCCAGCTCCGGCGTTTCGCGCAGGTGTCCGTAACGCTCCTCCCAGACTCCGCTCTGTAAATCGGCGGCCAAGCGTTCCCTGCCCGCTCGCCTCGAGTCCTCCGAGATGCTTTGCCAAACCCACATCGGCCGCATGACCTCCTCGTCGAAGAGCAACTCGGGCCTTGCCCAGAGCGCCGCGAAGAAATGATCCTCGCAATCGCGTGGCACCGGGAGGGGGGAGCTCGTCGCCGCCGGCAACATCGTCGCCAAGTTGCGGCTGCTCGCCCCGGAGGGCCGCTTGAGTTTGAGCATCTCCGGGAAATAGTCGGCGGTGATCCACAGGTCCGTCAGCGCCTCGGAATCGAACGTCACCATCACGACGCGCAGCCGAGCAACCCGCAGCATCTCGCTCAGGCCGGCATTTAGATCCGCCCAGTGGTGGGCGGTCAGCATGGCCACCGTTGCATCGAAGGAGTCGTCACCGAACGGCAGCGCTTCGGCGCTCGCCTGCACCACGGGGGCAGCGCCGGGGGGCCGCTGAGCGATCATCTCCGTCGACGGCTCGACGGCAGTCACCTCCCGATCGGCCGACTCATAAGAACCGGCTCCGGCCCCAACGTTGAGAACAGATCGCGCATCGCTCAGCGCTTCCTCGATCCTGCGGCGATCCGCCGGTCTGCCCGGCGAAACGCCCTGTAGCCGACCCCTATGCGGTCATAGGCAACTTCCTCGTTCACATATCGACTCTATTCGGCAAGGCACTGCGCGAAGATGCGGCAATGAGTCATTTTCGCATCGTCGTCCTCGCCTCCGGCAGCGGCACGAACCTCCAGGCGATCCTCGACCGGCTGCACGGGCGCGAGGGGGTCGAAGTGGTGGGGGTCGGCTCCGATCAACGCGACGCGACGGCGCTCGAGCGGGGGCGGGGCGCCGGAATCGAGACCGCGGTCTTCCCTCGCGACGACTACCCCGACCGCACCGCTCGCGATGCGGCGATGGCCAAGTGGATCGAGGCGCACGATGCCGACCTCGTCGCCCTCGCCGGCTACATGCAGCTGCTCAGCGAGTCCTTTCTGGCGCGCTTCCCCGACAGGATCGTCAACGTCCATCCCGCCCTGCTGCCCTCCTTCCCCGGTCTCGACGCGGTCGGCCAGGCGCTGAAGGCGGGGGTGAAGGTGACCGGAGTGACCGTCCACTTCGTCGACGAGGGCGTCGACACGGGGCCGATCGTCGCCCAGCGCGCGGTGGCGGTGCCGGCGAGCCGGGATCGGGCGGCGCTGGAGGAGGCGATCCACGCGACCGAGCACGAGCTCTACCCGGAGGCGATCCGCACGATCGCCCAGGGCGGGGCTAGGATCGACGAGAGCGACCCCCGTGTGGTCATCGTCGATGAGTGAGGCTCCCGCCGACATCCAGTCCGAAGCCGTCAGCGACGGAGCAATCCTGGTGCGCCGGGCGCTGATCTCCGTCTCCGACAAGACCGGCGTGGCGGACTTCGCCAAGGGGCTGGCCGGCCTCGGCGTAGAGATCCTCTCCACCGGTGGCACCGCCTCGGCCCTGCGCGAGGCCGGGTTGGAGGTGACCGACGTCTCGGCATTCACCGGACAGGACGAGATCCTCGGCGGCCGGGTGAAGACGCTGCACCCCCGGCTGCACGCGGCGCTGCTGGCACGGCGCCAAGACTCTGAGCACATGGCGACGCTGGAGCGGGAGGGGATCGAGCCGATCGACCTGGTCTGCGTCAACCTCTATCCGTTCGAGGAAACGGTCGCCGGGCACGAGGTGGCGCCCGAGGTCGCGATCGAGAGCATCGACATCGGCGGCCCGACGATGATCCGCGCCGCCGCCAAGAACCACGACGGCGTCGCGGTCGTCGTCAAGCCCGAGTCCTACGACGCGGTGCTGGCGGAGCTGGAGGAGTCCGGCAGCGAGGT
>CAZHZI010000232.1:0-2430 GCA_964536955.1 uncultured Conexibacteraceae bacterium
CGGGGTGCCGACCGCCTCCCACGTGCTGCTGCGCAGCCGCGAGGAGGCGATGGAGCACCTGGCCTGCGCCTCCTACCCCGCGGTGTTGAAGGCCGACGGGCTGGCGGCGGGCAAGGGGGTGATCGTCTGCGCGTCGGAGGCGGAGGCGCGCGAGGCGGCGGACGTCTTCTTCACCGAGCGCCGCTTCGGCGAGACGACCGTGGTGCTGGAGGAGTTCCTGGAGGGAGAGGAGCTCTCGCTGCTCGCCCTCTGCGACGGCGAGAACGTCGTGCCGCTCGCCCCCGCGCAGGACTACAAGCGGATCTTCGACGGCGACGAGGGACCCAACACCGGCGGCATGGGCAGTTACTCGCCGGTGCCGGGGTTTGGCCCCGCCGAGGTGGAGGAGATAGTCGAGACCGTGCACCGACCGATCGTTGCGGCGATGGCGCGACGCGGCCATCCCTTCCATGGAGTGCTCTACGCGGGCCTGATGATCGGCGCCGATGGGCCGAAGGTGCTGGAGTTCAACGCCCGCTTCGGCGACCCCGAGACGCAGGCCGTTCTGCCGCGGCTGCGCTCGGACCTCCTCGACCTCTGCCTGGCGGCGCGCGAGCCGGGGGGACTGGCCGGGGCGGACGCCGCCTTCGGCGAGGACTGGGCGGTGACCCTGGTGCTGGCCTCAGCCGGCTACCCGGCGTCTTCTTCGAAGGGGGACGTCATCCACGGCCTCGCCGCCGCCGCCGAGCTGGCCGAGATAACCCATGCGGGGACCGCGGCGCGCGGAGGGGAGATCGTCACCGCGGGCGGGCGCGTCCTCAGCGTGACGGCGCTTGGAACGTCCCCGACCGAGGCGCGCGATCGCGCATACGATGCGGCGAGTCGGATCTCCTTCGACGGAATGCAAATGCGAACTGACATCGCCGCCCGTGCCGCTGAGCGCGTCGTCGGCTGAGCCAGAGAGGAAAAGATGAGCGAGATCTCAGAGGAACCGCAGCCGGCCGGGGGGGCAACGATGCCCGCGGTCGAGGCGGCCTTCGAGGAGATCAACGTCGACGAGCCCCTGGTGGGGATCATCATGGGCTCGAAGAGCGACAAGCCGAAGATGCAGCCGGCCGGCACGGCGCTGCAGGACGCCGGCATCCGCTACGAGGTGCGGGTGATGAGCGCCCATCGCGACCCGGAGATGGTGCGCGAGTACTGCACGAACGCGCGGATGCGGGGGCTGAAGGTGATCATCGCCGGCGCCGGGATGTCAGCGGCGCTGCCCGGCGTCGCCGCCGCCCACACCGAGCTGCCGGTGATCGGCGTGCCGATCCTCGGCAAGAGCCTCGGCGGGCTCGATGCTTTGCTCTCGGCGGTGCAGATGCCGCCGGGGATTCCCGTCGCCTGCGTGGCAATCGACGGGGCGAAGAACGCCGGGATCTTGGCCGCGCGGATCATCAACGCATGACCGGGAGCCTCCAGGCGGGCGGGTCCTGTCGTCGGGGAGGGGTGGCCCTCGGCGGCCCTCCGTGCTGCTCCGGGCGCCGGGACACATCGCTCGCGGGGATGGAGTCTTGCCCTCCGCAGCCTCCGGGACCGGCGAGTCCACCCCTCCCCGACGCCACCCCCCCGACGGGAGGTCTCGGTTGATTCCTCGATACACACGGCCTGCCATGGGCGAGGTTTGGTCGCCGCAGCGCAAGATGGAGTGTTGGCTGGAGGTCGAATTGGCGGCGACCGAGGCATGGGCCGAAGAGGGAGTCGTGCCACGGGAGGCAGCCGAGGCGGCGCGCGCCAACGCGTCCTTCACCGTCGAGGCGGTTGAGGAGCGCGAGCGGGTGACCGACCATGACGTCGCGGCCTTCGTAGACGTCGTCGCGGACTCGGTCGGCGAGCACGGTCGCTGGATCCACTACGGCCTCACCTCCTCCGATGTGCTCGACACGGCGCTGGCGCTGCAGTTGCGCCAGGCCGGGGAGGTCCTCCTCGCCGGGGCCCGCGACTACCGTGACGCGCTGATAGAGCGAGCGCTCGAGCACCGCGAGACGCTCTGCGTCGGCCGCACCCACGGCGTCCACGCCGAGCCCACCACTTTCGGCCTCCGGCTCGCCGGCCTCGCCTTCGAGGCCGACCGCAACCTGGGCCGGCTCGCCAACGCCTTCGACCAGCTCGCCTTCGGCAAGCTCTCCGGCGCCGTCGGCACCTACGCGTCGACCCCGCCCGCTGTCGAAGCGCGGGTGATGGAGCGGCTCGGGTTGCAGCGCGAGGACGTGGCCACCCAGGTCGTGCCGCGTGACCGCCACGCGGTGCTGACCTCGAGGATCGCGATAGCCGGCGCCGGGCTGGAGCGCTTCGCGACCGAGGTCCGCAACCTCCAGCGCACCGAGCTGCGCGAGGTCGAGGAGCCGTTTGGCGATGGCCAGAAGGGCTCCTCGGCGATGCCGCACAAGCGCAACCCGATCCGCA
>CAZHZI010000233.1:0-2412 GCA_964536955.1 uncultured Conexibacteraceae bacterium
GCGGCGGCCGGTGAGAATCTTGTGCGGGTAGGCCTGGTGGCCGACGTCCCAAAGGACTTTGTCGCGGGGAGAGTCGAGCAGGCTGTGCAGGGCGACGGCGAGCTCGCAGGTGCCCAGGTTGGCGCCGAAGTGGCCGCCGATCTCCCCGATCGTGTCGATGATCAGGGTCCGCATCTCCCCGGCGACCTGCTGCAGCTGCTCGTCGTCGAGATCGTGCAGATCGGACGGGCCGTCGATCGCCCCGAGCAGTGGCTCGCGCGGCTCTTCGGTGTCCTCTGGGGTCTGCGGCTTGTCTGTCATTCGTGCCTGGTGAAGATGTAGTCGGCGATCCGCCTCAGATCGTCGGTCTCGCCGCTCGCCTCGGCGAGCGCGCCGGTGGCCTTGGCGTGGGACTCGCCTGCGAGCTCGCGGGCCCGGTCCACTCCGAAGAGGCTGACGTAGGTGAGTTTGCCATGTCGCTCGTCGCTTCCATGGGGCTTGCCGAGCTGCTCGTCGCTCCCGGTCACATCGAGGATGTCGTCGACGATCTGGAAGAGGACCCCCAGCTCGCTGGCGAACCGGCGGTAGGGGATTGTCTCAGGTTCATCGAGCCCCTTCAGGGTCAGCACGACGCCGACGCTGGCGGCGATCAGTCGGCCCGTCTTCAGCGCGTGCAGGGCGCGTAGGCCTTCGGCGTCGAGCTCCCCTCCGGCGACGTCCACGTACTGGCCCCCCACCATGCCGTCCACGCCCGTCGCCGCGGTCAGCTCGCGCAGCGCCGCCAGGACGCCGGCAGACTCTCCGGGCTGCTCGCAGAAGAGGGCGACGGCCTCGGCGAAAAGGCCGTCGCCGGCGAGGATCGCCACGTCCTCGCCGAACCTGACGTGGGAGGTCGGCTGGCCCCGGCGCAGCTCGTCGTCGTCCATCGCCGGCAGGTCGTCGTGGATCAGCGAGTAGGTGTGGACCAGCTCGATCGAGCAGGCCACGGGGAGAAAGCGCTCGGCATCGGCGCCGAGGGCGCGGGCCGTTGCCAGGGCCAGGACCGGGCGCACCCGCTTGCCGCCGGCCAGCAGCGAGTAGCGCATCGCCTCCTCGAGGCCGGCCGTGGTCGATGTCGCGGAGAATCGCAGCCGCTCGAGGGCCGAGTCGACCAGGGAGCGCAGGTCGTCGGGATACATCAGGGGCGGAAGGCGCCGCTCACTCGGCGCGCGTCTCGGCCTCGCGAGCCCGGCGGTTGGCCTCCTCGACCGCCTCGGCGGAGAGCTCGGCCGCCTCATGGGCCAGCTCGCCGGCGCGCTCGTCGCCGTGCTCCCCGGACTCCAGCTCGTGGGCGATCGCCTCGAGCCGCTCGGAGATCTCGCCCAGGCGGCTCACCGGACGCTCTCCCTCTCCCTCGCCGCGGCGCCCAAGACTCCGTTGACGAACTTCGGCGTGTCGGCGCCGCAGTACTCCTTGGCGATCTCGATCGCCTCATCGATCGCAACCTCGGTCGGCACGTCTTCGCTGTGCTCCATCTCATAGAGGGCGACCCGCATCACGTTGCGCTCGAGCGGCGCGATCCGGTCCAGCTCCCAGCCCCTCGCGTGGCGGGCGATGATCGCGTCGATCTCCTCGCGGTGTGCCTGGACCCCCTCGGCGAGCTCGCGGGTGAAGGGGCGCGATTCGGCGATGAGCTCGTCGAGAGGACGCCCGGTCACATCGCGCTGATAGCAGGCGAAGACGGCGTCGCGGCGCTGGTCGGATCGGCGCATGGACGCCTATTCTCGCGCTTTGAGCGGCTAGGCGCGGGAGACGTACTCGCCGCTGCGAGTGTCGACCCGGATGCTCTCGCCCTCCTCTATGAAGAGTGGCACCTGGACGCTCACCCCCGACTCCAACGTCGCCGGCTTCGTGCCGCCGCCCGAGGCCGTGTCTCCCTTCACGCCCGGCTCGGTCTGCGTCACCTTCATGTCGATCGCGCTGGCCACCTGGACGTCGCTGGGACGCTCGTCGACGAAGAGCACGTCGACCTCGGCGTTGGGAAGCACCCACTGCATCGCCTCGCCGGCGAGCTCGCGAGAAAGCTCGATCTGCTCGTAGTCGCGGCTGTCCATGAAGACCGCCGCGTCGCCGGAGTCGTAGAGATACTGCATCTTTCGCGACTCCGTCCGCACCGGGCGGAACTTCTCGCCGGCCCTGAAGGTCTTGTCCTGGACGGTGCCGTCCTCGATCTTGCGCAGCTTCGTCCGCACGAACGCCCCACCCTTGCCCGGCTTGACGTGCTGGAAGTCGATGATCCGGAAGATCGTCCCGTCGATCTCGATGTGCGAGCCGTTCTTGAACTGGTTGGTGCTTATCACGAACTGGAAGGCTAGAGGTCCCGCTGCTCGGCTACCGCTTTCACGCGAAAGCAGTAGCTACGTCGACGAGAGCGACATTCCGATTGGGATCGCC
>CAZHZI010000234.1:0-2398 GCA_964536955.1 uncultured Conexibacteraceae bacterium
AACTACCGCTTCTGGCCGATTGCGGCGCGGTCGAACTGCTTAAGCGATTTCCGCCGCGGAGGGGTGTGTTCGCTAATCCAGATGCCCTATCGGTCCACGTCAGCCGCAACGACTGACTTCTTTCTGCGAGCCGCAGGCATATCCGTTGCAATAACGGAACGACTAATTAATAAGTGACGTCTAGGCCAGGCGAACCATGCTCGCGCGGCCTCCGCGTGGAAGGAGACCAAAAGTGGGACGATCCCGGCCGATACCTGAACAAACGCACGATCAGGCGCTAACGAGGTCCCTACGCGCACCGTTCAGATCTCGCAGCATACGCAACGTCACCATCGGGGTTGCTGCGCTGTGCTGCGTTCTTGTCTTGAATGCCTTCGTCTCCTATTACAACGTGACGCGTCTCCAGGAGGCGCAAAGCTGGGTCCGTCACACTCTCGAAGTCAGGACGGTGCTCGCAGAACTGCTGGTTGCAGTGGTAAACGCCGAGACTTTCGAGCGAGGCTTCGCGATCACCGCGGACCAGCGCGACGCCGAAGGCTATGACTCGTCCGCTTCTAAATCAGGCGCCGCGCTCACGGCGTTGCGCAAACTGACCAGCGACAATGCTGGCCAGCAGCGGCGCCTCGATAACGCTGAAATCACTATCCGCGACAAGCTTGTCTGGATGCGAAACGTGATTCGTATGCGCTCCGAACAAGGACTCGATGCTGCGTTAACTGAGATCGCGTCAGGCCAAGGCGTGGCGCTGATGGAGCGCGTGCGCGCGATTATCGGTGAGATGGAAGATGAAGAGAACCGGCTGCTCACGCTTCGGAACGCCGAAGCATCGCGGAACCTGACCGCTACTGTCACAGGTTTCGTTGTGTTCGCAGTGAGCACTATAGTGCTGGCGCTGTTCATTGTGTACCTGATCCGCCGCGATGCTTTCATGCGCGAACGCGCTGCGCAAAAGCTCCAGAGCGCCAATCGAATGCTTCAGCTCGTCCTTGATACCGTGCCGCAACGTATCTTCTGGAAGGACCGGGAGTCAAGGTTTCTCGGCTCCAACCGGCTTTTTGCCCGAGACGCAGGCGTCGATGACGTAGCCGACATTATCGGCAAGACCGATCATGCCATGCCGTGGCGGAATAGCGCAGACCTTTATCAGGCGGACGACAAGGGGGTGATGGAAGCTGATTCCGCCAAACTTAACTATGAGGAACGACAGGACACTCCTGACGGGCGCATGCTTTGGCTTCGTACGAGCAAGGTTCCGTTGCATGAGCCGGGAGGAAAGGTGATCGGGCTGCTCGGCACCTACGAAGACATCAGCGAACGCAAGCTCGCTGAGCAGCGGCTTCTTCTGCAAGGCAAGGCGATCGAAGCGAGCGTAAACGGGATCTTCATCTCGGGCGCTCTCGACGATTATCCGATCGAATATGTGAACTCCGCCGTCGAGGCGATCAGCGGCTATTCAGCGACCGAGATGCTGGGCCGAAACTGCCGATTTCTGCAGGCTGAAGACCGGGATCAGGAAGGACTGGCGGCAATCCGGCTTGCGCTGCGTGAGCAACGGCCGTGTAAGGTCGTGCTGCGTAATTACCGTAAGGACGGCACCTTGTTCTGGAACGATCTTCAGATCGCGCCGGTGCGCGGCAACAGCGGCCACGTCACGCACTACATCGGCATACTGAACGACATCACCGAGCGCGTTCGTTATCAGCAGGACCTCGAGCGCCAAGCCAATTTCGATTCGCTGACCGGGCTTGCAAACCGCAACCTGGTCATGGACCGGCTGCGAGGCGCTTTATTACGCGCGGGACAGCAAGGTGAGCACGTTGCCGTTGCAATGATCGATCTCGACAATTTCAAATTCGTAAATGACAGCCTCGGCCATGAGACCGGCGACAAGCTGCTTAAAGAGATAGGGCGGCGCCTGGAGTGGGTCATCGGCGCGGAGAACACGATAGCGCGGTACGGGGGCGACGAATTTGTCTTGATCACGGGCAATTACCGTCGCGAAGAGGAGCTCGCATCCGTCCTGCAAGCGGTCCTGACTACCGTGGCGCATGCCGTGAAGCTGGATGACCATGAGCTGTTTGTTACCTGCAGCATCGGTGTCAGCGTGTTCCCCGTTGATGGAACGGATACCACGACGTTGCTTAGGCATGCCGATCTCGCGATGTACCGCGCTAAGGAAGGCGGAAGAAACAGGTTCGAACTCTTCCTCCCTGATATGACGAAGCGTGTGCAGGATCGGCTATCGCTCGAGCGCGGGCTTCGTAGCGCCCTGGAGCAAGGCCAGTTGTTACTTCATTACCAAGCGCAGATTGATTTGGCAACGGGAAAGATCGGGGGCGCCGAGGCGCTGATACGATGGCAGCATCCCAGCGAAGGATTAATCTCCCCGGGCCGTTTC
>CAZHZI010000235.1:0-436 GCA_964536955.1 uncultured Conexibacteraceae bacterium
TCGATTCACTCTCGGAGCATGACGGCAGAATGACGTAATCCGCCTCGTCTACGAGCTGTGCAAACCGGCCTCGCGAAGTATCCACATAGCCAAGGAAACGAATATTCCTGCAGCGCCGAAACAGCGGCCTGTAATGCTCGAAGAACCAGGCGTCCGTATGTACCGGCGAGCATATCGAGAGTTCGTAAGGCAAATCCGCGAACGCATCGATCAAAAGGTCCAGTCCTCGCCGCAGGACATTGGCCCCGGACATGTAGAGAAACCGCGAACCCAGGCCGGTCTTCCGGCGCGCCGACGGCGTAGCGACGTTATGGCCGGCAAAGCGCTTGGCTGCGAATTGCGGGGGCCAGGTGTCGGCGACAAACTGACTGCCCATCATGAACACCCGGTCCGCGGCCGCCATGTTGGGCGCCACATGCGCGTCCGCTAACGGCTC
>CAZHZI010000235.1:446-2387 GCA_964536955.1 uncultured Conexibacteraceae bacterium
GGGACCCGGAGGCCATGGCGTGCATTGAAGTCGCGGACCCGCGCCGCGACCTGCCAGTTATCGTAGGTGGGGTTGGAACTCGTCGTGATCAGTCCCTTGCGGCAACCAGCCGGCATGGTTGCGGCAAGACGATGAAAGGTGCGGCCGTGACCGATAAAGAGGGAGACCCGATCGGCCGCAACATGTTCGTTCTTCCAGTCATACAAATGGACCTCGTAGCCCGCGTCGGCGAGGCACCGCACCATCAAGGCCGACATCAGCCGGTTGTTGTGCGACGCCTTCAGGTACGATGCGTTCTGGTGTTTTGGGACGAGGACATAGCTAAGGAGGGCTACCTTGCCTCCCGTCGGATTGAACGTCTGCCGCCGCTTGAGACGGAGATAGAGCTCAGGCAGGGAGCGATGCGGATTGGCCAGCGCCCGGGCAAGGGATATTGCTTGCGTCGCTCCACGCGACAGGCCCGCCAGGGGAAGAGCTCGGCGGGTCAAGCGTTCTCTCTGCGCACCGATCCATGGCCCCGACGACCAACGAAATATTGCACGGCAAATATGAGGAAAATGCCCAAGGCGGCGCCAATGACAAGCCAAAGAACCAAACGACGGACGAGTTGATTGCGGGGATAGGCCGTGGGCGGATCAAGGGCGGTGGCGGCATAAGGAACGTCCACCTCGGAAAGCATCAGGCGGCGCTCCTGTTCGAGCAGAAGCGCCTGTATCGCCTCGCGGCTTCCCAGGCTCGTCGTCGTGTTCCGCCGGGCCGCCAGGTAGTCGATATATTGCTGGAGAAACTGCTTGTCCTGGACTCTCAAATACTCGTTTGTCGTTTGATAGAGCCGTCCCAAAAAGGACGCGGCGAAATCCGGGCGATGGTCGACGAAAGACAGAACCAGCGTGCCTTCGTCTCTGACGATCGTGATGGCGCCCTCCAGGAACGCCTTAAGGTCCGCGGCATTGCGCCGACCCTCATTGTCCTGGATGCCGAGCGCGGAACGTATCGTCCTTCTGACCGCCGCCATAGCACCAGGCTGCAGGTGCCATTGCTTGGTCGCCTGATCGCACTCCGATTCATAAATCATGCATAAAACGCCGAAGCGCTGCTCCATCATTTCGGCGACGCCAAACGACGCGAGAGCCTTCTGAAACTGTTGAAATTTCGGCAATGTGCGCTGTCCAAGTCCCAAGCCGGAGAGGAAACCTCCGCCACCGCCGATCGTCTGGGTCTGCGATAAATCCGTTTCCGCGGGCACAACCCGCATGCTGGCCACATAACTCTCGCCCGGCTCGCTCACATAGGCATAGGCCAGGCAGGCAAGGACGACCGCCGCCAGTATCCACTTCCCGTTCCAGACCACGGCCAGAACGTCGGCGAACGAGATTGTTCCCGCCGCGAAATCGACACCCCGCCGCGGTTCCTCCCGAACGGAAGCTATCGGCGTTGAGTCAGACAACAATTGCATCCCCTCCCGGTCGATCCTGCGGCTTCCCCGTGGTTCCGCGCGCGGCCTTGTCTTCGAGAAAATTGAAGACATACATCATGACGAAGAAATGGAACTCCATCGGAAAATAGTGCCCCATGCGCAGCAGCTTGACGGCAAAATAAGGCAAAAGGCAATTCCTGATCAAAATCGCTTCCGGCCGTTTCACGCGGCCAAAATAGAGCAAGAAGACCGCGATCGAAACCAATCCGAACAGGCCAAGTTCGGAAACGGTACGCAAGACGAACGAATTGGCGTCCTGCTTGTTCAGTCCCAGCAAGTAATACGTCTCGCTCAGCACGGCGTCGATATACCGGTCGTACGACAACCCGTGTGTGCCAAGGCCGTTGCCGATCAACGGACTTTGCATGAAGGCCTCGTAGGCGACGTAGGCGTTCGACAGCAGCGCCAAGGTGCTCGCATTCGTCGTCTCCAGAGTGAGCGCATCCTCCCCGAACGTCGACCCG
>CAZHZI010000236.1:0-2381 GCA_964536955.1 uncultured Conexibacteraceae bacterium
CTACTACTCGACCTGGGACCTGATGGGCGTCTCGCAGCCGTTCTGCCGGCTGTACTGGGTCTGGGTCTACCGCACCGCCGACGATGTGAACGTTAACCCGGCCTCGCCGATGGCAGTCGTCACCTGCGAGCGCAACCCCGGGATGGGCATCCGACCGGAGGCGTACGGCGACCTGAGCCTGTACCTCGACGTGGGTGTCGACCCGGTCTCCGCTCCGGCGCGTAGCGAGCGCATGGTCACTGCAGTCTTGACAAACGCCTGGATCGACGCCATCGGCGGCTACCTGTCGGCGTACGTCGATCACGACTCGGTGCGCGTCGACTCCTGGACCGTCGACTTTGGCGACGGGACCTTGCGCTCCTATCCGAGGGACCCAAGCGCTCCTGAGCGCCTGGCCGTCACCCATCGTTACGACGCGGCCGGCAGTTTCGATGCGGTCGTCACTGCCCACGTCTCAGGCCAGGCGTACGCGGCATTCTTCGCGCCCGGCGGCGCGCCGGTCGAACGCGTGATTCCGTTCACCGTCGACATCAGCAATCGCGCCGCCGGCATCAGCGCGCTGCCGATCGAGTACGTCCCGCCGGTCGTCGAGGTCGGCGCCGCCCCGTCAGGCACGCTCCCCGACGGCACGGTCCTGTCGCCGGATGCCGAGGGTCATGCGCAGCTGTGGTGGCCGCGCGGCCTGCTGTGCGAGCTCTTCCCGCGGGCGATCGTGGTCTCCGAGGGCTTCATGCGCTCCGGAGGCGTGACCATCGGCGGCGCGACCACCCGGCTGGTCGGCTACCGCTACGAGGGCGGCGTCAATGACGCGAACCTGCCCACCGCTTCGGGTCCCTACGCCGCCGCCGAACCGATCCGGATCCAGTGGAACACGCCGCTGTCTGGCCAAGGCAGCTACCCGGTGCGACTCGTCCTCGAGCTGCAGACCACGTATGACGACGGCGCAGTGCGCACCTCCGAGGTCGAAGGCGAGGTCGCGGTGACCGTCATCTACAGCGCGGTGAGCGGACCATGAGCCAGCCTGTGCTGGTCCTGATTCCGAGTCCGCTGCTCGGCCGCTCGTCGTGGGCGCCGGTCGCCGACGAGGTGCGCGGCCGAGGTTGGGAGGCAGTCATCGCGACCGAGCTGCGCGATCCTGTGCAGCGGCGTCCGTGCTGGCGCCGTACGGTGGACGGCGCCGCCGCCAGCCTGGACCGCGTCGCCGACGATCGAGGGGTGATCCTGGTCGGCCACAGCGGCGCCGGTCCCCTGCTGCCGGCCATCGCCGGCGCGCTGCGCCAGCACACGGCGGGGTACCTGTTCGTGGATGCCGGCCTGCCGACCCCGGGTGCCAGCCGGCTAGAGGCGATGGAGGCCGAAGATCCGGCGTTCGCCGGCGAGCTGCGCACGGCACTCGACGCCGGCGGGCGCTTTCCGACCTGGACCGACGACCAGCTGCGCGAGCTGGTGCCCGATGCCCGGCGGCGCGCCGCGTTACTCGCCGAGCTGCATCCGCGGGGCAGCGACTACTGGACCGAGCCGCAGCCGATCGTCAGCGGCTGGCCCAACGCGCGGTGCGGCTACCTGCACTTCAGCCCGCCCTATCGCTCGCCGGCCGATATCGCACGCCGCTCCGGCTGGCCGCTGCGCCACCTGCCGGCCGGTCACTTCCACCTGCTGGTCGATCCCGCCGCGGTGGCCAGCGCGCTGCTCGAGCTCGTCGCCGAGATCGGCATCGGACTGTCAGCACCCAACACCTCGCCGATCGAGGGAGGAACCGCCGCATGACCACCCACCGCAGCGCCTACATCGCCATCTTTGTCATCTCAGCCCTGGTCGCCGCGGCGCTCTACTACGTGGCCCAGCCGCGCGCCGACGTCGTTCGCGCCCGCACCGACATCGCGGTCCTGACCCCCATCAGCGCCGACATGCTGGAGTTGGTGCGCATCAGCCCCGGCGACCGCCCGGCCGAGGCGGCGACCTCGATCCAGGCGGTGGTCGGCCAGTACGCGGCGATGCCCATCCTGGCCGGCCAGTTCGTCGACACCCGCGCCCTGGAGTCGACGCCGGGGTCGCAGGCCTTCGGCTTCGGCGCCCCGCTGCCAGCGGGCTACGTCGCCTTCGCGCTGCCGGTTGAGCCGGCCCAGGCGGTCGGCGGGGCGCTCAGCCCCGGCGCGCTGGTCGACGTGGTGGCGGTGCCGAACGCCCTCAAGACGCTGCCCTCGAGCGACGCCCAGGACGCCCCCCAGGCAGTCGTCCTGGGGGAACGTCTCGTCGTGCTCGCGCTGCGTACCGGCGAGGGTCAGACCTTGACCGATCCCTCGTCCGATCCGACCCGCAGCGCCGCGCTGCCGCCCAAGCTGGCCAGCGTGGTGGTCGCCATCCCCGCCGACGAGCTGCCC
>CAZHZI010000237.1:0-2351 GCA_964536955.1 uncultured Conexibacteraceae bacterium
CACAATAACCGCCTGGGCCAGCGACACCCGCCGGAGCTTTTGCCTGCCGTTCGCCATCGTCGCCTGGGCTTACCTGTTAACGATCTACTTGGAACCACGTGCCCCGTTGGAAAAGCAGTTGATCACGTCGCGTCTGGTTCACGACGTTGCAATTCGAACCGATCGCTCGGCGCCCGACGTGTTCTACGAGGATCGCGATGATCTTTACGTCCGTGACATGAACCGACGCTTGGAGGGGTTGGCTCCGTCTACATTTCACGCGTTCTACCACGCGTCGCAAGCCGCCATCGCCCTGGCGTTGGCAACGCTGGCCGGCGTCGTAACTTCGTTCCTAATGCAACGTCGCGCGAAACCTGTCGCGACATAGTTCAGACTGCGGAACACTCGTCTTCGTGCGAGTTAGAATTGCAACGAAGGCAACCTGCCCCCTTCGGGACTCGCCGTAAAACATTCCATTGCGACCGGCCGCCATTTCTCAAGTGCATTGTTAAACCAGAATCGGATCAGGTACGGCACTTTGACTCGGGAAAACGAATCGTCAAGCTCAATGACCAACTGCACATCGCAGAGGAGCACACTTGGATCGTCCCGATGCGAATCTTGCAGCGAACCTGCGGTACTGACAAAGTTGTGCCGTGGCGTGCTTGTTCCGCGTAATAGACGAAACAAATACGCGGCCTGCTCGAGCTGCCCTGGCGGCGTGTTGGGCGCAGAATTGATGTCGAATCGCAGACGAGCAGGGAGAACTTTCTTGCCGTCCCAAAATTGGCGGCAACTCGAATCGGCGACCAGGCCGCTCCAATGTGCGTTTGATTGGAAGGTGGTCCACATCGCGCGATATTGATCCTCGTCGCTTAGTTTCTCGGGATCTGCAACGCCGCGATTGAGCAGCGCGCGTTCCACAAACTTTCGGAAGTTTCCGCTGATTGTCTGACCGCGCCCTCGCATGTAGTTGATAACCGAGTCCGGTTTTCCGTCTCGGTAAGCCTGCAACAGCCCGATCACCGCGGTATCCAGATCTTGCTTGACGGACGCCGGAAGCGACCGCGACTCGATCGCGACGGCGCCGCTCGGCAGTCCAATACAGCCCGCCTCCGGCAAGGACTCAACCGCGGACGGCAAATCCTCCGAACCGAGCGCGATGGCAGGCTCTCGATTCCATTTCTCGATCAGGTCGTACGCCAGGCTCTCGGTCCGGCCAAACTCCTCGGACCCGCTCCGTTGAGCCGCCGCCTTCGATATCGGATCGGGCCCCGCGGGATCGGTGACCTGTTGCCAGGCCCAATAGACAATCACTCCATTAACGAGCACAAACAAAACCAGCAGCAGCCAGCGGAAAGGCGTACCCATTTGCCAGCTCCGTACCCGTCGTCACATGGGTGTCGTGCGGTTCTTCGCGGGCCGTTCGTACTCGGCGCCGGGGCATCACCCGCGAATCCCCGGTTTACACATTCTCCGGCGTCGGATGCTTCCAATCGCCGCGGTATTGTCGTGCCAGGCGCCGGTTGGCTTCGTCGTCGCCGACGACGCGTCCGTTCTCGCCGTCCCACTTCAGGCTGCGACCCAGCTCCATCGAAAGGTTGGCCATGATGCAGCACGCTGACGAGATGTAGCCGTGCTCGATGTCGGCGACCGGACGCTTCTTCTCGCGGCGCGCCGCCAGAAAGTTCTCCATGTGCCGCCGCGTGGCAGGGGCGGCAAAAATCTCCGTCTCTTTATGCTTTTCGTCCTCAGGAAACTTCGCGCTCTCGTCGAGCCAGTCTCCGTGAACTCGCTCCCCTTTGCCGCGCGGGATAAAGTCGTACTGCCAGACGCTAATCTTCAGCGTCCCCTTGTCGCCGTACAACGTCGCTCCCCACGGATAGTCCGGATCGGGGTTCTCGCCCCAGTTCCGCTGGTTCCAAACCACCTGCACGTCGCCATAATCGAACAGCGCCGTCTGCGTGTCGTGCGTGTTGGCTCGCGAGTTCTTGTCGCGCATCAGGATGCCGCCGGTCGCAGAGATGCTCTTGGGCCAGCCCAGGTCGAGGTGATAGCGCACGACGTCGAACATGTGCACGCATAGATCGCCCGTCTGGCCGTTGCTGAACTCGCGGCACGCGCGCCAACTCCGCGGGTGGATTCGCGGGCTATAGTCGCGCCAGGTGGCCGGTCCCACGTACATCTCCCAGTCCAGGTGCGCGGGTGGGTCCTGCGGCGGCGGAAAGTCGCGACCGCCGCCGTAATAGCTATGGATATCGACGTACGCGATCTTGCCCAGCAGGCCGCTCTTGATGAAGCGATCGCGCGCCTCCAGCAGGTGGTGCGTGCTCCGCCGCTGCAGGCCCACCTGCACGGTGCGGCCGTACTTC
>CAZHZI010000238.1:0-2316 GCA_964536955.1 uncultured Conexibacteraceae bacterium
CCAACGATGCGACTGCCCCGACCCATCGACGCCGCAACCCAGGCGAGAGTCTCCACGGAGGGCCGACGCTGCCTGAACCCGCCATCCCTCCAGTCGCCGTCGGTCATGAGCGCGAGCCTATTCGTCAGGGGCCTGCGGCGATAGGGGTTTTCTAACAACCGTGCATCCGTGTCAAACGCGTTTGTGACACGCAGGGTCAAGCCCCGCTGATCGGAGCGGTTTCGTCGCTATCGCGCGCGGCGATGAGGAGTCGGGGTGCGTTCCCTGGGGCTGCTCGTTGACATACGCGGACTCGCTACCTGCGCGGCCCAGACAACCACGTTCGCGCTCCCGGATGGGAAGGGGCCGGGCGCCATGTTAGGCACGGAGTCCTCGCAACCTGGCTCCATAACTCGCTCGGTGTTGCTCCCGGCCCCATCGCCACCCGACGCTTCATTCCTGTGCTCTGCTTTCAGATCGTCCGGTGTCCTGATACCCACCGGACCGTTCGGCAGCCTCTACGGGGCTCTGTAGCGTCTAGTTTTCACCTCGACTCGTGTGTTGATGGCACTGTGTTGGCGCGGACGGGTGACATCGGCCTGGTCGATGAGAGTCGGCCATGATGCGCCCGTCCGCTTCTCATCGGCCAGCGCTCGAAGGCGAACGGCTGCTGGTCGCGGACCATGGCGAAAGCGACGCGGTTGGCCCGGTTGCCGAGCGCACAGGCGATCACCCCGCCGAGCTTGCCGCGCTCTTTGAGCTCTGCGGCGTAGCGCTTGAAGTCGGGATGTCCGTGACGCAAGGCCTTGCCGAGCTCGAGGATGGCTTCGCGCAGCTCCACCTTCCCCTCGCGACTGATGGATGTTCCCCGCTTCGTGCGACCGGCCGACTCGTATTGACGAGGAACCAGACCTGACATCCGGTAGACCTGGGCGGCTGTGGTGAAGCGCGAAGGATCTCCGAGAGCAGCTCCGTACGCAGATGCGCGCACCACCGCCACGTGGGGCATTGAGAGGAGCACACCGGCCGGCGTATCGGGCAGGACCTCGGCCAAACCCGACTCGATCGAGGCGATCGTCTCGTCGATGCGCCCGAGCAACGCGACGTCGGCGGCCAAGACCTCAAGCAGCACTTGGCTTCGCTGCTCGGGCAACCGGAAAGCGAGTCGGGCGGACGTGACGACCTGATCGGCCTTGGGCCGCGAGACGCTCACCCCACGCCTGCGCGCGAAGCTTCGCAACCTCGCCGGTCCAAGGCGCATCACGCGATCGGGCGTGAGCGAGGAGGCGAGAAGCAGCCGTCCGAGCTTGGTGTTGAGCATGTCGTTGAAGCAGCCGTCGAGGCCTGGGAAGACGAGGTCGAGCGTGGACAGGACCTGGCACTTGAGCGCCGTGCGAGCCTTGACCTTGCGACGCCGGGCTGACGCCAGCACGACCTGGCGACAAAGCGGTCCGTCCTCGACGGGCGCGGAGTGGCCCTTGCCGCGGATGAGTAGCTCGGCCATGGCGGCCAGGTCTCGGGCGTCGGACTTGAGGGTGCGCAGCAGATCCTGGTTGCGGTTCTCCTTGACCTGGGTCGGGTTGAGCACGGTCACCTCGACACCTTCCTGTTGCAGGCGAGCGAGCAGGGTGTCGTGATAGTGGCCGGCTTGCTCGAGCCCGACCCGTACCCACGACGCGTCGCGCTGCGCCTCGGCCCGAGCCAGTACCGCGGCGAGCTCGGTGAAGCCGCCCTCGTTGAGTGCGAACTCGAAGGGCGGGGTGACGATCTCGCCCCAGAAGTCGCACACCATCGCAGCCGCCGTGTGCTTGCCGACGTCGATCGGTGCGACCAGCAGCCGATCGCGTTCGGTGTCTCTGATCTTCTCGACGAACCGAGCCTGCTGCGCACCGCCTACGAACCTCAAGCCGACCACCTCCTCGTGTCCTTAACCTGCTCCGGACCTCCTTGTCGCACGGGAGGGAGAACAGGTGGTGGAATCAGAGGATGCGTATCAACCCGCCAGAGGCAGTGACCCGGCTGCTGGATGGCCGTCACCATCTGGAACGGTTCGCGATGGAGCAGGCGGGTGAGGTGGACTACCTGATCACCTGGAGGGACGAGTTCGTCGGACGGGTAGAAGTCGCTCGGGCGATGGTTCGGTAGCGCGAGACAGCTAACGCTGCCGATGTGCGGTACGCGCAATCGCCGCAACGCGTAGCAATTGCGCGCAGATAGTGCCTCCCGTAGTGCCTCCCGAGGTATCGCGAGTGCGAAGCTGCAGGTGGGAGGCGGTGAAATGAAGCTGGGCCGCCTGACCTGAAAATAGCCGGAGCTACCCCCTCATGCCGATCGTGG
>CAZHZI010000239.1:0-2308 GCA_964536955.1 uncultured Conexibacteraceae bacterium
CCAGATCCGCCGCGACCTCTCCGGCTTCGGCAAGTTCGGCAAGCGCGGCGTCGGCTACAACGTCGACTCGCTCGTCGCCGAGATCCGCAAGATCCTCCGCACTTCGGGTCAGCACAACATCGCCCTCTTCGGTGCCGGCAACCTTGGTCAAGCGATCGCCAGCTCCGACATCTTCGCGGACCACGGCTTCCAGATCGTCGCCATGTTCGACGTCGACCCCACCGTCGTCGGCAGTGAGGTCGGCGACCTGCGGGTGCGCGACTTCGGCGAGCTGGAGTCGGTGGTCGCCGAGGAGGAGATCGTCGTCGGTGTGCTTGCCGTGCCCGCCGGCGCCGCTCAGGACGTCGCGAACCGCCTCGTCGAGGCCGGCGTCAAAATCATCTTCAACTACTCCGAGCAACTGCTCCAGGTGCCGCCGGAGGTGACGGTTCACGCCTCCAGCCCCGCCGTCGACCTCCTCTACGCGCTCTACTTCTACCTCGCCTGATCCCATTGTCCCTGGACCTCGACCTCGTTCGAGAGAGATTCGAGTCCTCCACCGACTTCACGATCGGGCTGGAGGAGGAGTTCGCAATCCTCGATCCCGCGACGCTGGAGTTGGAGCACCGCTTCGAGGACGTCTACGCCGCCTGCGAAGAGGACGAGGTGCTGTCCGACTCGGCGGCCGGCGAGCTGATCGCCTCGGAGATCGAGATCCGCTCGGGTCGTTCGGAGACCTTCGGCGAGGCGGTCGCCAAGCAGCGGGAGCGGCGCGCCCGGCTGTTCGAGGTAAGCGAGGGGATGGGCCTGGCGCTGGGCGCGATGGGAACTCACCCTTGGGCTAGCTACCTCGACCAGCGGATCATCAACACGCCGCACTACCGGCGCCTCAGCCACGATCTCGGCTGGGTTGCGCAGCGCAACAACACCTGGAGCATGCACGTCCATATGGGTGTGCGCGGCGCCGACCGGGCGATTGCGGTCTGCGACTGGATGCGGGAGCTGCTGCCGCTGTTGCTGGCGGTGTCCGCCAACTCCCCGTTCCTGGACCGCCACGAGGCCGGCCTGCACACGGTCCGCACCGAGATCTTCACTCGCACCTTCCCGCGCTGCGGCATTCCCAGCCCCTTCGTCGACTGGCGCAGCTACGCCGAGTTCGTCGGCCTGCTGGAGCGGACCGGGACGATCGTCGAATCGACCCAGCTCTGGTGGAGCGTTCGGCCCCACCATCAGTTCGGCACGGTGGAGGTGAGGATCTGCGACGCGCAGACCAGGGGAGACGAGTCCTTTGCCCTGGCCGGGTTGATCGCCGCCTGCATCGCCCAGACCGCGATGGAGTACGACGAGCACGGCTACGACGGCGCCGGACGGCCGTTGGCCGACCGCGAGATCGAGGAGAACCTGTGGCGGGCGATTCGCTATGGGATGAGCGGCAAGACGATCGACTTCCGCCGCGGCGTCGAGGTGGAGACGCGGCAAGTGCTGGAAGAGGTGCTGGCCTGGACCGAGCCGGCTCGCTCGCGGCTGGGAATCGAGGTGGAGCTGCCGGAGCGAAACGGCGCCCAGCGGGCGCGCGAGGCGCGCGAGGGCGGTGTCTCGATCGAGGACATATACCGGGACGCGGTGGGGGAGACGAAGCGCACCTACACCGCCGCAAAGCAGACGGCGTAAACCGCATTCGCCGGGTGCACATATAGACTCCCGCGCCGCTCAAACCAGCGGAGGAACCTAACTTGACCAGTTTCTTGACCGATTACGGAGTCGTCGTTGCGCTCGTCTGCGCCGGGGCGGCGGTGTTGTACGGATTGATCATCACCCAGCGCCTGCTTTCAAAGTCGCCGGGCAACGCGCGCATGCAGGAGATCTCGGGTGCCGTTCAGGAAGGTGCCAGCGCCTACTTGCGCCGCCAGTACGCGATCATCGCCGTGGTCGCGATACCGCTTGCGATCCTGCTCTGGATCGTCCAGGGCGACGTGCTTCCCGCAATCGGGTTCGTGATCGGAGGCGTTCTTTCCGGCGCCACGGGATTCATTGGCATGAACCTTTCGGTGCGGGCCAATGCGCGAGTCGCCGAGGCGGCGCGCGGCGGCGTGCCGCCGGCACTCGACGTCGCTTTCAAAGGCGGCTCGGTCACCGGCCTTTTGGTGGTTGGCTTGGCTCTGCTCGGCGTCGCCGGTTACTACGGCATCCTCGTCCTCACCGACCACACCGACAAGGAGGCTGTCGACGCGCTGATCGGGCTCGGCTTCGGCGGCTCGTTGATCTCGGTCTTCGCCCGGTTGGGCGGCGGAATCTTCACCAAGGCGGCCGACGTCGGCGCCGACCTGGT
>CAZHZI010000240.1:0-2297 GCA_964536955.1 uncultured Conexibacteraceae bacterium
AAGTCGCGTTCATCGCGGCGGGCAAGCGCGCGTTCATGGACGCCATCGGCAAGGCACGCGCAATTATTCTCGAGCCCATCGTCAATATCGAGATCACCGCGCCGGAAGCAGCCATGGGCGACATCGCCGGGGATCTCTCCTCCAAGCGCGGCCAGCTGAGCGGCACCGACTCGGCCGCGCCGGGCACGCTCGTGATCAAGGGCCAGGTGCCGCTGTCGGAGTTGAACAACTACCAGGCGCGGCTGAAATCGGTCACCGCCGGCCAGGGGTCATACGCCATCGAGTTCGCGCGCTACGACCCAGTGCCGCCCAACGTCCAGAAGGACCTCGTCGCGGCACACGCCAAGACCGCCGCGCACGCTGAAGAGCAGTGATCGGTGAACCGTGAGCCGTGAACCGACTGAACCATCGCAGTAATCGGGTGTTATCGGATCACGGATCACAGATCACGGCTCACGCCCTTCCCGCCCATGGATGAAATCGTTGTCCGCGGGATGGCCAAGTGGCCGAACGTGCCAGCGGTCTATGGCTGGCTCTCGCTCGACCGGCGCGGCAACTGGCTGATCAAGGGCGAGCGCATCGGCAATCCCCTCGTGTCCGAGTTCATCGGTCGCAACTACGCGCGCGACGAGCGCGGCTGCTGGTACTTCCAGAACGGCCCGCAGCGCGTGTTCGTCAACCTCCAGTACGCTCCGCTGGTGCTCCGCATCGTCGGCCCCGAGAACGCGCCCCTCGCCCTCTCCACCCACACCGGCAAGCCGGTCGCAAGCCTGGCCGGCGCGTGGATCGACGAGAACGGCGCGGTGCTGCTCGATACCGAGCACGGCCCGGGCACGATACACGACCGCGATCTCGAGCGGCTGCTGCCATACCTGATCGACGCCAATGGCAACCCGCTGCCCGAGGCGGTGCTCGACGAGTTGATGGAGCTGGCCCAGCAGGAAAAACCGGTGCCGCTGTGGCTGAAATTCCGCGATTCGAGCCTCAAGGTCGAAGCGATTGCTTCGCGCGACGTCCCGCGCCGCTTCGGCTTCGTCGCGCAACCCGAGCCGCCCGCGGGCGAGGAAGTCTGCCGATGAACGGCTGCGCGCCTGCTTGCCGTTCATAAATTGAAACAGGAAGTTTTCGTGCTGCCTCTGAGTGATTTTCCCATTGAAGAACGCCGCGCGGTGCGCGGCGTTCTTTGCGACATCGACGACACGCTGACGACGGACGGACGGCTCACGGCGGAAGCTTACGCGGCGATGGAGCGCCTGCAACAGGCCGGGCTGCCGGTCATTCCGATCACCGGCAGGCCCGCAGGCTGGTGCGACCACATCGCGCGCCTGTGGCCGGTCGCGGCCGTGGTCGGCGAGAACGGCGCGTTCTATTTCCGCTACGACCACGACAAGCGGGCCATGCGGCGGGCGTTTGCCGACGATGCCGCAACGCGCGTGCGCAACCACGAGCGACTCGCAGCCATCGGAGAAGAAATCATCAAAGCGGTGCCGGGCTGCGCCATCGCCGCCGACCAGGCGTACCGCGAAACCGACCTCGCCATCGATTATTGCGAGGACGTCGCGCGGCTCCCGCGCGGGGCCGTGGACCGCATCGTCGCGCTGATGCAGGCGCGCGGCCTCACCGCGAAAGCGAGCTCGATCCATGTCAACGGCTGGTTCGGCGCCTACGACAAGCTCACCATGACGCGGCGGCTCATGCGCGAAGAGTTCCACGTCGATCTCGAGACCGCGCGCGAAGCCTATGTTTTCGTCGGCGATTCACCCAATGACGCACCAATGTTTTCCTTTTTTCCCCACGCCATCGGGGTGGCGAACATCCGCGAGTTCTCGGGCCGGCTCGCCCATGAACCCCGATACGTCACGCGCGCCGCGAGCGGGGCGGGTTTCTGCGAGCTCGCCGACTTTCTCCTCGCCGCGCGATAATGACCGACTCTTTCGCCGCAAAGGCGAAAAGGCGCAAAGGCGCAAAGGTATAATTGAAATGACCACGGTCAATGAGCAATTGTCATTCCGAGCGATCCCCACGCGTTGAACGGCGGATCCAGGCCAGGAGCAGTGGGGTTCCGTACCCTAGCCGTCCGTTCCAACGCGTGGAGTTAAACCGGCGATTAGGGTACGGGAGCCGCGGCTCCCGTACCCTAGGCGTCCGGCTTTAACCGTGCTTGGCGGCTAATTTAAAGGTTTACGGCATGATCGATCTACGCAGTGACACCCTGACCCGGCCCACCGAGGCCATGCTCGAGTCCATGCGCGAGGCCACCTTCGGCGACGACTCGCGCGACGGCGACGCGACCGTGC
>CAZHZI010000241.1:0-2283 GCA_964536955.1 uncultured Conexibacteraceae bacterium
GGAAGGACATCGGCAGTAGGCGAAACGCGCGAGCCAAACCTTCAATCAGGATTCCGCAGCGATACGGCTCCTCGCTGCTGATGAAGAGCTGCCCAGCGGCTATCTCGCGGAGACGGGCGCTCCCAATGGAGCGCTCGACCAGCGTTTCCGACAAGCGGGGCGGAAGTCACGATGCGGCGTGTGGGACCCGGGGCCGCCGTCGGAATTCGGGCCATCGTTGGCCGCCGAAGCCAGGAATCGACCGCCCGCGCAGCAGTGACGAGCTAAGTGAGATCGTTGGGCTAACCCACTTGTCGCCCGCTAATTGGGACCCGGTGACTCTCAGCTTGACTCTCAGCTCCGGGCCTCCACTCACTCTGCCCTGAGCACCTTAGACTCCCTAAACGGCGGAACGGGATCTCAACCAGGCGCGACCGGGCTCGCGCAGCCCGGTCCATTTACACCCCCGCGCCGATAATCGCTGAGATTAGCGCCACCACCAGCGCCAGCCCGACGAATGGGAGCGCGATGGCAGATGCGCGAAGCGTTCGCATCGGTTCACCTCCTGGGCGTCAGACGCTCGTCGCCGTGGGCTTGTGATGCCAGTCGGAACATCACCGAGCGTGATTGCGTGATTTCCCGCATTGGTGGGCTCCAGGACGTCTGCTAGGGTCCGAGCCATGCCGATTCGCCCCCGCGATCTGCTTGCGCTGCTCATCCTGATTGGCGGCCTGGGGGCGTCGTTCGTGGTGTGGGGCCACGGCGGCGTCGACATCGGCATGACCATCGAGGCCACCGATCCCGATGCCACCCACTCGGATGGCGTGTACGTGGCGGACGTGACTCCGGACGGCAACGCGGCCAGGAGCTACATCGGGCCGTGGACCCAGGTCATCGACCTCACCACCGTTGACGGCGCGGACATCGAGCGCGGCGAGCCGATCGGCCATCCGGTGACAGCGGTCATGCGCTTCGGCCAGCCGGTGTCTGGCTTCCTCATGGGAGTGGGCGCCGAGCTCACGGATCTCCCGGCAGATCATCGACCGCCGGTGGAAGCGGTCGACTCCGCGCGGATCGCGCGCGCCGTGGTGGGTGACCTCGATCGTGGAGCCGATTTCGGCGAACTGTTCGCGACGATCGACCGCAGCCAGTTGGAGATCCTGCTGCAGGACTCGATCTGGATGGCGCTGATCGGTATCGGCCTCGGCGTCGTCGTGTGGTTGGTGCTCAGGGTGGTGGGTGTCGCGCGGGCGACCGGCCGCGAGTTGGCGATCCTGCTGGGTGCGGCTACGGCAGCGCCCTTCGCCCTCTATCCCCTGATCGTCGTGGGCACCCCGATCGGCATCTACGCGGGCTACCTGGTCCCAGCGGCCGTGGCGCTCATCGTCGGGCTGTCCATCGCGCGGGGGCACCCGGATCGCACGTGGGCGCAGACGGGCGCCGCCATCGCCGTCGCATCGGCCGTGCTGGCTCTCTTCCTCGTCGTGCGCTACATGACCTCGCCAGCCCTCTCGCCGACTGATCGCGGCGTGATCCTGGCGGTCGTCGCGGCCATCGCCGTCATTCCGGCGGCCCTGCGCTCCGTCGGAGCGCGACCATCGCTTTGGGAGCAGGCCAGCACCATGTCACTCGGGTTCGTCCCGGGCGCCGCACTGACCCTGATCGGTCCACATGACGCGCTGCTGCCGGTGATCCTCTTGGCGGCTCTGCTGGGCTGGCAGGCGCTGCCGCTCGAGCGCGCGCTGGACGCGCTCGGCCGGTCGCTCGGCGACGTGCGTGCATCCCGGCTCGGCAGCGCCACAACGGCGGATCCGCCGGAAGTGGCCAGGTGGCGCGATCGTTTCTGCTACGGGCTCCTGGCGGTCACCGTGCTCATCGGCCTCACCAGTTTCGCCACCTGGGCGGTGGTCGTCGGGGCGGGACTGGCCGTGCTCGTCGGGGTCGGCGTGCGCCGGGGATTCCTTGGGCCGTCTTGGGCCGATGCGGCCGTGCCGCTTGCGACGGCGGTCGCGGTCCCGTTCATGGTGTTCCCGTACGAAGTGCTGACGAGCTTTTCTATCAGCACGGTCCTGACGGGGCTCGCCGCCCTCGCCGTCGCGCACGTGCTGGCTTCTCGTCACTCGGATCCGACATGGCGAACGCGGCTCTTCGTGACGTCGGTCATCGTCATGGCACTCATCGCGGTCCTGAGCCTCCAGCTCGCGGACGTCGCGATCCCCGTCATCGCCGCCGTCGCCCTGGTGCCGGCGTTCCCGATCGCATTTGCCACAGGGCCCGACGGCCCGCCGGCGATCTCGGCGCGGC
>CAZHZI010000242.1:0-2273 GCA_964536955.1 uncultured Conexibacteraceae bacterium
CATCGGATCGCCCCTGGAGTTTCGGGGCCAGCGCCTTGCGGTGATCGGACTTCTTGAAGGACTTGCCCAGGACTTCCGCTTCAAGCATGTCGAAATAGTCGGCCACGATCAGGCCGACTTCTTGTTCGGTCCACTCCTTGTGCGCTGGTTTTTCTTCTTCGGCGGCGTCCTCACCCTTTCGTACCACGGTGAAGCCGAGTTTCCGCAGGAGGAAGTTCGCCTGCCCTGGGGCTTCGCCGCCACTGAACTCATCGGGCGTGAGGATGCGGCCAATCGAATACCGGCAGGCCAGACCGACGACGGCCTTCGGTGCGTAACGCTTGCCTTCGTGGATGAGTTCGTAGCCGCTCGGCTGGCCGAAGGGATGGTCGATGCCGCCGTCCAGGTCCGCAAGAGTGCGGAGAACGTGTTCCTTCTTCAGCCCTGGAGGGATCGACTGCGGCATGGAGCGATTTTACACTCCCTGAGTCTGCCCGACCAACCACGACCGACCGTTGGCGTGCCGCCAACCTTCATTCGGCTAAAATAGGCTCGGCTGATCGGGAAGATGACCCGCATCGACTTTTGACTTGGCGGAAACGAATCCTTTCATGGACCCACACGACTGCCCTTTCTGTCACCTGGAGAAACCTCGCATCCTGCTGGAGAGCGAGTTCGCAACGGCGTTCTTCGACGCATTCCCCGTCGCCGATGGCCACATACTCGTCGTTCCCAAACGGCACGTCGCCAGCTTGTTCGATCTGCCCCAAGAAGAACAGGCAGCCGGCTCGACTGAAAGCTGCGCAAAAAACCTATCCGGGACTTGTCCCGCGGAGCGGGCCTTGGGACGATAGCCGAAAACCGGAGGCTTGCCATGAAGAAGCTTGTCACTCGCCGTGGGTTTATCCAAAGCGCGGCCGCGGGTTCCGCCCTTTCGTGCCTGGGCGGCGGCTCGACACCGGCCGCGGTCGCCGCGCAAAGCAGCAAACCGGTACTGCTGGGGGGTCCGCCCGCCCACACGGGAACGTGGCCGGCTTGGCCGGAGTGGCGCAAGGCTTGGGAGCCGGAGATTCTTAAGGTCTTGCGAAGCGGGCAGTGGTACCGCGCCGGCGATCGCGGAAAGGCGCCGGAATTCGAAGCGGCCTATGCGAAGCTCTTGGGCGCGAGGCGTTGTTTGGCCACCGCCAGCGGCACGACGGCGTTGATTACCAGCCTGCACGTGATGGGCGTGGACGCGGGCGATGAAGTCATCGTTTCGCCGTATACGTTCATTGCGACCTACAACGCGATCTTGACGCTCAAGGCGCTGCCGGTGTTCGCCGATACGGACCCGGAGACGTTGACGATCGATCCGGCCTCGATCGAGAGCCGAATCACCGACCGTACTCGGGCGATCGTGCCGGTGCATATTTTTGGCATGCCGTGCGATATGGATCCGATCAACGCGGTCGCCAAGCGACATAACCTGGGCGTGGTCGAAGATGCGTGCCAGGCATGGCTGGCCGAATACAAGGGGCGGATGTGCGGCACGCTGGCCGATTTGGGCTGCTTCAGCTTTCAAAACTCCAAACACCTACCCGCAGGCGAAGGGGGCGCCATTACGGGAAATCGCGAGGAGCTGCTCGACCGCTGCGGCGCGTTTCACAACTGTGGTCAGGCTACGGGCGGGTTCACGGGCCAGGGCTTTTTTACGCGCGGAAACAACTTCCGGATGCAGCACTTTCAGGGGGCCATGCTGTTGCAGCAGCTCGACAAGCTGGTCGAAGAGACCGAGGTCCGGCGCGCAAGCGCCGACTATCTGGCTGGCCAGCTTAAAGACATCCCCGGCGTGACTCCGGCGCGGCTGCCGGAGAACAGCCGGGCGGTGTGGCATCTTTACCCGCTACGTTACGACGCGGAGCAGTTTAACGGACTGGCGCGGGGCAAGTTTATCGAGGCGCTTCGTGCCGAGGGAGTTCCGTGCAGCGGCGTGTATCACGAGCAGTATTACGATGGCTTGCTGGACGAGGCAATCGGCTCGCGCGGGTTCCAGCGCCTGTTTAGCGCGGAGCGGCTGAAGAGCTATCGCGAGAGCTTTCAGGAGTTGAACGGCAACCGGCGGGTCTGCTCGACCACCGTCGCGCTGCCGCAATACGTGCTATTGGGTAAGCGCAATCAGCTCGAGCAGGTTGTCGAGGCGATCCGCAAGATTCAGACGCACAGTGCAACGCTGGCGAAGGCCGCGTAACTGGTAAATAGTTCGGTTCATCCGACTAAAGCGTACTTGGCTTCGTGGAGTTGATAGAGCTTGAGCG
>CAZHZI010000243.1:0-2270 GCA_964536955.1 uncultured Conexibacteraceae bacterium
GGCAACCGCCCACCCATGGCCCGTGTTCGGGACGTCTTGGGGCACGACACCTAGACTCTCGCGGGTGATCGACTCCCACACTCACCTGTTCCTCTGCGAGCGACCGGAGGCAGAGGTGGTCGCGACGGCGCGGGAGGCGGGAGTGGGACGGATGCTCAACGTCGGGCTCGGCGGCGAAACCAACGCGACGGCGGTCGCCGGGGCGGAACGCCATGAGGATGTGTTCGCGACGGTGGGCTGCCATCCGACGTCGGCCGGCGAGTTCGACGATGCCCGCGGCGCCGAGATCGCGCGGCTTGCGGAGCACGAGAAGGTTCGTGCGATCGGCGAGACCGGAATCGACTACTACCGCGAGAGCGCTTCGCCCGCCGATCAGCGACGCGCCTTCGAGGCGCAGATCGAGATCGCCCGCGACCGCGGCCTCCCGATCGTCATCCACGCCCGCGACCCTGACGACGAGACGACGGCGTCGGATCAGGTCTTCGAGATCCTCGACGCGCGCGCCGGTGACATCCCGGTGATCCTGCACTGCTTCCTCGCCCCTTGGAGAGTCGACGACGCGATCGAGCGGGGCTGGCATTGCTCCTTCTCGGGCATCGTCACCTTTCCCAAGTCCGCTGCCCTTCGGGGGGCCGCCGCGAAATTGCCCGACGAGCTCGTCTTGGTCGAGACGGATGCCCCCTATCTCGCACCCCAGGCGGTGCGGGGCAAGTCGAACGAGCCGGCCCACGTCGTTTCGACAGCGGAAGTCGTCGCCGACGTTCGCGGCGTCTCTTACGAGGCCCTGGAGCGGACCGTCGAGGAGAACGCTCGGGCGCTCTTCGGCTGGTAGCCATGGTCAGGCTCGGGCAGAACTTCCTCGCCGACCCGAACCTGCTCGACGCGATCCTCCGGGACGCCGAGCTCGATCCCTCCGACATCGCACTCGAGGTCGGGGCGGGGGAGGGGGTGTTGACCGAGCGACTGGCGCAGGTCGCTGCCCACGTCCATGTCGTTGAGATCGACCGCGGCCTGGAAGGCGCGCTCGGGTCGATCGCCGCCCGCCCCAACGTCGACCTCCACTGGGCCGACGCGATGAGGCTGGACTTCTCAGCGCTCGAGCCGTCGCCCACCGCGGTCGTCGCCAACCTCCCGTACTCGGTGGCGACGCCGGTGATTCTGCGCACGATCGAGCAACTGCCCTCGGTGGGGCGCTGGACGGTGATGGTGCAGCGAGAGATCGCCGATCGCCTGCGCGCGGAGCCGGGTGGCCGCGTCTACGGCTCACCCAGCGTGCTGGCGCAGCTGGCCTGCGAGGTGAGGATGCTGCGCACCGTCGACCCGGCGGTGTTCAAGCCTCGGCCGCGGGTCGCGTCGGCGATCCTCAGCCTGCGCCGCACGGCGCCGGCCGCCGACCCGGCGACGCGCGATCTGGTCCGCGCCGCCTTTGCCCACCGCCGCAAGTCCCTTGCCCGCTCGCTGGAGCACGTTCGCACCGGCTCTCTCGCCCCCGCTCGGGCCGCTCTGGCCGAGCTGGGGCTGCCCGAGGACGCTCGCGCCGAGACTCTGGCGCCCGAGGACTTCGCCACCCTGTCGGCGAAGCTGCGCGCAGACACCTGACCCCCGCCCCGACCATGCCGATCCTCGCTCCCGCCAAGCTCAACCTCTGCCTCTACCTCGGACCGCGCCGAGACGATGGGTTGCATGAGCTGTGCTCGTTGTTCGAGCCGCTCGCACTGGCCGACCCGATCGAGGTCTCCGAAGCCGAGCGGGACGAAGTGGTCTGCCCGGGAGTAGAGGGGGAGAACCTGGCGGCCCGCGCGCTGGCCGCGTTGCGCGAGCACGGCTGGGACCGTCCACCGGTCCGCGTCGAGATCGAGAAGCGCATCCCGGTCGCCGCCGGGCTGGGAGGCGGCAGCGCCGACGCGGCGGCGATCCTGCGCCTCGCCGCCGACGATCTTGACGATCTTCCCGCCCTCGCCGCCGGGTTGGGCGCCGACGTCCCGTCCCAGCTGGTTCCGGCCCTCTCGCTGGTCGAAGGGGCCGGCGAGCGGGTGGCGCGGCTGCCCGACCCGGCTCCGCACGCGGTCGTCCTGCTGCCCGGCGGCGGGGGGCTCAGCACCGCCGAGGTCTTCGCCGAGGCCGACCGTCGCCGGCTTGGCCGGGACGCCGCCGAGCTGGACGATCTCGCCGAGCGGCTCCGCGCCGCGGCGGGGGCCGGTGCCTCGCCGCTCTCTTACCCCGACCTACTCGTCAACGACCTCGAGCCCGCCGCCCGCCCCCCCCCGCCC
>CAZHZI010000244.1:0-2264 GCA_964536955.1 uncultured Conexibacteraceae bacterium
CGCCGCCGGCGCTCAGGCCGCCGGGTCCGGCGCGCCGTCGCTTCGCGGCGCCAACAGGTCCCGCGCCGCATCGGCTCCCGAGCGGGGCACCATCACGTCGCGCGGCCCGGCAGCCATGAAGTCGGGGACGTCGAAGCCCATGCTGCGCCGCAGCATGCTCGGGATCCCCTCCTCCAGCAGCAGACCCTGGATCAGCTCCGCCTCCGCCTGGTGACGGGCGTGCGCGACGCGCACCAGCTCCCCCTCGGCGTACTGCGGCTTGATCTTGCGCGCGCGCTGTTGGCGGGCGCTCGCCGGCGGCCCGGTGTCGACCTGCACGAGCGGCACGTGGCACCGCGGGCAGAACCGCTCTTCGTCCCCGAAGACCTCGCCACAGCTCGGGCAGACGAGCGGGTCGGCCACTACTCCTCGACGATCAGCTCCGCCTCGGAGACCTCGCCGCCCACGATGCGCCAGGCGCGCACGTCCGGCTCGGCGTTCACCAGCCCGACGATCACGTACAGCGCGTCCGGATAGAACGCGAGGTTGATGTCCGTCTGCGACGGCTCGGGAGCCGTGCGCGTGTGCGAGTGGTAGATCGCGCCGAGCTCGTTGCCGGCGTCCTCGATCGCGGTGAGGATCTGCAGCTGCTCCTTGCCGTCGATCTCGTAGCGCAGTGGGCTCGCCGCGGTGTTCTCCGCGACGTGCACCGCCACCGCCCGGCCGTCGAGCGCGGCGACCATGCCGCAGCACTCGTTTGGCGCCTCGGAGAGGGCGTGGGAGATCAGCTGGTCGTAGAGCTCGCGGGCGATGCGCATCGCCCGCGAGGCTACCAGCAGCGTGCCACGCCGAGCGTGGCACGCCGGCGCGGCCTAGGCGACCTCGCGCTCCTTCGCAGCGGTCAGCTCGGGCTCGTCCTTCGTGATGCCTGAGATCGAGTCCTTGAACTCGCGCATCCCCTTGCCGATCGAGCGACCCGCCTCCGGAAGGCGCTTGGGGCCGAGGATGATCAGCGCGACGACGAGGACGAGGACAATCTCCATCGGTCCGATCTGGGAGAACATTGCGTGTCTGCTCCTAACGTGAAGCCTGCAGGTCCACCATAGATACGGTGCCGACAGTGCAACGGATGGGTTCGGGGGCGGAGGACGTCCCTCCGGCGACCCTCAGGTCATCGTAGCGGCGCGCGCAAGGATGCGGCAGTCGCGGCGCGACGCCGCTACCACCAGACCGTCGACTCGAGGTTCTCGACCTCGTCGACGGGCAGCGTGTAGATGCCGGACGAGAGGTATTTCCAGCCGTCGTCGGCGACGATGAAGACGACGTTACCCTCATCCAGCTCACCCGCGATGCGCACCGCCACACGGGCGATCGCACCGGTGGAGACGCCCGCAAAGAGGCCCTCCTCGTCGAGCAGCTTGCGCGTCCAGATGATCGCGTCGCGATTGGTGACGAAGATCTTCCGATCCAGCAGCGAGAGGTCGATGATCGGCGGAATGAAGCCGTCGTCGAGCGAGCGCAGGCCCTGCACCGGCTCGCCCTGCATCGGCTCGGCGGCGACGATCTTGCAGGCGTCGCCGAGCTCCTCCTTGAAGCGGCGGCCGTTGCCCATCAGCGTGCCGCCGGTGCCGAGGCCGGCGACGAAGGCGGAGATCTCGTCGAGCTCCTCGAGGATCTCCAGCGCCGTGCCGTTGTAGTGGGCGAGCGGGTTGGCCTCGTTGCCGTACTGGTAGGGCATGTAGTACGACGAGTCGGCGGCGGCCATCTCGAGTGCCAGCTCGACCGCGCCGTTGGAGCCCTTGGAGCCGTCGGAGTAGACGATCTCGGCGCCGTACATCTTCAGCAACTGGGTGCGCTCCTGCGTGACGTTGTCGGGCATCACGACCTTCAGCGGATAGCCCTTGCGCTTGCAGATCATCGCGAGCGAGATGCCGGTGTTGCCGGACGTCGGCTCGAGGATCGTCTGGCCGGGCGCGATCGCCCCGCGCGACTCGGCGTCCTCGATCAGCCCGCGCGCGACGCGGTCCTTGACCGAGCCGGTCGGGTTGTAGGACTCGAGCTTGGCGTAGATCCGCACGCCCGGCTTCGGCGACAGCCGCTTCAGCTCCACGAGCGGCGTGTTGCCGATCGCCGCGACGATGTCGCCGTAGCGCCCACCGCAAGGCCTGTTCTGTAGCCCCTCCGCCATCGCTTCAGAAAGTGTAGCTACGGGTCCAAGCCCCGCCTAGGCCCTTCGGCCTACGCGCCGCCCGCCATCGCCGGCAGGATGACCAGCGTGTCGTCGG
>CAZHZI010000245.1:0-2261 GCA_964536955.1 uncultured Conexibacteraceae bacterium
CGACCGACGCGGGCATGCAACGGCGACGTCTGCCGCTCGAGACCAGTCGCCGGGGCGTGTTCGCGGTCGGTGACGTTCGCGCCGGTTCGGTGAAGCGCGTGTCCGCGGCGGTCGGTGAAGGTGCGGCCCTGGTCGCGCAGCTGCACGAGTATCTGCGGGCAGCTGGCGCGGAACACGAGTCATGAATGAATCGAGAGGATTGCCACGATGACCCACGTGCACATTCCGGCAGGCGCGCTCGTGCTGATTGCCGACGGAGGCAAAGCACGGTTCCTGCGCAACAAGGGCACTCCAATGCACGTCGAGCTCATCACCGAGCGCGAGCTGAAACAGGAGAATCCACCCACGCGCGCGCAAGGTACCGACAGGCCGGGACGATATCCGGGAGCCGATGGCGTCTCGCGCAGCGCGGTGGAGCAGACCGACTGGCATCAGCTGGGTGAGCAGCGGTTCGCCAGGAAAATCGCGGACATGCTCTATCGCATGGCACATGCTCATGCATTCGACAACCTGGTCGTGGTTGCGCCGCCGAAGGTGCTGGGCAACCTCAGGGCGGCATTTCACCAGGAAGTGGCCACGCGTGTGGTGGCCGAAGTAGCGAAGGACCTGACACCGCACGCGGTGCCGGAGCTCGCAAAGCTGCTTAGCTGAGCGGCTCTCGTCCACGCTTGAGGGAATTGAGCCGCGTCAATGACGACGCATGCTGCGCAGGGCAGACTCCCCGTCCGATGGGAGTGAGCGCATGGCTGTCTACCACCGCATCCTGCTGGCTGTCGATCTGACCCCTGCTTCGCTCTTGATCGGGCAGCGCGCGCGCGCCGACACGCTCGATGTGGAGCTGGAGATCATCCACGTAGTCGAGCCGATACCCGCCGTCGTGCCCTTACCACCGGATCCCGTCGTGCCGGCGATCGTGATGACGCAGGCCGAGCTGATAGACATCGCGCAGGAGCAGGTCGGCAGGCTCGCCCAAGAGCTCGGCGTACCGGAGACCCGCTGGAGCGTCGTCGTGGGTAACACCAAGAGCGAGATCGTACGAGTTGCCATAGATCGCGGCATGGATCTCATCGTCATCGGCAGCCGGCAACGGCATGGGCTCGCCTTTCTCATCAAGCCCACCGAGGACGTCGTCGTGCACCGGGCGCCGTGCGACGTCCTTGCCGTTCGCTTGGCGGAAGAAAAAGACTCGAAGTCGAAGCAGAGGTAGCGCCGCTGGAGCCTCAACGGCCGCGGGCGATGCGCAGCGCGATCTGGGGCCCCGGCGATCTGCGTCCGTATCGAACTGCAGAGATGCGCTGACTGCTAGGCCGAGTGCACCAGCCGCAGCTGCGGATGCGTGCGCGTGATCCGGCTCAGCGCCTCGACCGACTCGGGGATGGCGATGTAGATGCCCTGGGCGTACTCGACGCCGATCTCGGCCAGGCACGCCAGCACTTCCGCCGACTCGACCCGCTCGGCGATGGTCTTGATGCCCATCGCGTGGCCGATCTGGGTGATCGCCTCCACCATGCTGCGATCCACGTGGTCGGTGGTGACGTTCTGGATGAACGAGCCGTCGATCTTCAGGTAGTCGACCGGCAGGTTCTTGAGGTACATGAACGAGGACAGGCCGGTGCCGAAATCGTCCAGCGAGAACTGGCAGCCGCGCGAACGGAACTCGCGCATGAAGTGCACGACGTTGGGCAGGTTGGAGATCGCCGCCGTCTCGGTGATCTCGAAGCACACCGCGCCGGGGCTGAGATCGTAGGCCTGCAGCTCGTTGATCAGGAACTCGAGGGATGAGTCACCTATCGCCGGGCGGATCAGTGCATTGAGATCCGCTTTAAAGAATTCGTGAACTTCAGGAGTCTTGAGGAGACGTAAAGGAGACACGCCTTCTCCACTGACGCCAAGCGATTGAGGCCGCGCACGATTTAGAGATCGTCGGTCCAATCTGAGGTTCTTCTGCGACGGTGCGGAAGCTCTGAGGGAACGAAGCTTCGGAAGGTCTTGGGAGCGCCGCGCGCGGTCCAACTCGAGGATCACGCTTGCACGAAACTTAAATATAACTTAAGTTTTGTGCATGGCCCGAGATTCCCCCACCGAACCTGCCTGGCAAGCGCTCTACGACGTCGCCGCCTCCCAGGAAGGACTCTTCACGACACGCCAGGCTGCGGCTGCCGGCTATTCCGACCCCCTGCTGGCGCACCACCAAAAGGTCGGCCGCATCACTCGGATACGCCGAGGCATCTACCGCCTCGTCCACTTTCCACCGGGCGAAC
>CAZHZI010000246.1:0-2256 GCA_964536955.1 uncultured Conexibacteraceae bacterium
GGGCCTTCTTCGACTCCTCGCCGACCGGCCGCCGCCGCTGGTGCGACATGCGCTCCTGCGGCAACCAAGCCAAGGCCGCCCGCTACCGCGCACGCCTCAAGGAATCCGAGAAGCCCGAGGCGCCAGTTGGTCCGAACTGACGCAACCGAGGCGTGGATCGCAATAGCATTTGTGCTATCGGCGGTGCTAGGCTTCGGGCATGATCGCAGCCAGGCTCCTCAAGCACGCACGGCGCACCGCGGGCCTGTCTCAGCGTGTGCTCGGTGAGGCAGCCGGGATTCCTCAATCGACGGTGGCCCGCATTGAGCTTGGCCGCTTGTCGCCGCGCACGGACACGCTGGATCGACTCCTCCGCGCCGCTGGTCGCACGCTGGCCGTTGAACCCACCGCCGGCGTCGGTGTCGATCGATCACAGATCAGGGAGCTGCTCAAGCTGACGCCCGCCGAGCGCCTGCGTCTCGCCGCGGCTGACGCGTCCGCGCTCGAGGCGATCACGCGACGCCGGAGATGAGCGGTGCGGCGGCCTTCGATCCGCTCCGGATGCTCAAGGCGCTCAACGACGGGGGGGTTCGATACATCGTCATCGGCGCCGTCGCGGGGCGGGTCCTCGGGTCGCCCACGCTGACCCGCGACCTCGACGTGTGTCATGCCCGCGATCGCGAGAACCTCGAGGCGCTGGCCGCCGTGCTCCGGGCGCTCAGCGCGCGCCTGCGCGGCGTCGACCCGGGCCTGCCGTTTCGACTGGACGCCAGGAGTCTCGCCGCCGGCGATTCCTTCACGTTCGTCACCGATGCGGGCGACCTCGACATCCTCGCGACGCCGGCCGGGACGTCCGGCTACGACGACCTCGCGCGAACGGCCGACCGGACCGATTTCGACGGCCTCACGGTCCTCGTTGCCTCCATCGACGACCTGATCCGGATGAAGCGGGCAGCGGGCCGACCCAAGGACCTGATCGAGGTCGAGGTATTAGCCGCGCTTCGAGACGAGATCGACGCGTCTGATGTGCGCAAAGGCGCCGACGGGCCCCGCCCCGTCTGAGATCATGCGCAGGTAAGTAGCGCCACGCCGCTACGGGGGACTTGCGCGTTGCCCGAACAGATCGCCCCAAGCGCCGGCTTCGTTCGCTGCTGGCAATGCAGCCACGAGGTGCCTCTCGGCGCGTACTGCATCGTGTGCGGCAACAGCCTCGCCGAGGAGCAGGCCGCCCGCGCCGACGCGGCCGGCCGGTACCGCGCCAACCCGGCTGAGTCCGCCCGCGCGGTCAGCATCACCTCGACGCTCTTCCCGCAGCTGCCGCGCGCGGAGCTCGATGTCTTCCGGACGGCCCTCCTGCTGGGCACCGCGCTCGTGGTCATCCTCACCCTCCTGGAGCTTTATCCCGTCGCCGTCGCGGTCGCGGCGACGGTCGTCCCCCTGCTCGTCGTGCTGTACGTCTACGAGATCGATGTTTACGAGGACGAGCCCAAGCGCGTCGTCGGGCTGACCCTGGCCTGGGGTGCGATCGCGGGCGTCGGTGCCGCGCTCGTCGCCCGTTCCGTCGCGCTGGCTGCCACGCCGGGAGGCTCATCCGACCTCGTCGGTGCCCTGCCCGTCTCGATTGCCGTCGCCCTCGTGCAGCTCGCCCTCGTCCTTGTCGGGCCCCTGGTCCTCCTCCGCTATCGCCGGTTCAACGACGTGCTCGACGGCGCCACCTTCGGCGTCGCCTCGGCCGCCGGTTTCGCCTGGACCTACACGCTCGTCTTCGCGATGGACGTGCTGATGGGTGGCCTCCAGCCCGGCGGCGACCTGTCCGGCTGGCTGCTCACGATCATCAACGTCGCGCTGCTGCGGCCGCTCCTGCTGGTGAGCGTCGCGGGCGCCGTCTGCGCCGCCCTGTGGCAGCGCTATCGCGGCCCGTTGAGGGATCGAGGGGCGATGGGGCCGCTCGGCCAGCCGGCCTTCGCGCTCCTGGCCGGCGCGGTGCTGCTGATCGGCGGGGGAGTGTCCGGGGCGCTCCTGGAGAGCGTGCCGGCCACGCTGCTGCGCGGCCTCCTCGCCGTGATCGCCCTCGTGTGGCTGCGGCGGATGATCCATCTCGGGCTCCGTCAGGAAGCTGCCGAGGTGGAGATCGGCCCCGTCAGGGCATGCCCGAACTGCGGTCACGCCACGGCGTGGCACAGCTTCTGCGGCAGCTGCGGGATCTCGCTCCGTGCCCTCCCGAAGGAGCGCGGCGTGGCCCGGGTCCGCGCCGGCGAGGAAGCCCTGTGACCGACC
>CAZHZI010000247.1:0-2233 GCA_964536955.1 uncultured Conexibacteraceae bacterium
GTCGAAGTACTCGCGGTGCTCCCAGTCCGAGACCTCGAGGTTGAACCTCGCGATCTCGGCTTCCTTGATGCGGCAGTAGTAGTCGACGAACTGCGCGCCCAGGCCGTCCTTCAGGCAGGCATCCTCGCGCAGCGCGACGAGCGCCGCGGCGAGGGTCGCGGGCAGCCGCTCCGCATTGGCCTCGTAAGGCGTGTCGGCCGAGGGCGGTGGCGTGAGCTTGCGAACCATGCCGTCCAGGCCTGAATAGATCTGCGACGCAAAGTACAGATAGGGATTCGCCGCCGGCTCGCCGGTGCGGTTCTCGATGCGCGCATCGGCGTCGCCGGGAGCGCCGACCACGCGCAGCATCGCACCGCGGTTCTCCCTGCCCCAGATGACGCGATCGGGCGCGAGCGAGTAGGGCCGGTAGCGCTTGTAGCCGTTCAGCGTGGGCGTGCACAGCGCGGTCGTCCCGCGCGCGTGAGCAAGAAGCCCGGCGAGCCACTGCCTGCCGGTTTCCGAAAGGTCTTCCCGGTCCGAAACGAACGCGTTCTTCCCGCCTTTGCGCAAGGACTGGTGCAGGTGCCACCCTGAGGACATCACGTTCGGCAGCTTCGGCCGGCACATGAAAGTGGCGTGGTAGCCGTGCCGGCGCAGGCTTTGCTTCACCGCGCTGCGCAGCAACACCATGCCATCGGCCGCCGCCAGGCCGGGGAGCACGCTCAAAGTGATTTCGAACTGGCTCGGGCCGAACTCGACCTCGAAGGAGCGCAGCGGCAATCCGAGCGCGCCGAGGTCGCGCCGCAGAATCTCCATCACCGGGTCGATCAGGTCGTAGCGCTGCTCGGTAAGGTATTGATAGCCGGTGGTGAGGAGTTCGACCGCAGGGGGCTCGCCCGGCTGCCCGGCATCCTCCGGCTTCAAGTGCGGGTCCGCGATGCGAAACACGTGGAACTCGACTTCCAGCCCAGCCATGAACTCATGGCCGGTGGCGGAGAGTTTCGCCAGCGCTTGCTTGAGCAGCGCGCGGGTGTCGAAAGGCACCGGCGCGCCGCTCTGGAAGCGCAGGTCGCACAGCACCCATCCCGTGTCCGGCGCCCATGGGAGGATGTGGAAGGTTTCCGGATCGGGAACCATCAGCAGGTCCGCGGCGCCCTGCATCTCGGGAATCCCGACGCCGCCGCCCGGGGTAAAGGCCGGGAACACGGTGCGGTGCGAAGTGTCCTTGAGCAGCAACGTGCTGGTGACGGTGACGCCGCGCTCGAGCGCAGCCTTCGCCTCGGAAGCCGCCAGCGTCTTGCCGCGCAGCACGCCGTGCTGGTCGGCGAAGGAGAAACGCACGACCTTGAGGCCCCGCCGCTCGATTTCCTGCAGGACGCTCAAGCCGCCCACGCAGATTTCTTGCGGCGCGCGGCGTCGCACGCCTTCCAGTACTCCTCCAACCGGTCGGCGGGGCCGACGCCGTCGATCGCCGGCGGCCCCGTGATCTCGCCCGCCTGCGCGGCGTCGAGCACCATCAGCGGCTGCTCGCCGGCCTCGTTCTTGCGGATCGCGTCCAGGAGCAGGCGCCGGTACAGCACGATGCCCTTGTCGCTCGAGCCCAGGTTCTCGCGCGTGCGGTCCTGGATCGGGCCCGGCGATTCGCAGGCCCACTGGTCGTGGATGTTTATGTCGAAACCCATGCCGGTAAAGGTTTGGCTGCGCTGCTCCTCGGCGTCGTGGCCCCAGCCGTCGGCGCGTCCGTGGATCGGGCGGTAGTCGGGCGCCGGGTAGGTCTTCAGCCGCTGCGCGCGCATGGTTTCCTTGTCCACGGGCCGGCCGAAACTGGTGAAGATCGAATACCAGTAGCAACCGGTATCATCCACCGGCACGTGCCATTGCGAGATGGTCATCTCGGCGTTCATCGGGATGACGAACGCCTGAGGAAAGAGCACGTTGGTGACTCGGATGTGCGTGTGCGCGTCGCTGATCCGGCGCAGAGTCTGCAGGCGCATGCCGTAGGCCGCGCGCTCGACGCGGATCTCGGGGCGCGAGAATTCCCGCAGCACCTGGCTGATCGGCATCTGCGAATCGCTGCTGGTGCCGCGGAACTGCCGGCCGTAACTGGCCGCCGGGTCCTCGTCTTCGACAAAACGGTGCAGGAACGAGGCGTGCGCCGGGTCGATGCCCACCTCGAGCGCCTGCAGCCAGTTGCAGTCCCAGTAGCCCTTGAACGCGAACGTGTACTCGTCCGGCGCGACGAAGCAGTCGAAGT
>CAZHZI010000248.1:0-2224 GCA_964536955.1 uncultured Conexibacteraceae bacterium
CCCGCCGGCTGAGCCGCGTCTACGAGGATCAGGCCGAGCACGCTGCGGCGCTGGAGCATAGCAAGCGATTGCTCCAGGAGATCATCGACAACAGCAACGCGCTCATCGTGGTCACCGACCTCGAAGGCCTGATCATCCTCGCCAACCGGCCGTTCACCGAGCTGATCCAAAAAGATCTCACGGATGTGCTGGGGCGTCCTGTTCTCGAAATCCTCCCGCTGCTGGACCAGGAGCGGCGCACCGCCGCCCTGTCCGAGGGGCTGGCGACCGGCCGGGCGGTGGTCATGGAAGAAACCATCAGGATCGGGGGCGTTTCGCGTACAGTGCTCCTCTCCCGGGTGTTGCTTCGGGCGCCGGATGGAACCGCCTACGCCTACTGCTCCATCGCCACGGACATCTCCAAGATCAAGCGTGGGGAGGAGGAGCGCCGGGTCTTTGCCGACCAGATCCAGCATACCCAGAAATTGGAGAGCCTCGGCGTCCTGGCCGGAGGTATCGCCCACGACTTCAATAACCTGCTCACCTCGATCCTCGGGCACGCCAACCTGGTGCTCGATGAACTCCCTAAGGGCTCCCCCTCCGGAGAAGACGTCACCCGAATCGTCCAGGCTGCGCAACGGGCCGCCGAGATGACCAATCAGATGCTCGCCTACGCAGGACGCGGCAAGTTCGTGGTGGACCGGGTGGACCTCAATTCGCTGGTGACGCAGATGTCCCAGCTCCTCCAGGTGTCGATCTCGAAGAAGGTCGAGCTTCGCTACGATATGGCGGCCGAGCTCCCCGCTGTCGAAGGTGATCCGTCCCAGATCCAGCAGGTGGTGATGAATCTGATCACCAACGCAGCCGAAGCGATCGGCGACCGGGCGGGAACCATCACGCTTCGGACCGGCGTGATCCGGATCGAGGCGGGGCAGCAGCCAGCGAGCTACGGGGCGGAGCCGCTCCCCGAAGGGGAGTACGTGCAGGTCGTCGTGGCGGACACCGGCTCGGGGATGGACCCCGCCACCGTGGCGAGAATCTTCGAGCCCTTCTTCACCACCAAGTTCACCGGACGGGGCCTTGGGTTGGCTGCCGTGCAGGGCATCATGCGAAGCCACCGCGGCATGCTCACGGTGGACAGCCTCCCCGATCAGGGAACCACGTTCAGCGTGTTCTTTCCAGCCGTCGCCAGTACCGCTCCGCTGGTCGTGCCGACTCCGACGAGCGGTTCGGCCGTCCGGAGTGGCTGCGGCACGGTGATGATCGTGGATGATGAAGAGCCGATCCGAAGCTTCGCGCGCCGGGCGCTCGAGCGGGCGGGTTATCGGGTTCTCGATGCCGCGGACGGCGCCAAGGCGATGGGCCTGTTCCGCGCCCATCGCGGTGAGATCGGTGCGGTGGTCCTGGACCTGACGATGCCCGTTATGGACGGCCGGCAGGTCCTCGAGCAGCTCCGCGCCATCGACCCGGGCGTGCGGATCATCCTGTCCAGCGGGTTCAGCCAGCACGACATCGCCGTCCGCGGAGAGGCGGGCGACGAGCTCTTCCTGCAGAAGCCCTACATGCTGGGCGAGCTGCTGGAATCGGTGCGGGCGGTCATGGATCGATAGCAGCGCTGCCGCGTTGAATACGAGGCCGGACGCCGCTAAATTTGAGGGCTTCCCTCCTCGGGCGCGTCCACGGCGGAGTCGACATGAAGATGCTCGTTCTGGGTGCCGGCCTTCAGGGCTGCGCGGCCGCGCACAATCTCCTGCAGCACGACCAGGTCGACCAGGTGACCCTGGCCGACCTCAACCCCAATCGCCTCCCCGCGTTCCTGCAGCCGTACCTGGGCAAGCGGCTCCGGGCGGTCCCGCTCGACGCCAGCGATTTCGCGGCCGTGGTCGAGCTGATAAAGGGCCACGAGGCCGCGCTCTGCGCCCTCCCCTACTACTTCAACGAGCCGATGACCCGCGCCGCCATCGAGGGCGGGTCCCACTTTTGCGATCTGGGCGGCAACACCGAGATCGTCTTCCAGCAGCGAAAGCTGCATGAGGCGGCGCTGGCCCGGGGCGTGTCGGTGATCCCCGACTGCGGGCTGGCTCCGGGCATGGTGAACATCCTGGCCGCGGAAGGCATTCGGCGCTTCGAGCGGGCCCACTCGGTGCGCATCTACGTCGGCGGTCTGCCGCAAAAGCCGGAGCCGCCGCTCAACTACCAGATCGTGTATTCCCTCGAGGGTGCCCTCGACTACTACACCACCCCA
>CAZHZI010000249.1:0-2153 GCA_964536955.1 uncultured Conexibacteraceae bacterium
CTGACCCCCGCCTGCGGGGAGCGCGCCAGGGCGCTCTACAGGGAGATCTGCGACCAGGTAGAGGTTCTCTCGACTCCCGAGGCTGCAGAGCTGGCGAAGCTGCTGGAGAACATCTTCCGCTCGGTCAACATCGCCCTGGTCAACGAGCTGGCCCAGCTCTGCGATCGGCTGGGGATCGACGTCTGGGAGGTGATCGACGCCGCCGCGACCAAGCCCTTCGGCTTCATGCGGTTCGACCCCGGTCCCGGCATGGGGGGGCACTGCCTGCCGGTCGACCCCTTCTACCTCGCCTTCAAGGCCCGCGAGCACGACTTCTACCCGGAGTTCATCGAGCTGGCGGGGAAAGTCAACCAGGCTCAGCCGGTCTTCTGCGCCGAGCGGATCGACCGGGCGCTGAACGACGTCGGCAAGCCGGTGAACGGCTCGAAGATCCTCGTCCTCGGAGTCAGTTACAAGACCGGCGTCGGCGACATCCGCGAGTCCCCCGCCCTGAAGATCCTCAAGCTGCTGCGGGAGCTGGGCGGCGACGTCTCCTACCACGACCCCCACGTCCCCGAGTTGGCTGAACTGGGCCTCAGCTCCGTCGAACTCGACGAGGCGCTGCGTGCCACAGACCTGGCCGCGATCGTCACCGCCCACCCTTCGATCGACTACGCAGATGTGGTGTCCGAAGCCCCGCTGGTGGTCGACTTCAGGGGAGTGACCCGCGGGGTCGAGGCGAAGAACGTAGTTCGCCTGTAGTCCTCGCTCAGTGGACTTTTCGCAGGCGGGAGCGCTGCTCCTGGCGCTCGACCACCTGGCCGATCAGCTTCAGCACGTTTGAGTCGCCGGTCGCCTTGATGTGGCCGGTCTCATAGGCCTTGCGGTAGCTCTTCACCGTGCCGCGCTCGGCAAGCTCGTTGAACTGGGGCCGATCGATCTGCACCAGCACACGTTCGTCCTGGGACAAGTCCTTGGAGACCTTCGGCCCCGGGACCTCCACTCGGTATAGCTGGATGTCATGGCGGGCTTTCAGCTCCAAGCCGAAAACGAGCTTGAGTTTTTGCGTCGCCGGGACCTCGGCTTGGAATCGCTTCACCGCAGTCTCAATCAGCGTCTTCGTGTCGCCTGCCATCGCCCGCGATGCTAACCGAGACAAGGATGCGCTTCCTCGCGGGGCCTCACCGGAGCCGTCGCTAGATCTTGTGGCGCTGCAAGAGCTTCTTACCGATGACCATGCGCTGGATCTCCGAGGTGCCCTCGCCGATCAGCAGCAGCGGCGCGTCGCGGTATAGCCGCTCGATCTCGTACTCCTTGGAATAGCCGTAGCCGCCGTGGATGCGGAAGCACTCCTCGACGCACTCCTTGCCGGTCTCCGAGGCGAGCAGCTTCGCCATCCCGGCCTCCAGGTCCGATCGGGCGCCGGCGTCCTTCATTCGCGCTGCTTTCAGGGTGAGAAGGCGCGCCGCCTCGATCTTGGTCGCCATGTCGGCGAGCTTGAACTGGATCGCCTGGTGCTGGGCGATCGGCTTGCCGAAGGTTTTGCGCTCCTGGCTGTATCGCAGGGCCAGCTCCAGGGCGCGCTGGGCGATGCCGACGCCGCGGGCGGCGACGTTGACCCGACCGACCTCCAGCGCGTCCATCATCTGCACGAAGCCCTTCCCCACGCCGGCTTCCTCGCCGCCCAGGACTCGCTCCGGCGGGCAGCGGTAGCCGTCGTAGACCAGCTCGGTCGACTCGACCCCCTTGTAGCCCATCTTCTTGATCTTGGGCGGCACGACAAGGCCCTTGTAGTCGCCCGTGTTCTCCTCGACCCAGGGCTCCTTCTCGGTGATGAAGCAGGTCATCCCCTTGTAGGGCGGGTCGGCCTTGGGGTCGGTCTTCATCAGCACGAAGACGACGCCGGAGCCGAGGCCGTTGGTGACCCACATCTTCTGGCCGTTCAGCTCCCACTTACCGTCGTCGCCCTTCTTGGCGGTCGACTTGATGCCCTGCACGTCGGAGCCGACCTCGGGCTCCGAAAGCGAGAACGCGGCGCGGATCTCCCCGGTCGCCATCTTTGGCAGGAAGTGGTCTTTCTGCTCCTCGGTGCCGAACTTCATCAGCAGGTAGGAGCCGATGAAGTGCGTGTTGACCACGCCGGAGATCGAGATCCAGCCGCGCGAGAGCTCCTC
>CAZHZI010000250.1:0-2149 GCA_964536955.1 uncultured Conexibacteraceae bacterium
GCAGGGCAAGTGCCACGAGGCGCTGGTGCTCAATCGGCCCGACGTGATCGAGGGGGTCCACGCCTCGATGCTGGAGGCCGGCGCCGAGGTGGTCGAGACCGACACCTTCCAGGGCTCGCGGCTGAAGCTCGACGAATGGGGGCTCGGCGAGCACACCATGGAGATCAACACGAGGGCGGCGCAGATCGCGCGCAAGGCTGCGGGCGAGGATCGCTTCGTGGCGGGATCGATCGGGCCAACCGGGTTCCTGCCGGCCTCCACCGACCCGACCCTGGGCGATATCTCCTTCGCAAAGCTGGTCGAGGTCTTCACCGAACAGGCCACCGGCCTGGTCGAGGGCGGCGCCGACCTGATCATCGTCGAGACCGCACAGGACATCCTCGAGGTGAAGGCGGCGATCTTCGGGGCTCGGAAGGCATTCGCCGCGGCCGGCCGCACGCTGCCGATCCAGACCAGCGTCTCCCTCCTCCCCCAGGGCGGCAAGATGCTCCTCGGCACCGATATCCGGGCCGTGCTGACGACGCTGAGCGCGCTCGACGTCGACGTGATCGGCCTAAACTGCTCGACCGGCCCCGAGGACATGCGTGACGCGATCCGCTACCTCGGCGAGAACAGCCCCCTGCCGGTCCACTGCATCCCGAATGCCGGCCTGCCCCTGCAGGGCCCCGACGGCGAAACGATTTTCCCTGAGGAGCCCGAGGCGCTGGCCGAGACCCTTGGCGAGTTCGTCGAACGCTACGGCGTCGGCATCGTGGGCGGCTGCTGCGGGACGACGCCCGATCACATCCGCGCGATCCGCGAAAGGGTCGAGGGCCGCGTCCCGGACGACCGTCCCGCGCCCGGGCCGATCGAGATCTCCTCGATGATGACGTCCACCACGCTCGTCCAGGAGCCACGGCCGACCCTGGTCGGCGAGCGGGTCAACTCGCAGGGGTCGCGCAAGGCGAAGGAGCTGCTTCTCGCCGACGACTACGACGGGTTGGTCCAGGTCGCCGAGGACCAGGTCAACGGCGGCGCCCACGTGCTCGATGCCTGCGTGGCGCTGACCGAGCGCCAGGACGAGGACGAACAGATGGCGGCGGTGGTGAAGCGAATCTCGCTCACCCAGCCGGCGCCGATCCAGGTCGACTCGACCGAGCCGGAGGTGATCAGCGCGGCGCTGGAGCAGATACCCGGACGGGCGATCGTCAACTCGATCAACCTCGAGGCGGGCCAGGACAAGGCCGACGTCGTCGTGCCAGTGGCCAAGGCTCACGGGGCGGCACTGATCGCGCTGACGATCGACGAGGTCGGAATGGCGAAGACGGCGGAGCGCAAGGTGGAGATCGCGAAGCGAATCCGCGACCTGGCCTGCGGGGAGCATGGCCTCGACCCCGAGGCGCTGATCTTCGACGCGCTCACCTTCACGCTGACCACGGGCGACGATGAGTGGAAGCCCTCGGCGGTCGAGACGATCGAGGGGATCCGCCGGATCAAGGCCGAGATTCCCGGGGTCAAGACCTCGCTGGGGGTCTCAAACGTGTCCTTCGGCGTCTCGCCGCGGGCCCGGGCCGTGCTCAACTCGGTCTTCCTGCACCACTGCGTAGAGGCCGGGCTGGACCTGGCGATGGTGAACCCCAACCACATCACCCCCTACGGGGAAGTCCCCGACGAGGAGCGTGAGCTGACCGACGACCTCGTCCTCAACCGGCGAGACGACGCGCTGGAGCGTTTCATCGCCCACTTCGAGTCGAAGGGCGAGGAGGTCGCGGAGGAGGCCGGCGACCCAACCGAGGGCATGGAGCCCGAAGAGGCCCTGCACTGGCACATCCTGCGCCGCAAAAAGGACGGCGTCGAGGAGTGGATCGACCGCTCGGTCGAGAAGATCGGAGCCGTCCCCACCCTCAACGAGGTGCTGCTTCCGGCGATGAAGGAGGTCGGCGACAAGTTCGGCGCAGGTGAGCTGATCCTGCCCTTCGTCCTGCAGTCGGCGGAGGTGATGAAGCGCGCGGTCGCCCAGCTCGAGAACTACCTCGACCGGATTGACGGCCACACGAAGGGCAAGGTGGTGATCGCCACCGTCTTCGGCGACGTGCACGACATCGGCAAGTCGCTGGTCAACACGATCCTCACCAACAACGGCTACACCGTGATCGACCTCGGCAAGCAG
>CAZHZI010000251.1:0-2097 GCA_964536955.1 uncultured Conexibacteraceae bacterium
GGGCGACGCCCATGTACTCGGGCTCGTTGCCCCAGGTGGCTGCCGTCACGATGCAGGCGCGGGGGGTGAGGCCGAGCTCCTTGGCCTTGGTGTCGCTCATCAGCAGGACCGCCGCGGCGCCGTCGTTGAGCGGGCAGGAGTTGCCGGCGGTGACGCCGCCTTCACCGAAGGCCTCGGGCAGCTCGGAGAGCTTCTCGAGCGTCGAGGAGGGGCGGGGGCCATCGTCTTTGGCGACCTCGGCGCCGTCGGGCAACGTCACCGGGACGATCTCGCGATCGAAGAAGCCGTCCTCCTGGGACTTGACCGCAAGCTCCTGGGAGCGCTGCGCGAACTTGTCCATGTCGGCGCGGCTCACCTCGTACTTCTTGGCGACGTTGACCGCGGTCTTGCCCATCTCTATGTAGGCGTTGGGCTGGCCGTCATTGCCCTGGAGCTTCTCGTTCTGGTCGTCGGCGCCGGCGGGCTCGGTGCGCTCGTTGTAGCGGCTTACCCACTCGACGCCAGCGGCGATGTAGACATCGCCCTCGCCGACCTTGATCGCGTTGCCGGCGTGGCGGATCGCATCGAGGCTGGAGGAGCAGTAGCGGGACACCGTGACGCCATTCACGGTCTGCGGCAGCTTCTCGGAGAGCAGCGAGATGATCCGGCCGATGTTGAACGCCTGCAGGCCCTGAGGCATGCCGCAGCCGCAGAGGAGATCCTCGACGGAAGCCGGGTCGACCTCGGGATTGCGCTCCAAGAGCTGGTCGACGACGTAGGCGCCCATCTCGTCGGGACGCAGCTGAGACAGGGAGCCCTTGAAGGCGCGGCCGATGGGCGTGCGGAGGGTGTCGACGATCACTGCTTCGGGCATTCGTTGCTCTCCTTGAAGGCCGGGGGTCGAAAAAGTGCCGGGCGGAAGGGTAGTTGACAGGGCGATCCGGCAGCCGCAAGCGGCTCGTGCCCGGGAGCGGGAAGCGAAGGTCTTGTACGGAATCGCACATTCTTTTGATTCATCGTCCCCTGCCTGCGTTACATTCGCCGCAATCCGACCTCGCGGGCAACCGTGAGACTTGCCGCCTAGGCGGCAGCGAAAGGAGCCCCCTCATGCCCGAGGGCTACTGCGTTAAAGAACGCAAGAAGGTCGAGATCAAGGAAGCCAAACAGGTGACCATGAAGAATGGTCGCCCGGCGATCCAAGGCGTGTGCCCCGATTGCGGCACCAAGATCTTCAAGATCGGCAAACTCTAAACCGGTCCCTGAAGCTGCCGCTCCCCGGCGCCGGCCGGCTACCGGCGCCGGGGGCACCGTCCGCCTGAACCCGTTGCGTCGCCTGTCCGTATCCCGGTCAGCCGTGGAACCAGCCTGCTGCCAGACTCGCTGAGATGGCCCTCGGGGGACTGATCCGCGAGCGGGACGTGCGCGAGGCATACGCCGCACACGCCGGTGAGCTGTACGGCTTCGCGGTGCGCTCGCTCGGCGACTCCGGCCTCGCCGAGGAGGCGGTGCAGGAGACCTTCCTGCGGGCCTGGCGGGCGGGGGATCGCTTCGATCCGCAGATCGGCTCGCTGCGCACCTGGCTGTTCGCGATCCTGCGCAACGTGGTTATCGACCTCGGGCGGGCCCGGGCGGTGCGCCCCGGGGTCGCCGATGGCGGTTTCGAGCCCTCGGTCGAACCGATCGACGATGCGCTGCTTGTCTGGCAGATGGAGGAAGCGATGCGCAGGATCGGCGAACAGCACCGCGAGGTCCTCGTCGAGACCTACTACCGCGGCCGTCCCTACGCTGAGGTCGCGGCCGAGTTGGGAGTGCCGGAGGGAACCGTGAAGAGTCGGGTCTACTACGGCTTGAGGGCGCTGCGCGTCGTGCTGGAGGAGATGGGCTATGAAGGCTGAGCGCTGCCGCGAGTGGAGGGAGTCCACCGGCGCCTACGCGCTGGGGCACCTCTCCGCCGAGGAGCGTGCCGGGCTGAAGGCGCACCTCGAGGGCTGCTCGGAATGCCGGGCCGAGGCGGACTCGCTCGCCTCGCTCGCCCGTCTGCTGCCCCATGCCGACCCGGCCCGCTTCGGCCCAGCGCCGGTTCCGCCCCCCGGCCTCGCCGACCGGGTCGCTGCGACG
>CAZHZI010000252.1:0-2087 GCA_964536955.1 uncultured Conexibacteraceae bacterium
CGTGACTTCCCCGAGGCCGAGGTGGTCAAGCTCGAGCAGAACTACCGCTCGACGCAGACCATCCTCTCCGCCGCCAACGCAGTGGTCGAGCGCAACCGTCAGCGCCGGCCGAAGCGGCTTTGGACGGAGATTGCCGGCGGCGAGCCGGTGCGGCTCTCCGAGCTGGCCGACGAGCACGAGGAGGCACGCTGGGTGGCGGGGGAGATCGAGCGCCTCGGCGACGAGGACGGCGTGCGGCGCGAGGACGTCGCGGTCTTCTACCGGACCAACGCGATGAGCCGGGTACTGGAGGACACGCTGGTCCGCTTTGAGTTGCCCTACCAGGTGATCGGCGGCACCAAGTTCTACGAGCGGGCAGAGATCAAGGACGCGGTTGCCTACCTCAGTCTGCTGGTCAACCCCTCCGACCAGGTTTCGTTCGCCCGCATCGTCAATTCTCCGCGGCGCGGCATCGGCAACACCAGCCAGGGGCGGCTTGCCTCCCACGCCAACACCACCGGCCTGACGATCTGGGAGGTGGCAGGGCGGGCGGAGGAGGTACCCGGGTTGAGTGGGGCGGCGATCAAGGCGATCTCCCGCTTTCACGAGGCGATGGCGGGCCTGCGCGAGCGAGCCGAGGCCGGCGCCTCGGTCGCCGCGCTGCTGGAGTCGACCCTGCGAGAGACCGGCTATTTGGAGGCGCTGGCCGCGGAGCGGACGGTCGAGGCCGAGGGCCGGGTCGAGAACCTCGAGGAGCTTGTCGGCGTCGCCGCCGAGTTCGACGCCAATCGGGAACTGGAGGGGGAAAGCGAAACGCCGCCGCTGGAGGAGTTCCTCCAGCAGATCTCCCTCTACACAGAGCAGGACGGGCTGCGCCCGGACGACGAGTCGCTGATCACCCTGATGACCCTCCACAACGCCAAGGGCCTGGAGTACGACACGGTCTTCATCGTGGGGTGCGAGGACGGGGCATTTCCACACATGCGAGCTCTGGAGGAGGGGGGAGAGGAGGAGGAGAGGCGGCTCTGTTACGTCGGGATCACCAGGGCCCGCCGGCGTCTCTACATGACCTGGGCGCGAGAACGGCGCCTGTTCGGGCGGGCCGAGCGCAACCTCCCCTCGCGGTTCGTCGACGAGCTGCCCGCCGACCTGACCGAGCGGTATTCGAGCGCACCGGGGGCCGGGGTCGGCTGGTCCACCGAGACCTCGCTTGGCGATCTGGCGCCGATCGACTCCGGGCCGGCGCTGGAGCTGCAAACCGGTGACGACGTCGTCCATGCCAGCTTCGGAGAAGGCGTGGTCACGGGTGTCGAGCCGGGGGGAGTGGTGGTCGTCCGCTTCGCCGGCGACAGCACGGAGCGCAAGCTGATGGCCGACTACGCGCCGATCCGCAAGCGATGAGCGCACGCGTGATTGACGGTAAGGCGGTCGCCGCCACGATCCGCGGGCGGGTTACGCACGAGGTGGCTGTCTATGCGGAGCAGGTGGGACGCAGCCCGGCGCTGGCCACGGTGCTCGTCGGGGGGGATCCCCCATCCCAGATCTACATCCGCAACAAGCACAGGGCCTGCGAGGAAGTGGGGGTGCGTTCGATCCACCACGCTCTGGCGGCCGAGACGACCGAGGACCGGCTGCTGGAGCTGGTCAGCGAGCTGGGCTCCGACGACGATGTCGACGGCATCCTCGTGCAGCTGCCGGTTCCCGACCAGATCGACCCCGACGCCGTGGTCGCCGCCATCGATCCTCGTAAGGACGTCGATGGGCTGACGCCGACGAACGCCGGTCTGCTCGCCCACGGGACGCCGGGACTGGTCCCCTGCACTCCCGCCGGCGTGATGGAGCTGCTCCGCCAGGAGGGCACAGCCCTCGCGGGCGCCGAGGCGGTGGTCGTCGGGCGCTCGAAGCTGGTCGGTGTGCCCGTGGCGCGTTTGCTGCTGGCGGAGGATGCGACCGTGACCGTCTGCCATTCGCGCACGCGCGACCTGGCGGGCGTCTGCCGGCGCGCTGACGTGTTGGTCGCCGCTGTCGGCTCGCCGCGCCTACTTGGCGCCGACGCGGTGAAGCCGGGCGCGGTCGTGATCGACGTCGGCATGAGCCGCACCGGCGAC
>CAZHZI010000253.1:0-2084 GCA_964536955.1 uncultured Conexibacteraceae bacterium
GTCAGTTCTCAGTGCGCGTAATCACTTGAGAGGGACGATCGACGAAATCCAGTGGCGGGAGAGAACAAGATGCATACGGGCTTGCCTCACGGTGGTCCCATGCGTGTTGCGCCTATTCGAGATGGTCTCGCCGGTCTCTTGCGCGACCGCAGGCGTGTTCCGAGTTTCCCAATGCATCGTTGCAGCGGTCTCGCGTTGAGGCGGAGGTACCCGGTCTGTCCGGCTTTGCGCCTTGTCGCAACACCGGCCTCGACTAGGATGCCCGCATGATGACAGAGCAACGCGCGACTGATGCCGAGGCGCGTCGCTAACTCCACTCCGGTGATTTCCCGCACCTTCGACAGGCGCTTCACGATCTCTAATCGAATAGGGTCGGCCAGGGCGGCCAATACGGACACGTCCTTGGCATGAGTCGCGGGTTTCACGCCTCATCCTACCGGCCGTGGGACGAGGGCGCAAGCGAGAAGTGTCAAGCATTCGTTTGACAGTCATTCCTCACTCAGCGTAGGCTGAACCCGCTTCAGGAGGTCGGAATGACTACGTTCACCCGGCGAACGCTACTCGACACGCTGTTCTCAGCTGCAGCCGCCAGCATGGTTACTGCGCGACCGACGTCCGCCGGGAGCCAAGTGGGAGCGACAGCTCGTCCGCGGATCATTGTGTGTGACGTGAATGAAACGCTCCTGGACGTCGGCGCGCTGGCACCCCAGTTCCAGCGTCTCTTCGGAAACGCCGGGGTGGCAGAGGAGTGGTTTTCCAACGTCGTGCTGTACTCGCAGGTCGCGACGATTGCCGGACCGTACGTCGACTTCGGGACCATCGCACGTGGCGCGCTGGACATGACGGCGGTCGCGCACGGCGTGACGCTAGCGCAGCCGGATCGCGACGGAATTCTGCGCGGCTTGGTCTCGCTGCCAGCCCATCCCGATGTGCGCGACGGGCTGCAGAAGCTCCGAACGGCGAGTTTTCGGCTGGTCACGCTCACCAACTCTGCGCCGGCGGCCGTGGAGCTGCAACTGAAGAACGCCGGAATCGGCGACTACTTCGAACGGAGCTTCTCCGTGGACGCCGTTCGTAAGTTCAAGCCAGCCGCAGAGGTGTACCGTCTCGTGGCGACCGAACTCCAAGTCGCGCCGTCCCAGCTGCGGCTCGTCGCCGCGCACGCGTGGGACGTACTGGGCGCCATGCGTGCCGGCTGTGCCGCGGCCTTCGTTGCGCGCCCCGGCAAGGCACTGTTTCCGCTGGCGGACAAGCCAGACATTGTCGGACCCGACCTGCGCAATGTGGCGGATCAGATCGTCACGCGCGACCTGGCCAAATAGCCACGCACCCTCTCAGTTCCGGCGCTTCGCGTCCTCCGCAGTCAAACGCGCCGTCACAATGCCGATCGCGCCGTCGTTCAAAGGACCAGAGAGTGCGCGTGGCCTCTCGAGGAGACGAGCATGCGCATGTTTGATGTCCAAGGCATTGAGATCCGAGATCCGATCCGCTCGCGCCACAGTGCTCGAGTTCCTGCGCCACCCTGGCAACCTCACGCAATGGGCTACTAGATCGGCAAGGTTGGGCGCACCGAACGAGTGCCACGGCGGACAACGATTGCTCCGACAATACCCGCCAAGATCGACCCGCTCAGAATCCCGACCTTGGCGGAGTCAAGCAGGTTCGTGCCATCAAAAGCGAGGGTGGCGATGAACAGTGACATCGTGAAACCGATTCCGCCCAGCCAGGCGCATCCGTGCAACGCCGTCCAACTGACGCCCTCGGGAAGCGAGGCCAGGCGCAACCGAACCGCGGCCAGGGCGGCCACGGTAATCCCGAGGGGTTTCCCGACGACAAGTCCAAGGATCACGGCAAGAGTCACTCTCCCCAAGGCCGATCCGCTCAGGCCGACGCCCGCGTTCGAAAAGGCAAAGAGCGGCATCACCACGAAGGCCGAGAACCCATGGAGCGCGTGTTCCAGCCGAAGGAGTGGGGCCGTGACCCCTTCGCTGGCTCGATCGAGTCCGATGATCGCTTCCTGCTGGCCCTTGCTGGTCAGCACAAGCAAATCGCCAGTCTCCGTGCGATCGAAGTATTCCAGCAAG
>CAZHZI010000254.1:0-2081 GCA_964536955.1 uncultured Conexibacteraceae bacterium
GATCCCGAGGTAGGATTTCCGGGAGGATCCCATACTTGGCTGGTGAAAAAAGGCGGCGGCGCGGTCGACATCGTCAACACATCGAACGCCGCGACACCCATCACCGGGTCCGACAAGCCGCTCATCACCTGTGACGTGTGGGAGCATGCCTACTACATCGACTACCGCAACGCGCGGCCGAAATACGTCGCGTCGTACTGGCACCTCGTCAACTGGGATTTTGCGGCGAAGAATTTCGGCGGGTAGCTGCGCTCACGCAAATCTGCTGAGAGCCGGCGCGGTTGTCTTCCCCTTCGGGGGGACTTAGAATCCGAAGCGCGTGCCCGCATCCGCGCAAAGATGAGCGGGCTCGCGCGCGAGACGGGAAGATGCAGGGTCCGACGCTCGAGTCCCACCAGCGACAACAACGACGAAAGGAGCGACAAATGGGAGCATTCTTCCAATCACTCGGACGTACGGTGAGCGCCGGCGTCGGCCTATTGATCGTGATCATCCTGATCGCAGGCTGGGCGACGGGCTCGATCATCAGGCTCGATCATGCCTGGTCGACTTTCTTCATGCGCTGGCTGCATGTGCTTTCGGGCGTCATGTGGATCGGCCTGCTCTGGTACTTCAATTTCGTGCAGACGCCATCGATGCCGCAGATCCCCGACGAGCAGAAGCCGGCCGTGAGCAAGGTCATCGCGCCACGGGCGCTGTTCTGGTTCCGCTGGGCGGCGCTGGCGACGGTGATCACCGGCGCGCTGCTCGCCTGGATGAACGGCTATATCGGCTCTGCGCTGATGCTTAAGCCGCCCACCCACGCCATCGGCATCGGCATGTGGCTTGCGCTCATCATGGCCTTCAACGTCTGGTTCATCATCTGGCCCAACCAGAAGAAAGTGCTAGGCATCGTCCAGGTTTCCCCCGAGGAGAAGGCGGCCGCCGCGAAAATGGCTGGGATGGCTTCGCGGCTCAACACGATGCTCTCCATCCCCATGCTCTACTTGATGGTGGCGCAGCAGAACGGCGGGCTGTAATCGCGAGAATAAGGACAGGAAACCCACCCTCAGGCGCTGGTCCGACACGATAGTAGCGCCTCGCAACACTTGCACCGTCTGAGAAGGGTCCCTGATCGGGGCCCTTCTTCTTTTCCGAGAGTGCCTCGACTTCCCTGAAGAGAACCGGGCGATTCGCTACGATGCACCCTTATCAATACGAGCGAGATGCGGCCGCAATGTATGGGAACACTATGTCTGGAGCCAGGGTGAAAGCATCGCCCGACGAGATCTTCCGCAAGCAGCGTGGTCGACTGCGCATGAGCGAAGCCATCGCGCAGGAATAACCCGGTACCGCTTCCGGCGGGGTCCGCTTCACTGCGGCTGTGGCGCCTTGTCGATGCCGCCGATGCGGGTCCCTGGCTCGATGCCGCGCTTGGCGAACCACCCCTGATTCATCTCGAGCGCATAACGCGCCGCACGCGCCGCGCAATGGGAATCGTCGCTCTGCGGCTGCATGTCGTGAATGCTGACGATCACCCCCGCCTCGTCCATGAAGGCCACCGACAGTGGCAGCAAGGTGTTGCGCATCCACATGCAGTGGCGATCGAGTTCGCTGAAGACGAACAACATGCCGGCATTCGGCGGCATCGTCTTGCGGTTCATCAGGCCGAGCGTGCGCTCCGGGATGGTGGCTGCGACTTCGGCCTGGATAAGGTGGACGCCGGCGTTGAGCGTCAGAGGCGGACGCGCGTCCGCATATGCCGATGAGGTGATCACTCCGGCGGCCAACAACGATACTAGGTGACGCCTGCGGCTTGTACGCAAGGGGGGCTGGCCCTATGAAAAACGCGATGTTACCTTCTGGCGCCGGCTGCAGTTGACCTTAGCGCCGCGCAGCACTAGGGTGGAGCGATGCCGCGATGCTGTTTTGCGGAAAAGCCCTCTTCCGTCGCGCCTTTCTCAGCATCGCCCCGGTCCGATCGTGTATCATATATAAGATATAAGACTGTTGTAGGTAGAGCTGTGTTGTAAGTAGAGCTGTTTAGCGGGCAATCGCTGGCGTTAGCTCAGCCCCCGGTGCGCCGCAGTCCGAGCAAGCCT
>CAZHZI010000255.1:0-2071 GCA_964536955.1 uncultured Conexibacteraceae bacterium
CGGAACATCAACTATCTGCTCCGGAAATTCAACAACATTAACGGCAACGGGAGCTACAACTTATACCTGGAATCCCGGGGCGCTTACAGGTTCGCTTCAGGTTGTTTCACCCGGTTCAAGCACCACTTACACTGTTACAGGATCTAATGGCAGCTGTAGCGGAACAAGAAATTATACTCTAACGGTTAATCCTTCACCAACAATAACCGCAACGCCTTCCGCAACCCGATTACCACGGTCAACCTATCGCTGGGCGCCGCCTATAACGGCGCGACCCCTCCGGGCTGGGCCATGCTCGAGGAGGAGTTCCAGGCGCTCAAAAACGTCGGCATCTTTGTGGCGGTGGCGGCGGGCAATTCGTTTGCCAGCTACGGCGCGCCCGGCCTCGGCTACCCGGCGGCCAGCACGCACGTGGTGCCGGTCAGCGCAGTCGATTCCGCCGGCAACCTGGCGTCGTTCAGCCAGCGGCTCGATCGCGTGATCGCGGCGCCCGGCGTGAGCATCCGCAGCACCATTCCCGACTATTACGGCAACCAGAACGGCATCGGCGACGACTGGGCCAACTACTCGGGCACCAGCATGGCCAGCCCGTACGTCGCCGGCGCCGCGGTGTTGATCCGCGAGGCGATGGCCTTCGCCGGCCGCACGAACATCACCCAGGACGACATCTACCAGGTGATGACGGCCACGGCCGACTGGGTCTACGATCCCGCCACGGCGCAAAACTATCGCAAGCTCAACATGGAGCGTGCGCTCGATTACGTCATGCCCTCCGACGATTATGGCTCGACGGTCGCCACGGCGCATTCGCTGGGGACGATCACCGCCAACGCTTCGTTCAGCGGCAGGATCGGCCGCCTTTCGGACAAGGATTATTTTACATTCACCGCCGCAGCCAGCGGAACGATGGACTTTACGTCCACTGCCAGCCACGACCTCGACGTGCGCTGGGAAGTCGTGGGGGCGGGCGGCGCGATCACGACCCACGACGCCAGCACATTTGCGCTCAACGTCGTCGCCGGCCAGAATTACACCATTGGCATTTGCACCACGGCCGGCGTCGGCGTTTATTCCGTCAACGCCGAGACGGGCATTGTGGCCACCGAATTGGGCTCGGTCGATTTCTTCGAGGTGAATGACCAGTCGGTCAGCGTCGAAGAATGGTACAGCTTCGCCGCCGGTCGGACCGGAGCGCTCACCGTCGAAGCCTTGCTCTCGCAGGCGGGCGGCAACATCGACCTGAAGCTTTACAACAGCAATTATCAACTCATCGGCGCGAGCTCCAATAGCGGCAACGAGCGGATCGACCTCTCGGTGCTCACCGGCCAGCGCTACTACGTGCAATTGTTGGGCACGAACGGCGATGTGTCGCTGCGGCTGACGAACCTGATTGGCCAGGGGGGAACGACGCTGTACATTAATGGCACTGCCGGCGACGATACGTTTTCGTTCTCGGCTGGAACGACACACCGGCTGACGCTCAACGGGACGGAATACGCGATCGGATGGCAGCATATTAAGGGCTTTAACTTCTATGGAGTCGGGGGCAGCGACACGGTTACGCTTGCCGGCACTGCGATCGCCGATCAGGGCGCGATGGGCCTGGGCGCGGTTTCGATGTGGGCGAGCTGGTACGAAGCCAACGCCACAGGATTTGACACCACGACGATCGTCTCGGGCGGGGGCGGCGACCTGGTGCGGATGTACGATTCGGCGGGGGACGACGCCTTCGTGGCCAACCCGACCTCGGCCACGTTAACCGGCGGCGGCTTTACGAACGTGGCCAATGGCTTTGCCCGCGTCGAAGCCATTGCCTCGCGCGGCAATGACCAGGCAACGCTCTACGACTCGGCTGGTAACGACACGTTCATTGCCACTTCGACTTATGGGGCGCTCGTCGGGAGCGGGTATTTCAACGTGGCGTTCGGCTTCGATCGCACGCGGGCCGAATCGTCGAACGGCGGAACCGACAACGCGACGATGTTCGACTCGGCAGGCAACGACGTGTTTAGTGCCACGCCAACGTCGGCCAGGTACTACGGCGCCGGCTGGTCGAACCAGGCCGACGGCT
>CAZHZI010000256.1:0-2041 GCA_964536955.1 uncultured Conexibacteraceae bacterium
GGCGCGTCGGCCGCGAGCGTCGGCTGTGCCGCAGTCAGCGCGAGGAGCGTAGCCCCCGCCAATAGAATCCGTTTCATGGCATCCCCCAAAGGATTCGAGCCAAAGCAAATCCGGCCAGAATTCTAGGCCTTTCCGCAACGTGGACTAGTGCAAAAATGCAACAGTCCAAAAGCAAAAGCCCCGGGGGATGCCCGGGGCTTTGCATCAAGAATTGTAGTCGGATCAGAAACCCGCGAACCGGTAGTTCAGACCGAGGCGAACAATGTTGATGGGGCCAACGCTTACGAAGCAGCCCGGCACGCCGCACGCTCCGACGGTATCGTAGGCGAAATCGCCAAGCCTCGAGAAATAGAGATATTCAACCTTAGCTGAAAAGTTCTGCGAGAAGGCGTATTCGAACCCGCCGCCCACCACGAAGGAAGTCTTGGTCGTAGAGCCCGAAGCAAGCGTCGGATTGCCGATGCTCGCCTGGAGCTGGGTCCAGCCAGCGCCGGCGGTTAGATAGGGAAGAAACCGATCGAAAGCATAGCCGACCCGCACGCGGGCGGTCCCGTACGACTTGATGCTGGTGAAGCAGCCATCGACGCCAGCAGGCGCGCCGCAGCCGAAGCCGGGTGGGGACGGCGACGCAGCGTTCATATTCGCCCACGACCAATCGCCCTCAACGCCGAGGACCCAATTGCCCGATTGCCAATTGTAGCCGAGCGTAACGCCAGCGCCCCAACCTTTCGGGTCAGTTACCGGAATACAGACAACGGGAGGACCGCTACTCGCGTCGCAGTGAATGCCGTTTGCCCAGCCGTATCCCACCACGCCGCCGACATACAAGCCGCTCCAGTTGAACAGCGCATACGCCAGCGGCGGCGGGCCCTTGTAGACCGGCGCGTCGGCCGCGAGAGTCGGCTGCGCCGCAGTGAGCGCGAGGAGCGTAGCCCCCGCCAGTAGAATCCGTTTCATGGCATCCCCCATGGGTTCGAGTGACCTTAACTGAGCCGGATACTAGGCATTTGGGCTCCGTAGACTAGTGTAAAAATGCAACAGTGTGAGGCCATCCGAGGGCGGGAAGACCCGTTCCCCGGCCGAGCGAAGCGCCGGCGAAGGAGAGCAGGAGTGCGGCCATGAAAATAAGCCGTCATCCTGAGGTGCGACCCCGGCGCAAGCCGGGGGAGCCTCGAAGGATGGCGACTCCTCTTGTCACGATAGGTCATCCTTCGAGGCTCGGCGGCTACGCCGCCTCACACCTCAGGATGACGCGTGGGTGCCGTTGGGCGCAAAAAGCAAAAGCCCCGGGGGATGCCCGGGGCTTTGCCGATTGATCTAGTCAGATCGCGCGATCAGAACCTGTAGTTGAGGCCAACCTTGACCAATTGGATCGTCTGCTTCACGTCATACTCGAAAGCCAGACAGCCGACGCAGATCGGCGCAAGCGTCTCGCGCTGGCGGCCAAAGTCCATGTAGTCATACTCAACCTTCACCGACCAGTTCGGGCTGAAGGCATATTCGGCACCCACGCCGACCATCCAGCCCCACCGGGTATCGGTCAGGGTCTGACAGACGGTAGGGAGGCAGCCTGCCGCGGTGGTCCAGAACTGATCGTGCGCCCAAGCACCGCCGCCCTTCACGAACAGCAATGTGCGATCCCAGGTCACGCCGAGACGGGCTGCCACGGTGCCGATAAAATCGGTCCTCGAATTATTTGTAATAAAGGGTGCAATCGTGTTGAAGTTGGATCCCTTAAGGTCAGTCCAGCTGAACTGCGCCTCGGCGCCCCAGACCCAAGATCCGATCTGATGATTGAACCCGACTTGCGCGCCGGCCAGCCAACTGCTGCCGGCGTGACTGCCTGCTGTAGTGGGGCACCCAGGACACCCGCCAGCAATGTTGATGGGTGTTAGAGGCGTAAACCAATCTTTAGCGAACCATGCGCCGCCGGCATGAACGCCGACATAGAATCCTGTCCAATTGAACAGCGCCGCCGCATACGGGGCCGGGCCCTTGTAGACCGGCGCGTCGGCCGCGAGAGTCGGCTGTGCCGCAGTGA
>CAZHZI010000257.1:0-1972 GCA_964536955.1 uncultured Conexibacteraceae bacterium
TGCCGGACGGGACGATCCTTCCGGATTTGGACGCCTGGGCGCTCGCAGAGGCAGCCGGCTCGCTCTATCCCCCGGAGTGGCTTACCGACCACGGTTACGAGGCGGTGTGGCTCGGCCTCACGGCGGAAACGGCGAGCCAGTGGGAGCCCCTCGAGATCGCCGGGTCCACGCTCATCGGTCTCGTGCTCCTGCTCGGAACGATTGCGATCGTCGATCGTCGACGCCCGAGGTAGCCCGAAAGGCCCATTGCCGCACCGCGGCGCCCGGCGTATATATCGGCTGGCGATATAGCGCCGGTCATACGAGGGGGTTGCAATGGGATCGCCGATCAGCGACTTGGGGCGGTTCGCCGAGCCTGCCCTCCTCATCCTCGTCAGCCTGAGCGAAGGCCCGAAGCACGGCTACGCGATCATGGCCGACGTCGAGGCCGGGACGGGGCGCCCGCTCGGACCCGGAACGCTCTACGCGGCGCTGGCACGGCTCGAGGAGCGGGGCCTGATCGAGGCCCTCGCACCGGTGGATCGCCGGCGCCCGTATCGGCTCACGGGTGTCGGCGCGACGAACCTCACTGAACAGCTCAAGGGACTTTCCGAGTTCGCCGGGCTCGGGCTGCGCCGGCTGCGGCAGGCGAATCGATGAGGGACTTCCTTCTCCGCCTCTATCCGGCCGCCTGGCGGGCGCGGTACGGCGACGAGTTCGATGCGCTCCTCGCGGAGAGGCCGCTCGGGCCGTTCGACGTCGCCGACGTCGTGCTCGGTGCAATCGACGCCCACATCCACCACCGCGGCCGTGCCGCATCCCAGAACCGAAGGGGTCTGACCATGACACCGCGCCTCGCCGGTCAAGCCGCCGTCGTGGGCGGCTTGCTCATCCTGATCGGTCTTCTTCCCCTGCCGAAGAGCTCCACCTTCCCGGCCGCATTCGTGATGCTCGCCGGCGCTGGGGCGCTGCTCGTGGCCCTCGCGGGGCTGAGCGGGTTCAAGTCCCGACAACACCCATTGCTGGTCTGGGCGGCCTTCATGATCCCGGCTGCCGGGATCATCATGTGCTGGGTTGGTGGCGTAGCGCTCTTTCTCGACACCTCAGGGGGTTCGTACTCGATGCTGGGCCTTGGGCTGGGCGCAATGATCATTGGCTCGGCTCTATTCGCGGGGATCACGTACCGGACCGGCGCTCTTCCTCGTCCGGCGGCCGCCCTGCTTGGGCTCAGCACGGGACTGCTCCTGGTCCCGATGGTCATTAGCGGGCTGTTCCAGGATCGTCTGGTGAGCGGGGCCGTTCTCCTCGTCGCGTTTCAGGTCGGGACCGTTGGGTATCCGATCGGCTGGATCGCGTTGGGGTGGGGGGCAATCCGCCTCGACCGCCGGACGGCCCTGGCCGCCTCGCCGGCGAATCCGTAGCTAGCCCTCGTACTCGAAGCCGATCTTCAGCTCGACCCGATACTCGACGATCTCGCCGCTCTCGACGATGGCCGTCGACTGCACGACCTCCACCGTCTTGATGTTGCGGACCGTCCGCGACGCGGTCGTGACCGCCTGGCGGGCCGCGTCGCTCCACGACTTCGGGCTCGTCCCGACCATCTCCCGAATGATGATGACGCCGGCCACAAAATCCTCCTCCTCGAGCGATGTCTCGACGCGAGTGTATGGTCCGCCGTGCGGGATGGAGAGGCCCGGGTCCGCAAACGAGGGACGGCAATGCCTGGACTGAACGGCAAAAGCTTTCGCAACCCGGACGAGAGCCGGGTGTTCGAAAAGGGGCGGGCCGACATCGTCACGCTCGGTGACGTCACCATGGCTCGAACGACGGCCGAACCCGGCTGGCGTTGGTCCGAGCACATCCGCCCTCTCGCCGGCACCTCGAGCTGCCAGCTCCATCACCTCGGATTCGTCGTCGCAGGTCGATTCAGGATCGTCCTGGACGACGGAACGAGCCGCGAGTTCGGCCCCGAGGACGTCTATGACGTCCCGCC
>CAZHZI010000258.1:0-1962 GCA_964536955.1 uncultured Conexibacteraceae bacterium
ATGTTGCGTCCTGAAAGCTGGACCAGACCAGCGGGTGGGAGTCCCGTCCGGGTAAGCGCCGAAGCGCCCGGTAGCAGGCCCCGGTTCGTCGTCGAGAGTCGGCGGGCTGAGCGGGGCGTCAAGAGCCTCTTTGGAGGGAGCAAGCGTGCGGGCCGTAGTGCCATCAGGCGCGAGTCCTGCAGCCTCGTCAGATCCACAACGGGGGAGCCGAGCCGCTCATTTCACGGCGAAGGCCCACGTCCGACCTGCTGGCAAGTTTCGGAGATGCCCTTGGTCGGGTCCCCTCGGGGTACGGGGAGCGGCACGTACGCACGGTTTGGTTCGGAACAGGAGAGACCCGTCTGTGCAGCCTTGTCAGCAAAGACCGGCCGGATAAGCCAGTGGTGAAACCGGGCGGAGCGCAGCGGGAGTCCGACGGGGTCGTAGTACCGCTGATCGCCGTGAGTTACGCGGCGGGAGGGAAGGGCCCCGACTTCGGTCAGGTCGGTGATGGGGGTAAGCGTGAGGGCATGACCGGGACCGCCCGGTCCAATCACTCCCGGGGTCGTGAGGTCCCGGTCAAAGTGCGACAACTCCAGAACCGGCTATGGGCTGCGGCCAAGCAGTCTGAGGGTCGCCGTTTCCACGCTCTGTATGACCGCATCTACCGGGGTGACATCCTCGGGGAGGCGTGGAGGCGGGTGCGAGCCAATCGTGGTGCTGCCGGGGTTGATGGTGTGACCTTGGCGGCGGTGGAGGACTACGGCGTTGATCGGATGCTGTCCGAGCTCGCCGGGGATCTTCGTGCAGGCATCTACCACCCGGCGCCTGTGCGCCGGGTGGAGATACCGAAACCTGACGGCGCCAAGCGGCCGTTGGGTATCCCGACGGTGCGTGATCGGGTGGCACAGCAGGCAGTCAAGATCGTTCTCGAGCCGATCTTCGAGGCCGACTTCCTGCCGGTGAGTTTCGGGTTCCGCCCGAAGCGTTCGGCCACCGACGCCCTGGAGGTGATCCGGGACGCGTTCCCTCGTGGGCGGCAGTTCGTCTTCGAGGCCGACATCCGGGACTTCTTTGGCAGCATCGACCATGACCGGCTCATGGGTCTCGTTGAGGCTCGTGTGTCGGACCGGCGGGTGCTCAAGCTGCTGCGCCAGTGGTTGCGTGCGGGGGTGTTGGACAACGGCGTGGTTTCCGAGACGGTCACGGGAACTCCGCAGGGCGGGGTCGTTTCCCCGTTGTTGGCCAACATCTTTCTGCACGCGTTCGATCGGGCCTGGGCCGAGTCCGGCACCGGGGAACTTGTCCGCTACGCGGACGACTTCGTGGTGCTGTGCTCGACTCGCAGCCAGACCGAGGAGGCCGGTCGCCGAGCGTCGGCGATCATGGCGGACCTCGGGCTGGAACTGCACCCGGACAAGACCCGCGTGGTCGACCTCCGCGAAGGCAGAGAGGGCTTCGACTTCCTTGGTTGTCATCTTCATGCCCGCATGTCGGGCCGGCTGTGGGAGAAGTACGGCAAGGTCCGTTACTACCTGCACCGCTGGCCGTCGCAGCGGTCGATGAAGCGGGCACGACAGCGGGTCAAGGCGCTCACCGGTCGGAGCCGGGTCGGGATGGAGTTGGAGGACGTGATCGGCGGCCTCAACCTGTTCCTGCGGGGATGGGGCAACTACTTCCGCACCGGGAACGCGTCCGACAAGTTCCGTCAACTCGACCGGCATGTGGCGTGGCGGCTCAAACGCTTGCTCGTCAAGAAGCGGGGCCGCAACCTGCACGCCGGTCAGGCGGGACGTTGGACGCCAGCCTGGTTCCACGACCAGGGCCTGCATCAGCTCATGGGCACCGTCCGCTACCCGAAGGCTGCGTAACCATGTCCAGAAGACCGTCGGTAAGCCGTGTGCGGGAAAACCGCACGCACGGATTGAAAGGGGAATGGGGAACCGGACCGGCAACGGCACCGCGCCCCTGACTACCAATGGC
>CAZHZI010000259.1:0-1958 GCA_964536955.1 uncultured Conexibacteraceae bacterium
GGCCTTGATGCGGTCAGCCGGACCGACGTGGAAACCGTGTTGACCGCCCTCAAAGACGGTGTCGGCGAAGTGACCATCCAGGGAGCGCTCGACGGCGCGGTCGGCGGTGTGGCGACGGAAATCGAGCTTAAGGGAAAACTGCACTTCGACCTCGTTCACCGGCAGCCGTTCGCATTAGTGCTGTTGATCAAGGAGAAGCGGTCCGTCGGCCAGGTCACGCCCGGACTCGATGTGGTGGCCAAACTGGAGCTACAAGTGGCACCGGCCTCCGAAGTCGCGGAGCTAAGCGACCGGGCGCTCGAGGGGCTGGAATTGGCCACCGACGGCGTCGCGCCGCCGCTGGCCTACGAATCGCCCCAAGGCGGTTTCAACTTTCTGTACGAACCCCGCTGGCAGATTATGAGTGCCCCGCGGGATTCGGTCGTCATGCGACTGGTCGACCGAGGCGAGCTGGTGGCGCAGTGCAATGTGTCGGTATTGTCCAAACTGAATGTTGAGCAGCCGCTGACGCTGGAAATGTTTCAGAAGGAGGTGCAGCAATCGCTCGGCAAGCACTTCGGCTATTTCGAGCGCGCCGCCGAACGCGAGACACCAGTCGGCTTGCGGATGTTGCACGTCGTGGCGATCGGCACAGTTTCGGAACTGCCGATCACCTGGCACTACTACCTGCTGATCAACGAGTCTGGGCAGCGGGCCGCGATTTCCTTTACGATGGAAAACACGCTCGCCGATCGCTTCGGCGAGGCCGACCGCCTGGTCCTCGACGGCTTCCGCTTCACCCCCCAAAAGCCGGCCAGCGCCGCGCGACCGGGGCGGATGAAGCGCTAACGCCTTGTGCCACTGCTCGCCGCGAGCAGTGCCCGCACGTGTTCATCTTGGCACGGTTTCCGTAGCCCTTCCCGCATTCGATACGGTCCGCGCATGCGCGGATCGCGTCCCAACCGGTAAGCCCCGGCGCCGGCTTGGATTGCGGACTGAATATCGTCGCTCCGCGGCAAAATCGTTGACGCGACCGTTTAGGCCGCCTAGGCTTACCGGATGACCCGGAGGGCCTATTCGACAATGCGACCGTGACGATCACAGTTGTGGCAGCGCAAGACCCGCCGGTAGCGGTGGACGACAACTTCATTTTCCCCGAAGACACCATAGTCACACTGACTGAGTCGCAGCTTACTGAGAATGATCGTAACCCGGATCCCGCGCCGCTCGTGATCACGGCCGTCAGCGACAGCCAATCCGGCACCGTCGACGGGACCGCGAAATTGAACGCCGACCGGTCGGTCACTTTCACCCCCGACGCGAACTTCGCCGGCGAATCGCGATTCAACTACACCGTCGGCGGCGCGGCGGGCAGCGACACGGCGCGCGTCACAATCGTCTATACATCGGTCAACGAAGTCGACGCCAAAGACGACACCTTTACGACCGCCGATCGGAGTACCGGTATTCTTTGGGTCGCGCGGCGTGTTGGCCAACAATGTGGATCCCGAGGGGGACGCGATCACGAAGGCCGAGGTACTCGTCGGGCCGGCGAATGGCACGGTCGTAATGAATACCGACGGCTCGTTCACCTACACGTCAAACCCCAGCTTCATCGGCAGCGATGCGTTCACCTACATGGCGTTTGACGCGCTCGGTGCATCCGATATGGCGAACGTTTCGATCAACGTCATCGACGCGCCGCCCGAACCTACGGAAGATGCATTTGCGGTAGGGGTCGACAGCCCTCAGGTTTTCATCGACGTGCTCAAGAATGATAGGGATCCCGAGGGCAAACCGTTGGAGGTTTTTCGCCGTCGCGCAACCCAACAATGGCAAGGTAACGTTCACTAAAGACGGCATAACCTACGAACCGGACCCTGGCTTCGTCGGCGACGATCAGTTCACGTACACCGTGAGCGATGGCGAGGGAGATATCAACGCCACTGCGAGCGTTATTGCTGAGGGACATGTCACCG
>CAZHZI010000260.1:0-1956 GCA_964536955.1 uncultured Conexibacteraceae bacterium
TTGCGACCAAGCGGACATGGAGAAGAAGGCCAAGCTCTTGGCCGATTTCTTACGTGTACCGCTCTTGGTTGAAAACCTAACTGGTCAGGGGGGTCGCTCGGACCCGATCCGAAAGATGTCCCACAAGATCCGAAAGATGTCCCACAAGATCCGAAAGGACGTGAAGGGCGGGAAGCGGATGCTGACCGCATGCTTACTCTTTGGCGGGGCCATGCTCGGCGTGGTCGCAGCGGGAACCTGGACCGCGCTGTCGTCGGGCGGCCAAGGCGGCGAGGCGTCGGCCGCCCAGGCGCTCGCCGTCATCATCGCGCTGCTCTGCCTCTTTGCCTCGGTCGTGAACGTCTTCGTCGCCTACGGAAAGCTCTTCTGGTTCTACCGCTGCCCGACGTGCGGCAAGCGCCTCACGCGGCCCCGCAGTGAGGCAGGGCTGATTCAGTATCCGTGCGACTCCTGCGGCGTCCTCTGGAACACGGGCTGGGAATCGGACCTTGGGGATTAAGAAAGCACGAGGGGAGGAATCGGGGACATTCAAGGTATCCGCGCCGAACCAGCCGTTGCAGCAGACGGGGCCGGCATCACGGCTTTCCGAGGCGTGAAGTCATCCGAGCCGGCCCCGCTGCTGAACTTGTTCGTTCGTCTCGCGCACCGTTCGGCAACGGAGACTTCCCATGTACGCCTACGCCGCCTGAAACGTCGATGCCTCGCAGATCCTCTCGCGCCGGGAGCTGGCGATCGTGCTCGCTGCGCTGAAGTAACGTGCCGCTCGTCTGCCAAATGTGCGGATGAACCTGGCGATCGTGCGACTCTCCTGCTGCTGTGGCCTGCGCGCGAGCGAGATCGGCGGCCTACGCCTTGGCGACGTCAATGTTGGTGTCACCCGGCCGTTCCTCCAGGTTCGCGCAGAATACGCCAAGCTTGGCCGCCCTCGCCGTGTACCACTTTGGTGGGACGCTGGGACGCTCGATGATCTCACCGCCTAGCTCGAACGTCGTCGCAAGCAAGGCGCCAAGAGCGCCGCCCCCTTCATCGCTCGCTGCAGACCGCCACATTAGGCGAGCCACTCAACCGCCGCGTCTTGCGGCGCCGGTTCCACACCGCGTGCTGCGCGCTCGGCTGGGATCGGCTCCGCACGCTGACGATTCATCATGGGCGCCACACGTTCGTCAGCCATGCGCTGGCCGGCGGGAGAACCTTGGCCGAGGTTAAAGCTGCGGCGGGGCATGCGAGCTTGCTGACCACGAGCGTCTATCTGCATGTGGCCGTGGATGAGGACGTACAGGTGGGCAGGCTGTTTGAGACTTCGGTATGATCACTTGGCGGCCGTTCGCCCTCCATGTATGGCAGTGTGCAATCAGGAACCGACGAAATCGCCATTGGAACGGTCTCAACTTCGTCACACAATTCGCGCGCGCGACCCACTGCGCACCGCACGGTGCATTGGTGGCAGCGAATAGCGCGTCGAGTAGCTCCGAAGACGAGCTTGAACAAAAGTCGCCAGAGCAAGAGGAAGCGGAGACGGCGCTAGTGATTGTTAAGTCGAGGGGCGGCCTATCGTAGCGTGTCCCAGTGCAAGACCCAGGCGTTTGGCAACAAATTCCCGTAGCCGCTGCTTGGTCACAAAGCGGAGGCAAAAGCTGAGTTGCCCCAAACTGGAGTCGGCGCGCGAGTACCAATCCACTTCGCCTCTGGCGTAAAGCATCTCCTCATCGGTGTCGAGCCGCGCAAAGATCGTTGATAAAGCAAATAGACTTCCGCAGGTAAACATAACGTAGGGCTCGTGGCACGCCACGCTATGGCCTGCTAGCGGTTCCGATTCGAGCTCATCCTCGTCGTATCCCTCACAAGATGAAAGGGTTTGAACATTGTCGAAGCTGTTCAGCCATTCCACTACGGGTACGATCAGGAGGTCCACTTCTGCCGTTTTGATCGGGATTGCTACCGTCTGGTGTGTCGGCT
>CAZHZI010000261.1:0-1955 GCA_964536955.1 uncultured Conexibacteraceae bacterium
TTCCGACTGATTTCAGCACCTCATTGGTCGTCAACGCCTGGAAGATCTGCGGGGACGCGGTGCCCACCACTTTGGTCACGACGATCGGTCCATGCTGGCGCTTGCCGCTGGCTTGTCCGGAAGCCGCGTCCCGGGGCGACTTCACCCCGTAACTGAATCGCAGCCCGGCAATGGCTCCACCTTTTGCGCCGGCGAACACACCCTGTTTGGTGCCGTCGATGGTCATGCTGAAGCCGGTACCACCCCGGGCCACGAGCTTGTCTTGTGCGAGGAGGGCCGTGGGCGCTGCCAGGCCAACGAGAGCCGCGATAACCGAGTACCGAACGATGTTCATGAGATCTCCAAGAAAAGTTTATGGGGGCCGCCGGCTCGGCTTGCAGTCTACGGACAGCCCGGATACCCGAGGACCGTGGCCAGCAGCCCCGCTGGAACCACCAGACTTGGGGTGGCGGCCGAGTCCGGGACCTGTCCGGTCGCCGGACGGACTAACCCGGCAAGGCTGAGGATGGCGGCGGCAACGACAAAGGACATGTCAGCGGGTCCGGTCATGGTGGAGTAAACTCAGGGCGCGATTAGCGCGGATTGGCGGGCATTCCCCCGGGCATTCCTGGCTGACCCTGACCCGGGACTTGCGTCTGACCCGGGACTTGCGCCTGCCCCGGGGCGCCCGCCACTCCGGGCTGGGCCTGGATGTCTTCGTCCTCTTCGGGGTCTCCTTCACTGACTTGCCCGGCTCGAGCCTGAATGTCCTCATCCTCCTCCGGGTCCCCTTCGCTGACTTGCCCCGCTCGGCCCTGAACTCCGTCCTCGTCTTCCGGGTCCCCTTCGCTCACGAGGCCGGCGCGGGCCTGAACGGGTGGGTCCTCGTCCTCGGGGTCGGCCTCGCTTGCCGCCCGAGCCGCCGGTTGAACCTGTCCTTTCGCGGGGGCTTCAGGGCTGGTTACCGGTGCCGGGGCAGCCTTCGGAGCGTCAGTCGGGTTCCCCCGTTGCAGAACCGGCGCCCGCTTGACGGGCCTTTCCGATCCTTGGGCGCTCGACGAGGCGGGCAGCCCGATGACGAGTGCCACCCCGAGCCCAAGTAATGTCAGGTGCATTGCTCAGTCCTCCTCAGGGTAAGTCACGTATTAGCATGTTGGATCAGAGCTACTCGACGCGCGCTGGAGACTAGCTCTTAATGGCCAGCTCCATTCTCTCGCAATACAGGTCCGCCGTTACCGTGCTAGCCTTCTCCTTCGATGCCTCCTGACGGTCCGCCCCCAACCGGAAGATGCCGCAGTTGAACAGATTGATGCGGCCAAGCTCATTCTTCAGGGTCTGATCGAGGAACACTATCGCACCGTTCTTCTCTTGAGCCTCCCCGCCGCTCCCCTTGATCAAGAACTCCTCACGCCATTTATCCCAGTTGGGGCTTGGGCGGGCGGCCATCGTGACCTTCAGATTCGGGAACTCCAGTGTGTTGGGCTGCTTCTCGGCGACCCGCCTTTCACCGACATCGTCTTCAGTCACCTTCTGCCCGACCGTAAAAGGCTCAACGCGTTTCACGAATGATGTCTCGAGGTCGCCCATCTCGAACCGGAAGTTCGAACTCAGCCACCGCTTCGGTCCCTTGCCAAGAGGTGACTGAGTCTTACCGGAGCCAGCCATTTCGCGCACCGACTCCGGGGCAACCGTAACGGTCAGGAAGACGGGGCTTTTGGCCTCTGATGCGTCCAGCGCCGAAATCGTCGTCCCAGTGATGAGCGCGTCCGTGAACTGCCGCTCCCCAATGATATTGAAGTTGTGGTCCGCGATCTGGACGCTGCCGTTCTTCCTCACATATTTCCCCTGCCAGGCCGAGGTGATCCACTCGATGACCGGCTTGGACTCGAGGCCAACGTCGAAGGAGAGTTCTTCGTACTTGACGCCGGCCACATGCTTCTTCCGGATGTTGTCCGGCCCCACGTTTTCAACGACCA
>CAZHZI010000262.1:0-1948 GCA_964536955.1 uncultured Conexibacteraceae bacterium
CGGCTGCGGCGCCGGAACGTTTCTATGTGATCAACAGCGACGGCGTGACGCCGACCGTCAGCAGCGGGAGCGCATCGAAGCTCGCGGCGACGCCCTGCACGAGGGCGTGGTGCCCGCCGGCGGCGAGGAACACGACGAGCGTCAGCATGTAGTAGAACTCGCCGACGATCGAACCTTGCGCGCCGAACTGCGGGTCAAACACTTCACTGAGGTTGAACCCCATCTGCTGGCCGATCATCTCGCCCGCCCACTGAGCGGCGATAAAGATGAAGCTGAGGATCATGCCCATTGCCAGGCCGAACATCATTTCCCCGCCGATCGCGATCGCGAGCTCCCACGACGTCTCCGGCATCACGACGGGCGCATCGCCGACGACCGGCATGAGCCCGAGCGACAGGATCAGCGCGAGCAGCACCTTCATCCGCCGCGGGATTCGCGCGCTGCCGAACAGCGGCGCGAAGAGCATCATTCCGGCGACCCGGAAGAAGACCAACGCGAACGTCGGTCCGGATTGAAATACGTTCTCGATCGACATGACTTACCTTCAGGTCATCCGTTGCGTCCGTAGTACTGTCATTCTGAGGTACTCCGAAGGATCTAGCCGAGGATGAGCGGCCCTCCAATTCGCGGCTAGATCCTTGGATTACCCGCTTCGCGAGTTCCCAGTACCTCAGGACGACGGACGCTAAGGATGAAGACCAGTCGTGAACATCCCGTGCGCGTACTCGAGCAGGCGCTGCGAGATCCACGGCATCAGCATGATCGCCGCCGCGAACATCGCGGCGATCTTCGGGATGAAGGTGAGCGTCTGCTCCTGGATCTGCGTGACCGCCTGAAGCAGCGACACGAGGATGCCGACCACCAGACCGATCAGCAGCATCGGCGCCGAGACCGTCAGCGTGAGCAGCAATGTATGCCGGATGAGATCCGTGGCCTGTTCGACGTTCACGTGCCACACCCTTCCGTGAGTGTTGCCGCGGCACGCGATGGTGTTCACGCCCGGCGGCTTCGAGTTGTGATGTGGAACACAGCCCCGTGTTCCTGTCCGCGATACCTCATCCGTGAGGCGCCGCGAACTGCCCGATTCATGGTCCGATGAAACTACCCATCAGGCTGCCCGTAATCAAGCGCCAACCGTCCACTAAGACAAAAAGCAACAGCTTGAACGGCAACGAGATGAGCACGGGCGGCAGCATCATCATGCCCATGCTGATCAGCACCGAGGAGATCACCATGTCGATGATCAAAAACGGCAGGTACACCTTGAACCCGAGCAGGAACGCCGTCTTCAATTCGCTCAGCATGAACGCCGGGATCAGCGTCAGCGTTCCCACCTGCTCGGGCTCGAGCGTCGTCGCCGGCTCCGCGGGACGGTTCGCGAAGTCGTGGAACAGGAAGATGTCCTCGTCGTTCCCGCTGGCGATGATCTGATCGAGCATAAATTGCCGGATCGGCTGCTGCGCGCGGGTCAAGGCTTCCTTCTGTTCGATCTCAGCATTCATGTACGGCTGCAACGCTTCGGAGTTCACTTGCTGAAAAGTCGGCCCCATCACGAGGAACGTCATGAACAGGGAAAGGCCGATCAGGATCTGGTTCGGCGGGAGTTGCTGCGTGCCCAGGGCCTGACGCAGGAGCGAGAGGACGATGATGATCCGCGTGAAGCTGGTCATCATGATCAGGATCGCGGGCGCGAGCGAGAGGACCGTCAGCAGGATGATGATCTGCATGGCGGCGGAGAAGTTCTCGCGCTTGCTGAGGTCGGGGATCTGCGAGCCGAACGGTGTCACTGCCGGTGCGGGGACCGGCGTGACCGTCGGCGCGGGCTGCGCGGGTGGAGTCGGGGCGGCGGGGTTGATTAATTGTGCGTGCGACACCGCCGTTGCCGATAACAGCAACACGACGATCGTCACGAGCGCGCAACCGCGCGCCGGTCGAGCGAGAGCATCCA
>CAZHZI010000263.1:0-1941 GCA_964536955.1 uncultured Conexibacteraceae bacterium
GGCGGGATGGAGAGCATGAGCAACGCGCCCTATCTTTTGCCGAAGGCACGCTCGGGCTACCGCATGGGGCATCAGCAGGTGCTCGACCACATGTTCCTGGACGGGCTGGAAGATGCCTACGAAAAAGGCAGGCTGATGGGCAGCTTTGCCGAAGACTGTGCAGCGAAGTACCAGTTCAGCCGGCAAGATCAGGACAAATTCGCCGTTGCGTCGCTGGAGCGCGCGCAAAAGGCGAACAAGGACGGTTCGTTCGCATGGGAGACCGTGCCGATCGCGATCAAGGCCGGCAAGGATGAACGCTTCGTCGAGCATGACGAATCGCCGTTCAAAGCCAACTTCGACAAGATCCCGCTGCTTAAACCGGCGTTCAGCAAGGATGGCACCGTGACTGCGGCGAATTCGAGTTCCATTTCAGACGGCGCCGCGGCGCTGGTGATGATGCGACGCTCGACCGCCGATAGGCTGGGTCTAAGGCCGCTCGCAAGTGTTGCCGGTCATTCGACGCACGCGCAGGAACCGGGCTGGTTCACCACGGCGCCGGTCGGCGCGATCAGGAAGCTTTTCGACAAGACTGGCTGGAGCGCGGACCGGGTCGACTTGTACGAGATCAATGAAGCGTTCGCGGTGGTGACGATGGCGGCGATGAAAGAGCACAAGCTGCCGCACGAAAAAGTGAACGTCCATGGCGGCGCCTGCGCGCTCGGACATCCGATCGGCGCCTCCGGCGCGCGGATTCTCGTAACGCTGATCGGCGCACTGCGCAAGCGCGGCGGCAAACGCGGCGTAGCGACGCTCTGCATCGGCGGCGGCGAAGCCACCGCCATGGCAATTGAACTTCTGTAAATCTCAACGCAGAGGCGCAGAGAAAAACTGGAGGACACAGAGGAAGGCGCAAGAGATTTTGCACAGCGGTCGATGAGGATGAGGTGCGGTAGTTGGCCTCTGGCCGCTCGTCCTTTCTGGTTCTCTGCGATCTCTGCGATCTCTGTGTTCTCTGTGCCTCTGCGTTGGGTCTTGATCTGAATTTGAGGAGCCAAGAATGGCGAACAAGAAAATAGGATTCATCGGCGTAGGCATGATGGGTCACGGCATGGCGAAGAACCTGGTCGAGAAGGGATTCCCGACCAGCATCCTCGGCCACAAGAATCGTGCGCCGGTCGAAGACCTGGTGAAGCGCGGCGCAAAGGAAGCGAAGGACGTGGCCGGTCTGGTCTCTGCCAGCGAAATTGTATTTATCTGCGTGACCGGCTCGCCGCAGGTGGAAGACCTGGTTTATCGCAAGGGCGGAATTCTCGAGTCGGCGCGTTCTGGGCAGATCGTGGTGGATACCTCGACCAGCCAGCCGGGTTCGACGCTGAAGATTGCCGGCGAATTCGAGTCCAGGGGCGTGCGCTTCGTCGATGCGCCGCTGACCCGCACGCCGGTGGAGGCGGAGCAGGGACGGCTCAACACCATGGTGGGCGCCGACGCGGCCACGTTCAGAGAGATCGAGCCGGTGCTCAAGGCGTTTTGCGAGAACATTTTCCATATAGGCGACGTCGGTGCGGGTCACAAAGTCAAGCTGATCAACAACTGCGCCGCGATCGGACAGATGGCGCTGATCGCGGAGGCGCTGACCGCGTGTGCGAAGCTCGGGGTGGATCCGAAGAAGTACTTCCAGCTGGTTTCGACTGGCGCGGCAAACTCGGGCATCTTCCAGATGCTGGCAGGCAAGGCGATCGATGGCGATTTCACGGGGATGAAGTTCGGGCTCGCCAATGCACTCAAGGACGTGCGTTACTACAACCAGATGGCGATGGAATTCGGAGTGGCGGGTTCGATGGCAGCGGCAACGCTGCAGACATTGACGCAGGCGGTGAATCTCGGCTTCGGCGGTCCCGAGCATCTGGTCGCGTCGCTGGTTCCGGCAATCGCCAAGCTCAACAACACGCCGTTCCCGCC
>CAZHZI010000264.1:0-1928 GCA_964536955.1 uncultured Conexibacteraceae bacterium
GAAGGAGAATAGCAACTCCGGCAAGCAACCGCGCGCCAAGAGCATCGTGCTCGTTTACCTCGGCGGCGGGTTGTCGCATCACGACAGCTTCGACATGAAGCCCGATACGTCCGAGGAAATCCGCGGCAAGTATGGCTCGATCGGCTCGACGGTTTCGGGTTTGCGCGTCTGCGAATTGTTGCCGAAGATGTCGCAAACGATGCACAAGTTGACGCTCGTGCGGTCCGGCGCCCACAACAACGATCACCACGAGACGGCCACCAACTGGGTGCTCTCCGGGCGGTTCGGGTCGCCGTTTGGCGATTACCCGGCGATTGGCGCGGTGGTGTCGCACGAGCTGGGTTTTCGCGGCGCGCTGCCGCCGTATGTCGCCATTCCGAAGAACCCGTCGTTCACCTGGGAGCTTGGCAAAAGCGCGTTTTTGGGCGGGCGGTACGAGTCGTTCGCCACCGGAGACCCAAACGCAAAGAACTTCCGCGTGCGCGACGTGTCGCCCGTTGAGCAGCTTACCGAGCGGCGCGCCGGGCGGCGGCAGTCGCTGTTGCAGGCGGTCGATGGGCTGGCGCGCGAGATCGAGGGGAACGATCAGATCGCCACGTACGACGAGTTTCGCCAGCGCGCGGCGACGATGATTCTCTCCCCCGAAGTGCAGGCGTCGTTCGCCATCGACAAGGAGAAGGACTCGGTTCGCGACCGCTACGGGCGAAATACGTTCGGCCAGAGCTGTCTGTTGGCGCGGCGGCTCGTTGAGGGGGGCGTGCGGTTTGTCACCGTCAACTACGGCGGCTGGGACCATCATGCGAAAATATTCCCGAGTCTCGACAAGAAGCTGCCCGAGTTCGACGCCGGATTCTCGGCGCTGATTGACGACATGAACGAGCGCGGGTTGCTCGCCGATACACTGGTCGTGGCGATGGGCGAGTTCGGCCGTACGCCGAAGATCAACAAAGACGCCGGCCGCGATCATTGGGGACCGGCTGCGTCGTTGTTGTTCGCCGGAGCGGGCGTGCAGCGCGGGCAGATCATCGGCGCCACCGACCGCGAAGGGGCCAAGGTCACCGAGCGGCCGATTGCGCCGGCTGACGTGGCCTTCACGATGCTTGAAGCGCTGGGCGTCGACCCGCACGCCGAATTGGTCACACCCGACGGCCGGCCGATTCCGATTCTCGATGGGGGATCGACCGTGCAGGAACTGTTTGGTTGACGTTTGTTAAACCACAGAGGCACGGAGGCACTGAGACTCTGTTTGCCGCTAACAGACCGGACCAATACGTCTCGCCTATGCTTTCCCGCGTTACCTACCGCTCTGTGTCTCTGTGCCTCTGTGGTTTTCTTCTGCAGTTCCATGCAAACATTAGCGCGCAGGAAAAGAAGGACGACAAGAAGGACCAGCCGGCGGTGAAGCTCACCGTGCCGTTGGCAGTTGCGGCGGGCACAAAGACGAAGCTGACGATCCGCGGCGTGATGCTCGACCTGGCAAGCGAGGTGAAAAGCGGCAACGACAAGGCGCAGGTCAAGCTGGCCGGCAAAGGAAAGGCCACCGTCCCCAACATGACCGATGCCGCCACGGTCGGCGACACGCAGGTCGAGATCGAGTTGACGCTTTCCGACGACATTTCGGCGGGCGACTTGCCGCTGACGTTGGTCACGCCGGGCGGTGATGTTTCGCTCGCGCTGCCGATCGTCGAAAAGGACAAGCTCGTCGAAGCCAAAGAAGCGCACAACGGTTTCGCCAAGGCGCAGGCGATCGAACCCGGCAAGACCGTGCTGGGAGCGATCAAAAACCCGAAAGACGTGGATGTGTTTCGCATCGATCTGGCCGCGGGGCAAAAGTTGACGTGCGAAGTGCATGCGGCCCGGCAGGGATCGCCGCTCGATTCGATCGTGACGATGTTCAACACGCGGCGGCAGATCGTGGCGGGCAACGA
>CAZHZI010000265.1:0-1901 GCA_964536955.1 uncultured Conexibacteraceae bacterium
GGACGTCTCGCTCGGCTTCCGCATCATCGAGGGCCTCGCCCGTCAGATCGAGGGCCAGATTGAAATCGCCGACCGCCGGCCGGGGACGGCGATCACCATCGGCTTCGATCTGGCGCCGGGCTGACGGATCGAGCGGCGATCACGGCTAGAGCTTCACCCAGGCGGCGTTGCGGCCGCTCGACCGCACGCAGGCATCGACGAAGGCGACGCCCTTCACGCCGTCCTGGACTGTGGGGAAGATCACCGCCTTGTCCGGCTTCTTGCCCGTGCGGGCCGCGAAAATCGCCTGCGCCGCTTCCTTGTAGATATTGGCAAAACCTTCCAGATACCCCTCCGGATGGCCGGGCGGCACGCGGGTCATGCGCGCGGCCGCCGCGCCTGCGCCCGCGCCGCCGCGGGTGATCAGCCGCTTCGGCTCCCCGAACGGGCCGTGCCACAGATAGTTCGGATCCTCCTGCGCCCATTCGAGCCCACCCTTCGTGCCGTGGACGCGGAGCACAAGGCGGTTCTCGTTGCCCGGCGCGACCTGGCTCGCCCAGAGCATGCCGCGCGCGCCGTTTTGATAGCGCAGCATCACATGCACGTTGTCGTCGAGTTTTCGGCCTTTCACGAAGCTCGAAAGGTCGGCTGACAGGCTCTCTGCGTCGAGACCGGAGACGAAGCAGGCGAGGTTGTAGGCGTGCGTGCCGATATCGCCGACCGCGCCGCCAACGCCGGAGCGCGCCGGGTCGGTCCGCCATTCCGCCTGCTTGTGGCCTGTCGTCTCGATCTTCGTCGTCAGCCAGTCCTGCACATATTCGGCATGGATCAGCTGGACGGTGCCGAGCACGCCCTTCTGCACCATCTCGCGCGCCTGCCGCACCATCGGGTAGCCGGTGTAGTTGTGCGTGAGGGCAAAGACTTTTCCGGACTTTTCGGCGATTTCGGCGAGCTTTTTCGCTTCCTTCAGCGTCGCGGTCAGCGGCTTGTCGCAGATGACATGGATGCCGCGCTGCAGGAACGCCTTCGCGACGGGGAAATGCATGTGGTTCGGCGTGACGATGGCGACCGCTTCGATGCCGTCCTTGAGTCGCCCCTCGCGCCGCGCCATCTCCTCGTAGGTGCCGTATGCGCGGTCTTCGCGCAGCCCAAGCTCGAGGCCGGAGGCCTTCGCCCGCTTCGGCTCGGAGGATAGCGCCCCCGCCACCAGCTCATACTGGTCGTCGAGCCGCGCGGCGATCCGATGTACGGCGCCGATGAAGGCGCCCTGGCCGCCGCCCACCATGCCGAGACGGATGCGCCCCGAAAATTTTTCGCTGCGTCCTGTGATCGCCATCTAATCCTCCCGCTCAAATTATTCCGAGCGTCTTCTTGTTTGCCTTCACGTCCATCGAGCCGCCGGCGAAATCGTCGAAGGCCTGCTGGGTGACGCGGATGATGTGGCTGTCGATGAACGGCGCGCCCTCGGCGGCGCCCTGCTCTGGATGCTTCAGCGCGCATTCCCATTCCAGCACCGCCCAGCGGTCGTAGTCGTATTCGGCGAGCTTTGAGAAGATCGCCGAGAAATCGACCTGCCCATCGCCGAGCGAGCGGAAGCGGGCAGCCCGCTTCAGCCAGGGGGCGAAGGCGGAATAAACGCCCTGTCGTCCGGTCGGATTGAACTCCGCGTCCTTCACGTGGAAGGCGAAGATGCGCTCATGGTAGATGTCGATGAAATCCACATAGTCGAGCTGCTGCAGCACGAAGTGCGACGGGTCGTAGTTGATGCCGCACCGCGGATGGTTGCCGAGCCGCTCCAAAAACATCTCGAAGGTCGTGCCGTCCATCACGTCTTCGCCCGGATGCAGCTCGAAGCCGACATCGACGCCGGCATTTTCGTAGGCGTCGAGGATCGGCTTCCAGCGCCGCGCAAGCTCGTCGAA
>CAZHZI010000266.1:0-1885 GCA_964536955.1 uncultured Conexibacteraceae bacterium
ACGACACCCGCCTCTTCAGGGCGGTGCTCTACCGACTGAGCTACCTCGGCGCCGACATCGCTGAGGCCTCCTCAGCTACCGATCAGGCGGTCCGAAGGATACCGAGGGCGACTGCCGCCCGCAACCTCCGGGATCATGCCCCCGCGAAGGATGACGGTCAGCTTCGCTACAGCGGGCAGATCGACCTCGATGGCGCCTTCAGCCCCGTCCCCGAGCCGGCCGAACAGCCTGTCCAAGATCAGTTCAGCACAAACAGTTGGTGCGAAATTGGAGTCACGGCGTTGTGCGGGACGGGAGGCGGCATCGGTTGCTACGCAATCTGTATTGCGTTGGGCTTCGTTACCTTCTTCACCGGCCTGGCCTGCGCGGGGGTTTGCGGCTTGATCGCTGCGCTAGGCTGTTATGGAGCCGTCGTCTTCATTTGCGGATGAAGGACGAAATGATCCAGAATCGGACGTAGATGATGAACTCTAAATCGGAACATGACACGCAGCCCCGGGCTTCACTCGGTCTGGGAGCTGCGGTCGGCGGGCTCGCTGGACTCGCCGTCGGTTTGATCCTGCTGCTGGTGCTGGATGCGCCTTTGCCCGCTGGATTCGCCGTCGCATTGGTCGTCGGCTGGCTCGTCGGCTGGTTTGCGATCCGCGAATACGATCGGCGACGTAGAAGCTGAATAGGAATGATCGTGGCGGCGTGTCGGGTCAACCGGCGCGCCCACCCTCGCATAACAGGCGCCATCCAAACGCAGTCACCGAGCGGTTCTCACGACGTCGCATACCCACCTAGCCATGCGGGCAGCCGAATCATCCCGGGCAGCCGAATCATCCGCCGTGTGTCAGGCTCATGTGGCCGGCGATGGCCTCGAGGGCGCGGATGCGTTCGCCGAGCGGCGGATGGGTGTCCCACAGCGACTTCGCGCGTTCCTCGAAGGACTTGATGGGATTGACGATGTATAGGTGTTGCGTCGCGCGGTTCGCGACCTCGAGCACCTCGCGGTCGTCGGCGATCTTGCGCAGGGCGCGCGACAGCCCCAACGGGTTGCGAGTCAGCTCGACGCCGGTCACATCGGCCAACGACTCGCGGGTGCGGCTCACCGATGCCTGCACGATGCGGGCGATCAGCGGCGCGATGATGGCGAGCACGAGGGCAACCACCAGGAAAATCGCGGCGACCGCGCCGCCTCCGCCCCGGTTGCCATCGTTATTCCCGCCACGACGCCCGCCGCCCCAGAACGTGAAGCGCAGGAAGAAGTCGGCGAGCAGCGCGATCGCGCCGACCAGCACGCCCACCAGCAGCGTGAAGCGGATGTCGTAGTTGCCGATGTGGCTCATCTCGTGGCCGATGACGCCCTGGAGCTCCTCCCGGTCGAGCTTCTCGAGGAGGCCGGTCGTGACCGCCACGCTCGCGTGCCTCGGGTCGCGGCCGGTCGCGAACGCATTGGGCGCCGAGTCGCCGATGATCCAGATGCGTGGCATCGGCAGCCCACCCGCCAGGCTCATCTCGGTGACGACGTTCACGAGCTGGCGGTGGGCGTCCCCCGGGTTCGCGACGTCGAGCTGGCGCGCCCCGCTCGTCGCCATCACGAGGGCGTCGCCGGCGAAGTACGAGCCGACGCTCATCACGGCGGCCACCGCGACGGCGATGACGATGCCCAGCCACCCGACACCGGTCGCGTAGCCGATCGCGCCCCCCAGCATCCCGAGCACGAGGACGACAGCCGCGACGAGGATCCAGCTCCGCCGTCGGTTGCGGCCGATCTCGCGATAGAAGGTGGTGGGCGCCGCCCGCGTCGAGGTCGTCATCGGTCTAGGCCGATCTGAGGCTCACCTCGGGCACGGCGGTGTCGGCCTCCTCGATCTGGAAGTACTCGCGCTCCCTGAACCCG
>CAZHZI010000267.1:0-1880 GCA_964536955.1 uncultured Conexibacteraceae bacterium
GCGAGATCTACACCGACGTCGCCGGCGTCTTCAGCGCCGACCCGCGGATCGTCCGCGACGCCCGCAAGCTGCCAAAGGTCTCCTACGAGGAGATGCTGGAGATGTCGGCGTCGGGCGCCAAGGTCCTGCAGCTGCGCTCGGTCGAGTACGCACGCAACCATGGCGTCCCGATCCACTGCCGCAGCAGCTTCGAGGATGGCCCCGGTACCCTCGTCACCCGAGAGGACGAGACAGTGGAGCAGCCCTTCGTTACAGCCGTGACCCACTCCGACGGGGAGGCCCGTGTGACGTTGACCGGCGTGCGCGACGAGCCGGGGGTCGCCGGGCAGATCTTCACCGCCCTGGCCAAAGCGAACGTCAACGTCGACGTGATCATCCAGAACGAGCCGGTGGGCGATGACGAGCTGGCCGACCTCTCTTTTACGGTCGACCGCAGCGATCTGACCACGGCAACCGAGACGATCGCAGGTCTGGGGGGGGTCAGCAACGGCGTCCACACCGACGAGCGGATCGGCAAGGTCTCGATCGTCGGCGCCGGCATGCGCTCGCACCCCGGCGTCGCCGCAAAGGTCTTCGAGGTGCTCGGCGGGGAGGGGATCAATATCGAGATGATCTCCACCTCGCCGATCAAAATCTCATGCGTGATCGACGCGGACCGCATTCCCGATGCGGTGAAGGCGCTACACACCGCGTTCGACCTCGGCGTCGACGCGGTCCGCTCCGAGGACCCGACCGGCTCCGATCACCGTCCGACCGTCAGCGGTTGAGCCGCCGGTCATACTCAGCGAGATGACTGGCGACGGGTACAGAGTCGGGGTGCTGGGCGCCACGGGTGCTGTGGGCTCGACGATCCTGGGGGTGCTCGCGGAACGGGACTTTCCCGCCTCCGAGGTGGTCCCCTTCGCCTCCGAGCGCTCGGCCGGCAAGAAGCTCGAATGGGAGGGCTCCGTGCTGGAGTGCCGTCCCCTCAACGACGAGACGATCCAGGGCCTGGACGTCGTCCTCTCCTCTGCCGGCGGCGACATAAGCGCCGAATGGGCGCCGCGCCTGGTCGAGGCCGGGGCAGTCGTCGTCGACAACACCAGCCACTGGCGCATGCACGACGACGTGCCGCTGATCGTCGCCGGGGTCAACCCCGACCACGCCGAGAGCCATAAGGGGATCGTCGCCAACCCCAACTGCACGACGATGGTGTTGATGATGGCGCTTGCGCCGATCCACCGCGCCGTCGGCCTGGAGCGAGTCGTCCTCTCCAGCTACCAGGCGGTCTCTGGCACCGGCCAGAAGGCGATCGAGGAGCTGCGCACCCAGTCCGAGGCCGTGCTCGCCGGCGAGGAGAGCCCGGCCACCGCCGTCTACCCCCACCCGATCGCCTTCAACGTCCTGCCCCAGGTCGAGGTCTTCAAGGACGGCGACGACTACACCACCGAGGAGCGCAAGGTGATGGCCGAGACGCGAAAGATCCTCGGCCTTGGCGAGGAGGTCGGCATCTCGGCGACCTGCGCCCGCGTCCCCGTCTTCACCGGCCACTCGGAGTCGGTCAACGTCCAGACTCGCGAGGACCTCTCGCCGGAGGATTGCCGGGCGCTGCTCGGCGACGCGCCGGGGGTCGTCGTCATGGACGACCCAGCCGCCGGGCGCTATCCGATGGCGATCGAGGCGGCCGGTCGCGACGACGTCCTGGTGGGCCGGGTACGCCGCGACCCCAGCCACGAGCGTTGCCTCAACCTCTGGGTCGTCGGCGACAACCTGCGCAAGGGGGCGGCCACGAACGCCGTAGAGATCGCCGAGCTGTTGGTCGAGCGCGGCCTGCTTCGCGGCTAGTTGACCCGCCCACACACCTTGTGAACGCCTGAGAGGCATCCGGGCCCTCCAAGAGG
>CAZHZI010000268.1:0-1869 GCA_964536955.1 uncultured Conexibacteraceae bacterium
GGATGCACGCGACGCGATCGTCGTCACGGTAGAGGTCGAGCGCGTCATTCATGTACGACAGGAAGTATCGCGAGGTCACGAGGTCGTCCTCGACGACGATAATGCGCTCGTGACTCCCAAGCAGATCGGTCACCCCGCCCATAATGGAGTTCGCGAGCCCGTGGTTGCGATCGCGCTCCTCAATTCGTACGGAGCGAAAACCCGCAAGCGCTTTAAGGTAGCGTCGGACCGCCGCCACGTCCTCGCGCGCGGCATCGTCCTTCGGACCGTCGGAGAAGACGATGACGTCGGATTCGGCGGCGCGATCATTCGCCACCAATGCCTCGAGCGTCCGTCGCGTATGCTCCAAGCGGCGGTACACAAACACGGCTATCGGAGCGGTTTGGCCGGTCACGATTCGTGGGTCGTCATCAAGAACGCCTGAGACTTCTAGCGTAGCCGTTCATAGATCTCTGTTCGCGAAAAGAATTGGCTGATCGGTCCGGCACCAACGAATTCCCGTCGTTCGAAGTTTACCAAACGATCTTTCGTTTGCGCGAGGTAGTACGTCCGCTCTGCGTTGTCGAGAATGATGGACCCGCCGACTTTGACTTTCGACACACTGTGCTTGATGCATGCGGGACGAGCCCGCCCATCGATCAACACGACGTCGAAAGAGGCATCGGGAAACGCATCAATCTGGCATACATAGTTCTTGAAGGACTGACCCGAGAACGACGGGTCGTCTGAAGCGTAACGATCCGGGTCAGCGGGGTCCGCGGTCCCTCGATCCTGCGTCGGCTCCGGTCGCACCAACCGATAGTCGATTCGACTGGCGTCTTTCAGGCGGTCTCGTATCAATTCGTGCCACCGCACATCGTGCTCGATCGACACGCACTCCGCGCCGCGCTTCAGCCAGAAAAGCGTCGATCCTCCACTGCCGTACTCGAACACTCGTTTCCCCTCGAGGGGGATCGACTCCATGAAATCGATCGCGTCGAATACGATCCACGGCGTGCGATGATCGAGCAGGTAATTCGCCCGCAGCGATCCGAGCCACCGAAAGAGATGCTTCCGCTGGGTGGGACTTCGCAGGAGACGGGAAGCAAAGCGCGCGACGGTCATACGCCGTTCGTGCCGCTTGGGTGGCTCGACCAGTCGTAGGGAATCAAGACGTCGCCCTGGTCGCGGTTCATCACTCTGCCGGTGCCGAAGAAATCGCCATCCTCCACCTCCAACGCAAAAGCGGACTGCAGCCAATCCACGATTTCTCCGTTCACCGAGAGAAACAGCGCGCAGTCATAGGATCCCGAGCGCAGGTTGAACCGTGGCCAGTTGCACTGCATGAATCCTTCGGCGTGAATATCCATCACGGACTTGTTCACATCGCCGGAATTCAGATTGGTGAGCAGATGGCCCTGGCTGCTGCGCACGTTGAATGCGATCTCGGCTGCGGCGCCGCGAACGACTCGCTCGGAGTCGTAATAGAATCGAATGAAAACATCCTGGCCGGAGATAATTTGCGTCTGTTCATTGCCGGCCCGATCGAACACGCCAACTCTCGTGAATTTCAACCATTGACTGCCTTGCCGATCGCGCCTCTCGGCGAGGTTTATTGTCTGAATTGACTGTATTTCCCTGACGTATTGATTGATCGCGGTGCTCGTATCACCGAAACACTTGACACGCCCCTCATGCAAGAGGAGTCCGGTGCGGCAGAGGCGCTGAACCGCCGCCATGTTGTGGCTGACGAACAGCACGGTCCGTCCTTCGGTGGCGACGTCTGCCATTTTGCCGAGGCACTTCTTCTGAAACGCGGCGTCTCCAACGGCGAGCACTTCGTCCACGACGAGAATCTCCGGCTCGAGATGAGCCGCCACGGCAAATGCG
>CAZHZI010000269.1:0-1867 GCA_964536955.1 uncultured Conexibacteraceae bacterium
TGAGCAGGACCAGGTCGCGGCGGGGGCCGCTCTCGCCTTCCAGCACGGCGCGCGACGCCGCGGCGTTCTCCTCCGGCGTGCCACCCGCCACATCCGCCAGACCGCCCTCGGCCAGGCCGAACTGTCCAGGCTCGACGAACCACTCCTGCGTTCCACCGCCGGCGACCTCGATGACCCGCGTTCGCGCCGAGGTCGACAGCTCGTCGACGCCATCCTCGGCGGCGACCACCATCGCCCGCTCGCTGCCAAGGCTGACCAGCGCCTCGGCGATCGTCTCCTGGTAGTGACGGTCGGAGACGCCGAGCAGTTGCCGATCCGCGCCGGCGGGATTGGTCAGCGGCCCGAGGAAGTTGAAGATCGTCCGCACCCCAAGCTCCTTGCGAACCGGAACGACGTGTGCCATCGCAGCGTGATGGCGGGGGGCGAACATGAAGCCGAAGCCGATCTCCTCGATGCAGCGGGCGACGGCATCCGGGCCGAGGTCGATCCTGACGCCGAGCGCTTCCAGCAGGTCCGCCGAGCCGCACCTGCTGGTGTTGGAGCGGTTGCCGTGCTTTGCGACCGCGCAGCCCGCGCCGGCCGCGACCAGGGCCGCCGTGGTCGATACGTTGAAGGTCGAGGGACCGCCGCCGGTCCCGGCCGTGTCGACCAGCTCGACGCGATCCGTCTGGACATGGGTCGCGAGCGCGCGCATCGTCCGCGCCAGGCCGACCAGCTCGGGAACCGTCTCCCCCTTTGCGCGCAGGGCGATCAGGAAGGCGCCGGTCTGCACCGGCTCGGCCCGGCCCTCCATGATCTCGGTCAGGACCGCCGAAGCGTGATCGGCGGTGAGGTGGTCGCCGCCGCAGACCGCGTCTATCGCGCGGCTGACGACGTCGTTGGGCATCAGTCCTCCGCCAGGAAGTTGGCGAGCAGGTGCTTGCCCTGCGGGGTCAGCACCGACTCGGGGTGGAACTGGACGCCCTCGGCGGGTAGCTCGCGATGGCGGGCGCCCATCACGACGTCGCCCAAGGTGGCGCTGACCTCCAGCTCCTCGGGCAGGTCGGGATCGGCGACCAGCGAGTGGTAGCGGCCGGCGACGATCGGGCTGGGCAGGCCGGCGTAGATCGTCTTTCCGTCGTGCTCGATCTCCGCATCCTTGCCGTGGACCGGCTCGCCCTGCACCGTGCGGCCGCCGAACGCCTCCACCAGCGACTGATGCCCGAGGCAGACCCCCAGCGTGGGCGTGCCCGCCTCGGCGAAGGCGCGAATCGCCTCGACGGAGATCCCCGCCTCGGCAGGCGTGCACGGGCCGGGCGAGACGACGAGGCGGTCCGGCCGGCGCGCCAACAGCTCCACCACCGTCGCCCTGTCGTTGCGGACCACCTCGATCTCCGCCCCCAGCTCCCCCAGGTACTGGACGAGGTTGTAGGTGAAGCTGTCGTAGTTGTCGATTACCAGAACGTTCATGGCCAATCAGGCTGCTCACAGGCCAGCTCGACGGCGCGGAAGACCGCCTTGGCCTTGTTGACCGACTCGTTGTACTCATAGGCCGGCTTGGCGTCGGCGACCGTGCCGCCGCCCGCCTGCACGTGCGCCTGGCCGTCCTTGACCACGACGGTGCGGATGTGGATTGCGGTGTCGAGGTCGCCGTTCCAGGACAGGTAGCCGATCGCGCCGCCGTAGGAGCCACGCTTGACCGGCTCCAGCTCGTCGATGATCTGCATCGCGCGGACCTTGGGAGCGCCGGAGAGGGTGCCGGCGGGAAGCGCCGAGCGCAGCACGTCCATCGCGCTCACCCCCTCGCGCAGGGTGCCGGAGACCTGGCTGACGATGTGCAGGACGTGCGAGTAGGTCTCGACGACCATCAGCTCGTCGACGGTCACCG
>CAZHZI010000270.1:0-1862 GCA_964536955.1 uncultured Conexibacteraceae bacterium
GCCGCTCGCCGAACGCCTGGTCCTCCCGCGCCTCCGACCAGGCGGCCGTGAGCTCATCGAGCGCCGCGATCAGCGTCTCGGGCACGTAGCGGCCCCCGTAGGGGCCAAACCGTTCCTCGACGGTGCTCATGGCGACGGAACGCTAGTCGCCTTGGCGGCCTCGAAAAAGGCTTCCATCAGCGCGTGGTCCTTGCGACCGGGCTCCGCCTCCACCCCACTTGCCACGTCCACCGCGTGGGGACGGGTGATGGAGATCGCCCCGGCGACGTTGTCGGGTCGCAGCCCCCCGGCGACGATCGCCGGCACCTGCGACCGGTGTTTGGCCAGCAGCTCCCAATCGAAGCTCTCCCCCGTCCCGCCCCATAGGCCCTTCCCCTTGCGATCGAAGAGGTGGAAGTCCGTGCGGAAAGCCTCTGCGGCATGGACATCGGCTGCGCTGGAGACGTGGATCGCCTTGATCACCTTGACCCCGGTCCGCCGCGCCACCTCCGCGCAGAACGACTGCCCCTCCTGCCCGTTCAGCTGAACCATCGTCAAGCCGGCGTTCTCGACCGCCTTGTCGACCTCATCCAGCTCGGGATTGACGAAGACGCCCACGACCTCGCACTTGCGACGAAACGCAGCCCCGATCCGCGCGGCCTCGGCCGGCTCACAGGCCCTCGGGCTCTTCACGTAGTGAATCAGCCCGATCGCCCAGGTCCCGAGCCTCACGGCTTCCGCCGCGTCGTCGAGATTCGTGACTCCACAGATCTTGACCCGCACCCCTTCAGGGTACGGGAGCCCTACTCGCGCCGCCGCCGAGCGTCACCTTGAGCGTTTCCTCCCTAAGTGGCCCTAAGACTTGCTGAACGACGGCTAGGGCAGGTGGTGCTCGCGGGAGCCTTCGTCGGCGCCGGTCAGCTCGCGGACCTTTGCCTCCGGGTCATCGGCTGCCATCAGGGCCGAGCCGATCAGCACCGCATCGACCCCGACCCGTTCCAGCTCCTCCAGCTCGGCCCGGGTTGAGATGCCACTCTCTGCCACGACCGTCTTGCCCGCGGGCACGTCGGGCATCAGCTCGTAGGTGGTGGCGACGTCGACCGTCCCTTCGTCGAGGTCGCGATTGTTGATCCCAATCACGTCGGCGTCCAGCTCCAGCGCGCGCTGGAGCTCCGGCTCGTCGTGAACCTCGACAAGGCAGTCGAGGTCAAGCGCCCGCGCCTCCTCGTACATCTCGCGCAAGCGGCGGTCCTCCAGCGCCCCGACAATCAGCAGCACCGCGTCGGCGCCGTTTACCGCCGCCTCGTAGAGCTGGTAGGGATCGACGATGAAGTCCTTGCGGAGGATCGGCAGGTCGCAGGCGGCGCGGGCAGTGCGCAGGTCATCGAGCGAGCCGCCGAAGTGCGGCTCGTCGGTGAGAACGGAGAGGGCGGCCGCGCCGCCGCGCTCGTAGGCCCCCACCTGGTCGGCGACTGCGGCCGCGGCAGAGATGTCGCCGGCACTCGGCGAGCGTCGCTTGAACTCCGCGATCAGCGACAGTCCGGGGCGCACGAGCGCCTCGCTGAAGGGCCGGTCCTCGCCGCGCGCGGACAACCGCGACTCGAGGTCGGCCCGCGGGACGACCCGGCGGCGCTCGTCCACCCCTTCGCGCGCCGCGGAGATGAGCTGCTCGATCATTCCCACTAGAGAGCCCAGAGCCTAGTCGGCAAGCTCGCCGGTCGCTGCAATCAGGCGTTCGAGGATTTCGCCGGCAGCGCCGGAGTCGACCGCGGCGGCGGCCTTGTCGACGCCGCCTTCGAGATCCGCCGCCCGGCCGCCGACGTAGATCGCCGCCCCGGCGTTGAGCAGGACCAGGTCGCGGCGGGGGCCGCTCCCGCCTTCCA
>CAZHZI010000271.1:0-1859 GCA_964536955.1 uncultured Conexibacteraceae bacterium
GAGGAGATCGAGCTGGGTTGGGGTGGGCTGCGGGATCACTGGTGACGTGGCGGTGGAGCCTGGGATGATCCGCATACCCGCGAGCGCGTCGAAGATCAGACGACCGGTGGGTACGGCGGGTCGCCCCGCATACAAGCCGTTGACCTTGTGTTCTCCCCGCGTGGCCAGGGCTCGTCTGACCTGGCGTTCGACAAGGCAGAAGATGAGCAGGGCCAAGCAGATCACGGTGATCAGGGCAGCGATCCGGCGGTTGTTCTTCAGGTACAGCGTGGTCACGGCCAGCGGCCCCTTGAATGCGGCGTATCGGCGTTCGACGGCTTCTTGCTTCTTGTACAGCAGCAGCACCTGCGCGGCGTCGGCTTGTTCGGGATCGAGGTTGGTGAGCAGGGCGTACCAGCCGTCGGTGGCGGTTTCGGTGTCGATCGCTTCTTGATCGAGTTCCCAGCTCAGGGTGGGTTTGCCGGTGTCGGGGTCGGTGCCGATCGTGGTGCGCAGGTAGGCGCTCACCCGTCGCTGTTTGGCGATGACCGCGACCCGGTCGGCGACCTTCGCCTCGCTCGGATAGTGGCGCGAGCCCAGCCCGCGTTCCAGCCGGGCCAGGTCATCGCGGGCACGTTCAAGCTTCAGAGCGCGCGCGTTGGCCGCTGCCCGGGCGCGGGCCGAGGAGTGCACGAAGATCCGGCGCAGCGCCACCACCGGATCCTTCTTGCGTGGTCCGGCCACGGTCATCGTGTCTTCCAGCACATGCCAGGAACCGCGCTGATCAGCGGGTTTACCGGCATCGCGCTGCGCGATGTAGTCCACGGCGGTGGCCTGCGGCAACTCCAGGGCGGCCAGCGTGGCGGCCGGGACATAGGTCTTAGACGCCGGGGCGATGAAGGTGACCTGCTCGGCCGTCATCGCCGCGAGGTTCGGATACGAGATCAGCTTGGAATCGCCGATCATCAGCAACCTTTGTCGACCGGCCAGCGCCTGCAACTGCTTCATCGTGCCGGTGACCTGGGCGACCTCGCCCGCTCCGCCGTCGAAAGTGCGGGCGAACACCGGGATACCACCATCACCGCTGACCGCGATCCCGGCCTGGATCTGCTTGAGGTCGGCCCGCCGGTCCTTGGGATGACCGTACTTCGGGGCGGGGAACTCCTGTTCGGCCTGGTCGTAGTCGCCATGAAGGGAGATGGAGGTCATGTCCCAGTGCATCCGGCTGACCTCGATGCCGAACGCGTCGATCGCGGCCAGCCCGACCGAGCCGACCAGGTGGTCCAGGTGCGGGGCGATCACGTCCAGCGCTCGTCCGATCCGGTCATCGTTGAGCAGGCCGGGATCGATACCGAGGGCTTCTTCCACCGCCCAGGCCCGCGCCCACTGCTGCACGTGCACCAGCGGCGCGGGCGAGGTCAGCCGGTTGGCCACCAGCGCCTCGATAACCTGTCCGTGCGTGAGTTCGGCCAGGTCACGCACCGGGCAGGCGGTATCGACGAGCTCCCTGATCCGCAATCGGGAACAGAACTCGGCTACCACGGGCAACGCACCGAGCATCTTCTCCACACTCGGGCCACCGAACTGCGCTGGTTGTCTCACGAGCCCCAGGAACTACCGGCCCGGCCTGCCTTGATCAACACGCCGCGCCGGAGATACCCCCAATTATCCCCATGTGCGGAAAACGGGGCTAGCGGCCGACTTCCCGCCGACCATCCTGCGGGAGCGGGCGCGCCCCAGCCGGTCACGGTCACGCCGCCGGACAACGTGACGGCCTCGCCCGCAGGTGTGTCGTTTGCCGGTCGCGCAGGAGGTGACCCCCGCGTCTAGAGACCGGGTAGCCCGTCGATGCTCCGCGTGTTCTTCTTGGCCCGGTAGGC
>CAZHZI010000272.1:0-1857 GCA_964536955.1 uncultured Conexibacteraceae bacterium
GGGTCGGCGGGGTCGGCGGTGGCGACGTAGTGGACGGGGCGGCCGCTGGCGGCGGCGAGCCGCTCCCCGTGCCGGCTCTTGCCGGACCGGGTTCCGCCCAGGACCAGCGTCAGGCTCATGCCGCGACCGTGGCGCCGCGCCGCGCCGCGGCCACCAGGCGAGTGGCAATCTCGGGATGGGCGGCCCAGTGGAGGTGGAGATAGCTCGCGTGCACGCCCGCGCTGACGAACCCCTCGCCCCACTCGGCGCCGCCCGCGGCGAGCTTCCAGGCAGGAGGGTCGCCGGCGACCGGCTCGATCCCGGAGTAGTGGAACTCGTGGCCGCGGAAGCCCTCACCCGCCTGGAAGCAGGGGCTGGCGACGGCCGCGGTCGCCTCGCGGTAGCCGAGGCTGAGACGCCGTTTCATCTCTCCCCTGACCGGCAGCACCCCGCACATCGCCCGGCCGCCGAGCTCCGTGCCCAGGTACAGCAGCCCGCCGCACTCGGCCAGGACCGGCCGCCCGGAGCGGGCGAAGGCGGCGACCTCCTCGCGCAGCGCCGCGTTCTCGGAGAGCTCGGCGGCGAAGACCTCGGGGAAGCCGCCGGCGAGCAGCAGCGCCCCCGTGCCCTCGGGCAGCGACTCCTCGCGCAGCGGGTCGAAGGGGGCAAGCTCGGCCCCGGCGGCGCGCAGCAGCTCGAGGTTCTCCTCGTAGTGGAAGGAGAAGGCCTGGCTCTGGGCGATCGCGACGCGGGCGCTGCCTTCCACCGGCTGCGCAGGCTCGGGGCTCCAGGCCGGGCCGCTCAGCGCAGGGGCGCGGCGCGCGAGGTCGAGCACGACGTCGACGTCGACGCCGTGCTCGAGCGTCTCGGCCAGGGTTCCGAGCATCGCCCGGTTCTCCGCCGCCCGCTCGCCGGCCGGGACCAGCCCGAGGTGGCGCTCGGGCACCGCCATGCTCTCCTCGCGCCGCAGGCACCCGAGCACGGGGACGCCGAGTGGCTCGATCGCTTCGCGTAGCAACTGCTCGTGGCGCTCGGAGCCGACCCGGTTCAGCACCACGCCGGCGAGGTCGAGCGAGCGGTCGAAGTCGCGGTAGCCGTGGACGATCGCGGCCACCGAGCGGGACATCGAGGCCGCGTCGAGGACCAGCAGGACCGGCGCTCCCAGCAGCTTCGCCACCTGCGCGGTCGAGGCCAGTTCGCCCTGGCCGGAGGCACCGTCGAAGAGCCCCATCACACCCTCGATCACGGAGACCTCGGCGCCGGCGCTGCCGTGGCGCGCGAGCGGCGCGATCAGCTCCGGGCCGCAGAGGTAGGCGTCGAGGTTGCGACCGGGACGGCCGGAGGCAAGCGAGTGGAAGCCGGGATCGATGTAGTCGGGGCCGACCTTGAAGCCCTGGACCGCGAGACCGCGAGCGCGCAGGGCCGCGATCAGCCCCGTGGCGACGGTCGTCTTCCCGACCCCCGAGGCCGTTCCGGCGACGATGATCCGGGCGCTCATCGTAAAGCCTCGCTCACGTCGTCGACTCGACGGCTCCCCGCCTGCCAGCTGAGCCACGGAACCGAGCTCGCGTCGTGGGCGCCGGTGCGGGGATCGCAGCCGTGGTCGGAGCCCACGCGCAGAACCGCGCCGGCGTCTCGGGCCACGCGAACCAGGGTCGGCAGCAGCTCGCGGTCGACCCGTTCGAGGATCGAGACCTTGGCCGGGCGGTCACGGCGGTGGGCGGCCTCGTCGGGACCGCCGACATGGACGACAACTCGCGAGGCGCCGGCCGCGCCGGCATTCGCCGCGGCGTCCGCCTTCGCGACCAGGTCGGTGTCGGTGTCGCCGGTTGCGCCGGGGGGGACGACCACCTTGGCGCCGAGCAGGCGCGCCGCCCC
>CAZHZI010000273.1:0-1849 GCA_964536955.1 uncultured Conexibacteraceae bacterium
GCGAGCCTGAGGGCGGTATCGGCGGTAATGCTCCGCTTCCCGCGGACGATTTCCGACACACGGCTGACAGGCATGTCGAGGTCGCGGGAAAGCCTGTTGCGACTAATCTCCATCGGCTTCATGAACTCCTCCAGCAAAATCTCGCCGGGAGGAATTGGCTCGAGCGTGTCGACTTCCTTCGTCATCCTCAGTTCCTTCAATGGTAGTTCCACAATCTCCACGTCCCAGGCCGCGTGGTCGTCCCAGCGAAAGCATATGCGCCACTGATCGTTGATGCGAATGCTGTACTGCTCCGCTCGCTTGCCCTACTGCTCCGCTCGCTTGCCCTTCAATCGCTCCAGCCTGTTTGCCGGCGGTATCCGCAGGTCGCTGAGGCCGGCTGCGCCGTCGAGAAGGAGAGCTTGCGGCGCGCCTGCCGCTCGATGCTCGCAAACCGCCGGACGCGCTTATCGCGGAATAGCGCTTCTGTATCGCGATCGGCGAAGTTTCTGATCACCGACATCAAGGTATACTGAATGGCGTATTCCGGCAAACGAAATAGGACGGCAGCGCCCCCGAAACCGATCGAGACGGAGAGGCAGATCGCGAAGGCGCTCAAGCACCTGCTCGCCGCCGATCCGCGCCTCGTGCCGGTCGCAGAATTCGCCGGCCCCCTCCCCCTCCGGCGTCAGCCGGGCGGATTCGAAGGCCTCGCTTCGATCATCACCTCGCAGCAGATTTCCAACGCCGCAGCGGCTTCGATCTGGACCCGCTTCAAGGCAGCTGTCGATCCGTTCACGCCGGAGCAGTTCCTGCTGACGGGCGAGGACACGCTCCGCGCCGTCGGCCTGTCGCGGCCCAAGATTCGCACGCTGACGGGGATCGCGGCCGCCGCGGCCGATGGCTTCGACCTGATCGCCGTCCACGACCTCCCCGCCGAGCAGGCGATGGCCACGATGACGGCGCTGAAGGGCATCGGACCGTGGACGGCGGAGATCTATCTTCTCTTCTGCGTCGGCCATCCCGACATTTTTCCGGCGGGCGACCTCGCGCTGCAGAGCGCGGTGCATACGGGCCTAAAACTCCGCAAGCGCCCCGACGAGAAGAAGCTCAGAAAACTCGCCGAAAAATGGGCCCCCTGGCGTGGCGTCGTGGCGCGGCTGTTCTGGGCCTACTACCGGGCACGGCGGAATGCGGCGAAGGCCGCGGCCGCCGCCTCACGCGCGCGGTAATTCAAAAATCCGTTCAGCGTCGCCGATCCCGCAGAGCGGATGGTCGCCGAGATCGACGACCGGGCCGGGGATTAGGCTCGCGAAGCTTTTCGACAGGAGGATGTTGCGGCCGAGGCTCTTGGCGAGATCCTGCAACCGGCTCGCGTAGTTCACCGCCGGGCCGAGCACGGTGAAGTCGAGCCGCCGGCGGCCGCCGATATTGCCGTAGGCGACCTCTCCGACATGCAGCCCGACGACGAATTCGACCGCGTCTTTTCCCGCCGCCGAGCATTCAGCGTTCAAGACATCGACGCCCCGAAAAGCATCCAGCGCCGCAGCCGCGGCGCGGTGGCAAGCGTCGGCGGAATCGGCTTCGGCCGGAAAGATCGCAAGCAGGCCGTCGCCCATGAATTTCAGGATCTCGCCACGATGCGCCTCGATCGCTGCGGCGACGCATTCGAACCAGGCGTCAAGTGTCGCGAGTACATGCGCCAGGCCGACGGCGTTCGACAGCAAGGTAAACCCACGCAGGTCCGCCATCAGGATCGCGGCATCGATCCGGTCGACCGCGCCGCGCCGCACCTGGCCCTGGTAGATTCGTTCGCCGGCGTGACGGCCGACATAGGTGTCGAGAAGGTCGACCGCGATCCGCCGCAAGG
>CAZHZI010000274.1:0-1842 GCA_964536955.1 uncultured Conexibacteraceae bacterium
CGCTGCGGATCAAGCGCTCGTCCTTTTTTTCTTCCTTTTCCTTCTTCACTTCGGCGCTGATCGCCACCACGTTGCCGTCGACCTCGACGTGGATATCTTCCTTCTTGACGCCGGGTATATCGGCCTTGACCGTATAGGCCTTGTCATTCTGGGTAACGTCGATCTTCATTTGTAGCTGCTGCCCGCCGTTGGTATCAAATTTAATCGGCCGTAACAACAAACCTTCGAACAGATCGTTGAGGTTGCTTGAAAAAGGATCAAAACGAGTAATGTTTGCCATGATATTTCTCCATTTGATTAGATAATCATTACATGTGTGCCTAGCACCCATGCCCCTAGCGGCTTTCGCCTATTAAAGATTCTCCACCGATGCCCAAGTCACAATTTGATCCACGTCAACAAACTGGCACACCAAGCGCGAGTGAAGGGAATGAATGCCGTCATTTATAAGCGAATTCCGACCGTTCAGATAGGAACCAGCACGCCCCTCATCTGCTGTAGCGCTTTGGCTTCGATCTGACGGATGCGTTCGGCCGACACCTTGAACTCGGTGGCCAAGTCATGCAGCGTGGCTGAGTCTTTTTCCTGCAGCCATCTCGCCTCGATAATGCGTCGGCTACGAGCATCGAGCGAACCCAGTGCTGACGCAAGTCCCTCTGCGCGCAGCCGTTTGTTCTGTGCTGCCTCGATTGCCTGTGAGGGCTCGGCGTTCGGGTCTGTAAGGTAGGTAATCGGCGCGTAGGTGTAGTCAACATCGTTGCTTGGCTCGAGCGCAATATCCTTGCCCGAGAAGCGGCACTCCATCTCGGCCACTTCCTCGGGGCTCACGTGCAGGGTTTTCGAGATTTTCAGGATTTCCGTCTGGCTTAGCGATGCAAACCCCGGCTTCATGCTGCGCAAATTGAAAAACAGCTTGCGCTGGGCCTTGCTGGTGGCAATCTTCACCAGTCTCCAGTTGCGCAAAATAAACTCGTGCATCTCCGCCTTGATCCAGTGAATCGCGTACGATGCCAGTCGCACACCGCGATCCGGATCGAACCGTTTCACGGCTTTCATCAAGCCGATATTGCCTTCCTGGATGAGGTCCGCCTGCGGCAAGCTGTAGCCCATGTAATTACGAGCAATTGAGACGACCATCCGCAAGTGCGAGGTTACCAGTTGGCGGACAGAATTGATGTCGCCCTCGTTGCGGAACTTACGCGCCAGTTTCGATTCTTCTTCCGAGGACAATATCGGAAAACGATTGACTGCCTGCACGTAACTTTCCAGGCGGCCCACTCCACCCTGCAACATCGCGAGCGGCGAAGGTGCTGATTGCACTATATTCTGGCTCATATCTAATTACTCCTCGTTGATTCAAGAGAATCTAAAGCAATTCTTACCGACCCATTAATAAGCGTTTTGATCCATATCAACATAAGATCGTTATTGAGATTGAGCCGATGCGGTAGCGGTAACGACTGATGAATACGTTTGCGCCCAACCCTGGACAGCTGTCGGTGTCAGATTGATCATAGGCATGCTGGTCATGCAGGGGCTGGGACGGTAACGCTGCCGGAACGACCTAAACATTCTCCAATCTATTGATTCATATCAAGCGTCGGTCCCTACCAACGGGCAAAATATGCATGCGATTGAAGTATTGGTTTAACCGACTTAAAGGAGTAATGATGAATCAAGAAACGCAAACACTGGTTACCGACATCAAGGCATTCATAACAGATGCCGAAGATTTACTGAAGGCGACTGCAGCGCAGACCGGCGACAAAATTACCGAAGTGCGCGGCAAAATTCAGCAATCCGTAGTGGATCTCAAGCCGCGTCTGGCGCAGGCCGAAGCAA
>CAZHZI010000275.1:0-1833 GCA_964536955.1 uncultured Conexibacteraceae bacterium
GGCGACCGAGCCGCGCCTTGGTCGACTATGTCGCCTGAGGGCGTGGAATCAACCACCTAGGTCGCACCCAGCGCGGCATTGCCTTCGGCGACGGTGAACCTGCGCTCGTAGAGGGCTCGACCGACGATTGCGCCCTCGACGTTCGGCGCGGCCTGCTGGGCGAGCAGCTCCAGGTCCCGCAGGGACCCCACGCCCCCCGATGCGATCACCTGGGCCTCCGTCGCGGCGGCGATTCGACCGAGCTCGGCGAGGGCCGGCCCCTCCATCGTCCCGTCGACTTCGATCGCCGTGCAGAGGAAGCGAGCGACCCCGCGAGAGCCGAGTTTCGCCACGACGTCGACAACCCTCTCTTCGCCCGCTTCGGTCCAGCCCGCCAGGGCAACCATCTCGTTCCGGGCGTCCACCGACACCACCACGCGCTCCCCGTGCAGTTCCAGCATGTCCTCCAAGAACTCCGGATCCCGCAAAGCCGCCGTCCCGATCACGACCCGCTCCGCACCGGCGCCGAGCACCGCGGCGACCGATTCGGCGTCGCGCAGACCGCCGCCGACCTGGATTGGGCATTCGACCGCAGCGGCGATCCGCCGCACGACTTCGAGGTTCTGCGGGCTCCCTGCCTTCGCTCCGTCCAGGTCGACGACATGCAGGAATCGCGCGCCCTCGCCGGCCCAGCGGACAGCCGCGTCAACCGGGTCCGCGTCGTAGGCGGTCTCGCGCTCGTAGTCGCCGCGAAGCAGCCGCACCGTCATGCCGCCGCGGATGTCGATCGCCGGATAGAGGATCACGCTGGGACGGACGCGCAGACCCCGGCGAAGTTGGAGAGCAGCCGCAGCCCCGCGGCACTCGACTTCTCCGGGTGGAACTGGACACCGAAGACGTTGTCTTGCTCCACGGCGCAGGCGAAGCGCTCGCCATAAGCGGCGGTGCCCAGCAGGTCTCCAGGATTGGGCCGCGGCGCAAAGGAGTGGACGAAGTAGAACGGCGTCTCTGAATCGATTCCTTCGGCGAGCCGGGAATCGCGCGCCCAGCGCACGGGTGACCAGCCGATGTGCGGGACCTTGAGCCCCTCCGCGTCAAGCGCAGCCACTCCGCCGGGGAGCAGGCCGAGCCCGGTCGCGCCGCCGAGCTCGGTTGTCGAGTCGAAGAGCAGTTGCAGGCCCAGGCAGATGCCGAGGATCGGCACACCGGCATCCCGCCGCTCGGCGACCAGCTCGTCGAGCCCCAGCTCACGGACCCGCGCCATTGCCTTCGGAAAGGCGCCGACCCCCGGCAGGATCACCCCGTCGAGGCCCCGCACCTCGTCTGCGGCGCTGGTGATCGTCGCCGTGGCGCCGACGTGCTCAAGCGCCTTTTCGACCGAGCGCAGATTGCCCATGCCGTAGTCGAGGATCGCTATGCGGGCGGTCACTCGCTCAGCGTTCCCTTGGTCGACGGTACGCCGCTCTCCTCGGGGTCGATCGAGACGGCGACGCGCAGCGCTCGCGCGAACGCCTTGAACGCGGCCTCGATCATGTGGTGGGCGTTCGTGCCATCGCGGACCGAGACGTGGAGGGTCAGCTTGGCGCTGTTGGCCACCGCACGGAAGAACTCCTCGGCAAGTTCGCTGTCGAAGCCGGCGATGGAGGCGACGGGAAGATCCGCGTCGAAGATGCAGAGGGGTCGTCCGGAGATGTCGATCGCGCACTCGGCGAGGGACTCGTCCATCGGCACGAGGGCGGAGCCGTAGCGCCTGATCCCTTCGCGGTCCCCGAGGGCCTCGTCGAGCGCCTGCCCCAGCACGATGCCGACGTCCTCCACCGTGTGGTGGCTGCCGGTCTCGAGGTCCCCGCGGGC
>CAZHZI010000276.1:0-1824 GCA_964536955.1 uncultured Conexibacteraceae bacterium
GCTGTCAAGTGCCCGGGCCCTCCACTCCGCAACGGTCAGGTTGGGCCCGCCATTTTCTTCGATCCGCGTAAAGGCAAACCGCATCAAAGGGGACGCAAAGTTGATGCGGAACGAGTACGGGTCGTTATTCGCGTTATTGGTGATAAAAAAGTTCGGCGGAGACGATGGGTCCGCAACGTGAAACCCCTGCGGAGGGTTGTTCTCGTTGGCAATTACCGGAGTGATGTTGGCGGTCGTATTGGAGATCGTAATCCCGAAATCATCCAGGTAATTGGCAAGCGCCGCCCCGCTGACGGGCGTCAAGCTGGCATCCACCCCGTCAAAATCAACCACCGTAACCGCCAAGAGAACGCGATCTTCGAGCGTTTGAATCCCCGAGCCCAATTGGCGCCGGCTTCCTCGCCGCAGCCCCCCTGTTTTGCCATGGCGCATTCGCGAACGGCGTTGTGATTTGATCACTGGCACGTGCAGAAGTCCCCTCTCGTAGATGTGCACTCATGGAGAAGATAAGACCCGGCCCGTCGGGTCCGCAGGCGATGCCTGCGTCATACTGGCGCATCTGTGCTGTTCGGATTTACTATGTCTACCAGTACTGGGGATGTCAAACGCCCCTGGGGCTTTTTGACTTACGGTTTCCGGTTTTGGGGGAAACCGGAACCGTCTATGATATGGTCAGAAGTGCCCGACCAAGTGTCCGCCCGGCGTTGCAACGCCGGAGGAACCCGGCGAGAATCCTGCATTTCTGCAACCACAAATGCCGCGTCATTCCAGCCAGAGACGTGACGAACACCAAGACCATTGCGAACGCGGGTAGGTGGTCGCCAGCTCGGCGTAGGTGAACGCGCCGATCAAGCACAAGAGTCCTCCCAAAGCCCACACGCCCAACCCACTCCAAACGCCGTCGATGTTTTGAAACACGAGTGGTGGCGTTTCATAGGTCCCGGCGCCAATCACGATCCCCACGATCACACTGATGGTATCGAGCAAGCTCAGCCGACGCGTCATAGGGTTCGGGGGTCAGGGTATCGTAGGGTTCCCGCTCCGCGAGAGGTACATCTTCAGGCGGAACACCAAACCGCATAGCGGAGTGTGCGGTCTACATTTCAGGCCTTGTAAACCTTGGCGCGACTACCGCTGACGTCCCGCGTGGCGTTGCGTGTGTCCACGACCAGCTGCGCGAACTTCGTAATAAATTCATAGTCGTAGGCCGAATGGTCCGTCGCGATCAGCACGCAGTCCAGCGAGGCTAGGTATTCCGGCGTCAGGGTTTCGCTGGCAAGCCGCGGCACCTGGTAGTGGCGCATCGACGGCAACACGGGGATGTGCGGATCGTTGTAGCTGATCACCGCCCCTCGCACTTGTAACAATTCCATCAGCTTGAACGAAGGGCTTTCGCGGGGGTCGTCCACGTCCCTTTTGTAGGCCACGCCCAGGATACCGATCCGACTGCCGCGGACCGGTTTGCCCACGTCGTTGAGCGCCTTGGCCACGCGCTCAACCACGTAGTGCGGCATGCTGTGATTGATCTCACCGGCCAGCTCGATGAACCGGGTGGGCATTTCCAACTTGCGGGCCACCCAGCTGAGGTAAAATGGGTCGATCGGGATGCAATGGCCGCCCAGCCCGGGCCCCGGGTAGAACGCTTGGAAGCCAAACGGCTTCGTCTTGGCTGCATCGATCACCTCCCAGACGTCGATCCCCATTCGGTCGAACAGCACTTTGAGCTCGTTAACCATAGCGATATTGACCGAGCGATAAGTATTCTCCAGGATCTTGCAGGCCTCAGCCACTTCGCAGCTTGACACCGGTATGGTCTTCACCACC
>CAZHZI010000277.1:0-1798 GCA_964536955.1 uncultured Conexibacteraceae bacterium
CTACGCGATGCATGCCCGCAACGACCCTCGGCAGACCACGGCGGCCGCGCGATTGGCCTTCCTCCAGCGCTTCGAGCTCGAGGTCGACCCGCACGGCCGACTGGCGGCCCCCGACAGGCTGCGACGTGCGGAGGCGGCCCGAAAGGCGTACTTCAGCAGGCTCGCCTATCAATCCGCCCGGCGCCGAAACAGACGGCGGGTGAGGGGGCAATAGGCGCCGGATCGGCCGGCATGGATCAACCGTTGGACGCCGCTGCTCGGGCACGAGCCCGTGCGCGCAGCAGCTTCACCTTGTCGCGAGCGTCCGAGAAGAAGGTCGAGTCCTGCCGATACTGCCTCGCCATCCACTCGACAAACTCTCGGCTGTATTGGTCAGGGTTTCCAGGGACCTGTCCGTGGTAGTGATATTCGGAGCGCTTCTTGATCTTGTGCGCCTCAATCACGCACTGGACGTCGTAGGTCGTCACGTTGCGCTCGCCCTTGAGGGCGGCGTTGAGGTGGGAGACGACTTCCTTCTGCCGGTACGGATGGGTTCGACTCGGGTCCTTGGCCACTTCCACCACGCGGGTGGCCTTTCCCTCCGGCCCGCCAGTCAGAGTGATGTCTCCCGAGTCCGCACGCTTCTCGATTCCTAGGCTGTACCGAATCTCGACGGCAAACTCGGATGGCTTACCGAGATCCTCGTGCTCGCGCCGGACCTCCGCCACGAACTCCGTCAGGTAGTCTGCAGCGTCCTTGCCCAGGCGCCGGCGCAGTACCGGACTGCCGAGATCAGTTTGCTCCGGGCTGAGGTCGTATACGAGGCTCATCATGCCGACCGGAACCCGGTCGGACAGGCTCATGTCGAACCACTCGTTCAAGAGTCGGTGGTAGTTCAAGACCGACGCCTGGAGGAGCGCAAGCACATCCTTGGGAATCTGGCCGACAACGAGATGTACTGCTTCGTCCCGGAGGTCGGTGACCCGCTCGACGTTCCGCCGCACGGAGTCCCGCTCGCTGGGGAAGACCTTCTTGAGGCAATCGCGAAGCGCGAGCGTGCGTGGTCGCTCACCGCGCTGGCGCGGATAGTAGATGGCCCGCTTCTGTCGGGAGTCCTCAAGGATCTTCGCCTTGAGAAGCAGCTCCCATGCGTTGCAGATCAGATACGCGAACGTTTCGACGCGGTAAGTGACCGAGAGCCTGTTGATGGTCTCGAGCGCGAGGACGTAGGCCTCGATGCTCTTGTTCAACAGCTTGCCCTTCAGGCCCGGGTTGCCAGGCCGCCGACCGGTTCCCACTTCTACGCCTCCGACAGCCGTTCGAGAGCGATGATCGCGTCCTGGGAGTTGAGAATCCCGCGCCAGGCCGGGTGCCGGTCACTGCGAAGCTCGGAACGAGCTCGCAAGTACTTCCGCTCGTTCGGGCTCATCTCCTGCCGCATCGCCCCGACGTCATCGACCAGTGCGAGGAGTCGTGCGAGGTCGCGGCGGTGCTTCGGCAGCGCGCTGCTGGCGCAGACACGGGCCTTGATGATGATGGCGCCAAGCAGCGATGGGACAGGGACCGAGAACGACTCGCCGGCCACATCCACGACAACCAGTCGCCGTCGATCGAGTGCCTGCCGACCCCCAACCGCCTCGATCGTCTTGCCGGGCGGAGCCGTGACGATATCGGTTCGTCGTCCGAGGTGGTCGGGAGCCAGCACGTCCACGATGTCCGGCCCGCGAACGAAGCGGTAGGCGAGGCCGTCCGCCGTCTGCTCCGCCACGAACCCAGCCCGCTCGAGCCGGAGCGCCGCCTCTCTCGTTGCTCGTGTGAC
>CAZHZI010000278.1:0-1796 GCA_964536955.1 uncultured Conexibacteraceae bacterium
GGGCATTGGCCAGCTGGATGTTTGGGTCAGACTGGGTGCGGTGGTCAGTGACGGCGGACTGTGATGATCCAGGCACGCGAGTCGAAGTACACGCCGCTGTCGGTGTTGTGGGCGGCGAGGGTGGCGCGTAGCCGCGTGCGTGCCTGCTCGGCTGTCGCGGTGTCGAGGTGGGCTAGCAGGTCTTTGTATTCCCGTAGGCGGAGCACGTTATCGAAGGCGGTGGCGGTGTCCGGGCCGTAGAAGACGGGCTCGTGCACGTCGGCGAAGCTGACTTGCGTGAAGCCTGCCGCCGCCAGGATGCCTTGCGTGATGGTCGGATCGGCGAGTGAGAACGGGCCTGGACCGCCGGTGGGAGGGGCGGGTGTGGCCGTTGCGGCGGTGAGGCTCTGGCGGATCGCGGAGGCCCATTCATTGCGGTCGCGATCTTGCCAGACCAGCAGCACGAGGCGCGCTCCGGGGCGCAGAGCGCGCCCGATATTGGTGAACGCGGCGACTGGGTCGGCGAAGAACATCGCTCCGAACCTGCTGATACAAAGGTCGAAATGCGTCGATGGGAAGCGGTGAACCTGAGCGTCCGCCTGCTGGTAGGTAATGTTGGGCAGTCCCTGGTCGTCACTGAGCTGACGGGCCCGTTCGAGCATCGGTGCAGAGAGGTCGACGCCTACCACGCTTCCGGTGACGGCGGCGCGGGCGGCCTCGCGCGTGGACTGCCCCGTACCACAGCCGATGTCGAGCACACGGTCGCGCGAGCCGACGCGGGCAGCGGCACGGAAGAGTTCGTTGTGCAGACGCAACTCCGCGTCGTAGTCGAACAGGTCGGTCTGCCTGGTCCCGTGCTCACCAGCGGTCGGCTCGGAGTTCGGCCGCATCTGATTACCCTGCTGGTTGGACATCACCGTCACCGGATCCTCTCGATACCGATTCGCGTCCATGCCCCGACGCCCGGCGGGCCAGCCGCCGCCGAGGAACGGTTCACTGCTCGATCCTTGTGGCAGACGCGGTAGCCGCGTAGCCCGCCAACATGTCCGCTACCTCTTTGGGGCGGCTGAGTGCGACGCAGTGGCCGCCCGCGATCTCGTCGGGGACGATACCCAGGCGCTCGGGCACCAGCCGGCGAAAGAAGTCGGGCGGGAAGAAGCGGTCCTCGTCGCAGAGCACGAATCTCGTCGGCACGTTCGGCCACGCGTCCAACGGCCACGGAGCGGCCGATGCGGCCCTGGACGGATGGTCGCGCTCCTTGCCCATCGCCTCCTCGGCCAGCTCACTCGGTACATCGTGGTAGAAGCTCACGAATGGATCCGCGCTGCCGGTCAAACCGCCATCGCGCTTGGCCTGCTCCTCCACCGCGCTCTGGCAGCCGGTGTTGGCCCACCACTCATCCGGCGACTCACCCGGCGACGGGATCATGCCGGCCAGGAGGACCAGCACATCGACGGGCAGCCGATCGGCGACCAACGGGGCGGTGAACGCACCGAACGAGTGGCCCACGACGACCAGGTCCTGCTTGTCACCGACCGCCTCGACCACGGCGTCGGCGTAGTCCGCCAGGGTCTTTGACTCGTCATCACCCGGAAGGTCGGGAGCCAGCACGTCGTGCCCACGCGCTCGTAGCTCGGCCGCCACCAGGTGCCAGGACCATCCGACGTCTCCTCCGCCGTGGATCAACACGAATGTGCTCATTGGACTCTCCCTTGATTGTTGGAACCCGGATTTATCGGAGGATGACTGCCATGGTCCAGACCGCCACGCACCACCAGCGCCCCGCCCACCAGCAGGCCAGCCGTCAGGAAGCGGAC
>CAZHZI010000279.1:0-1788 GCA_964536955.1 uncultured Conexibacteraceae bacterium
GCCGGTGATCAGCGCTGTCTTTCGCCGGCGCGGGTCGAATTCAGGATGGATCTGACTCATGGTTCGTGGTTGACTCCGCAAGCCACGAACCACGAGCCGCGAACCGCGAACCGGTCGGCTATGGCGAGCCGAGGTTGATCGAGAACGGTCCCATCCCGTGGAGCTGAATCACCGTCTCGCCCCGCGCTCCGCCGAAGTGCGGCATCCGTCCGGGAACGTACAGGAAATCGCCCGGTTGATACTCGCGGATGGCCGATGCGTTGACCGTGCCGCCCATTCCCAGGCGGAAGACGCCCGAGAGCACCGTTATGTGCTCGCCCATCGGGTGCCAGTGCGCCGGGAACTCGTAGCCGTCGGGGAACTGGAGCCGCAACGTGTAGTCCCCGGTACTGCCCGGGTCTCCATGCAGCACGGCTATCTTCGCGCCGGCCGCAAACCCGGGGACGACGAGGTCCGTCCAGGTGATCGCGGAGGCGGCGCGCGTCTCCATGTCGCTCATCTCGGCGACGACCGCCGGCGCGGGAGACGGCGGGGTGGGCATGGGTTGTGAGCTCGTCGCCATGTCGCTTGCGACTACCCAGTTACCGTCGATCTTGTGCCATACGGTCGTGTAGTTGCCCACGTCGTTGACGCGTCCCTGCGGAGAGTCGAAGTGCAGGGCGTAGGTGCCGAGCTCAGTCGCCACGTCGCCGCTTTGCGCGACCCTGACATTCGTGGGCTGCCAAGTTAACGAGAACGTGGGATCGGCCAGCGTGGACCGCCAACCCTCCCTGATGGCCTCAGCCCCTGTCATCGGCGGCGAGTTGGGCACCATTAACACCGCCGAGGGAGCGTGCAGGGCCATGATGGCATCGAGATTCCTGGCCGCGATTGCGCGGCCCAGGTCCGCGCTGCGCGCGCGTACGGCGGCCTCTTCCGTGGCTGGGTTGACCGTGACCGTCGCGCACGATGTGAGCAGACCGGCGAGTAATGGTGCGAGCAGCGAGCGTTGCGATCTCGAAGACATGCATCCTCCGGACATTTGAGTTGTGCAGAAGCTCCCGGCTCCCGTGCCAGCTGTCAAGCTATGCGCGGGTTGAAGAAGGGTCCGCGAACTGGTTAGATTTCTTGGCTATTCCCGAGTAGCTCAGTTGGTAGAGCAGGTGACTGTTAATCACCGGGTCGGGGGTTCGAGTCCCTCCTCGGGAGCTGGTCAGATTTGCAACACGGGCCGCGCAGCGGCCCGTGTTTTTCTGTCCAGCGATCGCATTTTCTGCGTTCGCGCCCCGGCAGCGCCTCGCGCGGCGAGGAGCGCTGGCCGCCGGAAGCTGACTATTGCGGGTTTGTTGTACAACAATCCCCGCCGCAGTCGATCCACGCTGGCCCATTCACGCCAAAAGTCTGTCGAAATGCCGCTGGCGACGGGTCCGTCGGATCATTTGGCCCTCCGGCACCGTCGTTGCACCCCCCGAAGCTCGCGTTCCCACGCGCCGGCGTCGGCCCGCTGTGCCCGCAATGGTGATAAACCCCACCCCGAAGCTTGACGGCGGGTGGCCCTGCAGGAGGCGTGGCGGTTGAGACTTCGAGGATGTCATACTTCACGGAATTGGTCGTCGGATCGCCGTACACGATGATATAGGACTCGTACGGGCCCGGCGTGAGATCCCAGAGCTCGGTTTCTTGATTGCCGAGATTTCGCATCCGGGCCACCGGCACACCGTTGATCGGGGTCTCGGGGCCGCCCGCGTACTGCCCTCCCTGAATGGCGCAGATCTCGACCTTCACGTTCCCCGGTCCTTCGGCCTTGCG
>CAZHZI010000280.1:0-1783 GCA_964536955.1 uncultured Conexibacteraceae bacterium
ACTTCGAGGTCTCGTCGTAGATGAGGTCGAGCGTGTCGAGCGTGAGCTCGCCGCCCGTCATGACGATGGGACGCTTCGTGATGACCCAGCGGTGGTCGAAGCGCACGCGCTCCTGCGCCGCGGGATCCACCGCGAGCCGGTGGTAGACCTGATCGAACAGCTTGATGACCTGCCCGTCTATCTCGACGGCGTACGGCAGGACGATCTCGCCGCGCAGAAGGCTGACGAGCACTTCGGCGATCGTCGTCTTGCCATTGCCGGGCGGGCCGAAGAGGAAGATCGACTTGCCGGAGTTGATCGCCGGCCCGAGCTGCGTGAGCGTCTCGCGGGGGATCACGAGGTGCGCGAATGCCCGCGCAAGGTCCTCCTGGCTCACGCTGATGTTCGCGATGGTCTGGCGCTGCACGGCGGCGATGTACGTGGCGAGGGGCACGGGTGCGCGGCCGACGTACTGGCTGCGCGCCAGCGCCTCCTGCGCTTTTTCGGCGCCCTTGTCGACGATGACGAACTGGTACGTCGCCGCCGAGATCGACGCGCCGCCGCGGATCTCGACCAAGCGCTCGCCTTTGAGGAAGTCCATGACCTTCTCGACCACGTTGGTGATCGGAAGCCCGATCGACACCGCGATCTCTCCGAGCGTCATCTGGCCTCGGAGGTAGAGGGTCTTGAGGGCAAGATCGGATAGGAAGTTGATGTGGAGCCCGGTCGCCTCGATCGACTGCGGCTCGGGCGGCAGGGGGATGCGCGGGATCTCTGGCGGGGCGGCCGCGGCGGCGGCGGCGCCCGGCGGGGACTGCTGAGCGATGGTCATTCTGTCCGCAGTATGAACGGCGCCCTCATGGCGACCGTTGGTCCGGGGTCCTACCCCGCAAAGGTCCTAGGAGACGGTCCAGCTCGTCCTCGTCGATCACGGCGACCCCCAGCTGTTTCGCCTTCTCCAGCTTGGTGCCCGCGCCGGGGCCGGCGACGACCAGGTCGGTCTTGCGGCTGACCGACCCTCCGGTCTTCCCGCCGAGCTGACGCACAAGCGCCTCGGCCTCCTCGCGCGAGCGCCGCTCGAGGGTTCCGGTGAAGACGACGGTCTTGCCCTTGAAAGGGCTCGCCGCCGGCACGGCCCTGGGCTTCGGCATGACCGGCTTCACGTGCTTCGCGAGCTTGTCGAGGTAGGCGCGCTCGCTCGGGTCCGCGAACCAGTCGACGATCCGCCCTGCGACGACCGGGCCGACCCCCTCGATCCCCTGGAGGTCCTCGGTGGTCGCTTTCCGGAGCCGGTCGAAGACCTCGGCGAGGTCGGCGTCCGGCCCGAGCTCGCGCGCGAGCCACTCGGCGAGCACCTCACTCGTCGTCCAGCCAACGTTCGGGATGCCCAGCGCGGACAGGATGCGCGCGAGCGGCTGAGTCCTGGCAGCGTCGATCTGCTGGAGCAGGTTCGATGCGCTCTTATTCGCGTAGCGATCGAGCGCGACCAGGTCGGCCATCTTGAGCTCGAAAAGGTCGGCGGGGTCGCTCACCAGCCCCTTCTCCTGTACTTGTGTGAGGAACGCCCATCCCGCGCCCTCGATGTCCATCACGCCTGCGAAGTGGCTGAGCCGCTGCCCCTGCTTCGCCGGGCACGACGGGTTCGCGCACCGGTAGGCGACCTCGCCCTCCTTGTGCTCGACCGGCCCGTCGCACTCGGGGCAGCGCTCGGGCATGTCCCACTCCGGCAGCTTTCCGACCCGCGCGTCGTGCTCCACGCGCACGACCTCAGGGATCACATCGCCCGCGCGCTGGATGAGCACCC
>CAZHZI010000281.1:0-1744 GCA_964536955.1 uncultured Conexibacteraceae bacterium
TGCTTGTGGAGGTAGGTGTCGACGGTCTGGCCCTCGGCGATGTCGACGCGGACGACCTCGCCGATGTCGATGTTCTCTTTGAGCGTGATCTTGAGGTCGTCGATCGCGTCCTTGAACGCGTCGACGCCGCCGGCACCCTCAGCTGCGACCGCGTCGGCGAGCTGCTGGACGATGGCGATGAACTGGTCGGACTTGGCCACGAAGTCGGTCTCGCACTTGAGCTCGACGATCGCGGCGGACCCCGGTCCGGTCGCGATTGCGACCGCGCCCTGGGTGTTCTCGCGGTCGCTGCGGTCGACGGACTTGGCCAGGCCCTTCTCGCGGAGGTACTTGGCGGCGGCGTCGAAGTCGCCGCCGGTCTCCGTCAGCGCCTTCTTGGCGTCCATCATCCCGGCGCCGGTCGCCTGGCGCAGGGCCTGGACGTCCTTGGCGGTGAACTCAGCCATCGGGCTACGGCTCCTCGGGGGTGTCGGTGGTCTCCGGCGCGGTCGGGGTGGTCTCCACCATCGCAGCCTCGACCTCAGTGGGATCGGCGGGCAGCTCATCCACGGCAGCAGGTTCAGGGGCGGGTTCGGGCGCGGGCACGGTGATCGCCGGCGGCGGCGGGATGCGCGCGCCGCTGGGCGCGCCAGAGGAAACGCGGACGTCGCGATCCTGCTGCTGCATCAGGGCCTGGCGGCGGGCCTCGGCCTGCTCGGCGGCGATGCGGGCCTCGTCGTCCTCGGTCCTGGTAGCGACCGCGGGGCCAGGGCCGGTGCCGGCGCCATGACGGGACGCGATGAAGCGGCCCTCCTCGACGGCGTCGGCGATGATCCGGCACATCAGCGTGCCGGAGCGGATCGCGTCGTCGTTGCCGGGGATGACGTACTGGATGACGTCGGGATCGCAGTTCGTGTCGACCACGGCGACGATGGGCATGCCCAGCTTGTTCGCCTCGGTGACCGCGATGTGCTCCTTCTTGGTGTCGAGGATGAACACCGCGTCCGGCAGCTTCGCCATCTTGGCGATGCCGCCGAGGTTCCGCTCGAGCTTCTCGAGCTCGCGGCCGAGCAGGAGCGCCTCCTTCTTGGGCATGACCTCGAACTCGCCGGAGTCGCGCATGCGGCGGTACTCCTGCATCTTGGTGACGCGCTTGGAGATCGTCTCGAAGTTCGTGAGCATGCCGCCGAGCCAGCGCTCGTTGATGTAGGGCATGCCGCATTTCTCGGCATAGGACTGGATGGGGTCCTGCGCCTGCTTCTTCGTGCCGACGAAGAGGATCGTGCCCTCGTCGCCGACGAGGTCGCGGACGAACCCGTAGGCGGTGTCGATGCGCGCCAAGGTCTGCTGCAGGTCGATGATGTAGATCCCGCCGCGCTCACCGAAGATGAAGCGCTTCATCTTCGGGTTCCAGCGACGGGTCTGGTGCCCGAAGTGGACACCTGCCTCGAGCAGCTGCTTCATCGTGACGACGGCCACGGTGGCTCCTTCCCAACGGTTGGTCGAGACCTTCGGCCCTGCGCTCCGGAGAGCGACCGTGGGTGGGCCGAGGCGGTGGTGTGGCGCGACCAGGAGGTTTCCAGGCCGAAGAGCGAGTCTAGGTATTGCGGCCGGGCGCCGCCAACGCCGCTCACCCGGCGACCAGGGCAGCCGCGCCCAGGTGGTCCTCGGCCCAGCCGATCAGCTCGCCCGCCAGCGCGTCGAGGACCACGTCGGCCGCGGTCTCGCAGGACGGTGGCGCACCGGCGAGGGCGAGGGCCAGCTC
>CAZHZI010000282.1:0-1733 GCA_964536955.1 uncultured Conexibacteraceae bacterium
GACGATCGGCGGCCTGAATTCGTTCTATCGCCTGGCGGGCCGCAACTATGACGTGGGCCTGCACGCGGTGACCAACTTTCAGCCGAAAGGAGCCAAGCACGGTCCGTTGCCGCGTTTGCTGCGGCAGCTCCGGCTTTCTTGGGACGAGTTCGAATGGGCGCCGCAATTGAAGTCGGCGGTCGTGTTTCCCGGCGTGCGGCTCGAGTTCTCCAACGACTTCGAATTGCTCGAGCAGGATGTGGCGCGGGCCTTTCCAGCCCAGGCCGATTCGTTCCGCCGCCTCGTCGCCGCTCTATTGCCCTACGACGAATTGGACCAATCCCGCGGCCAAGAGTCCGCACGCGCTCGTTTCGCCGAGTACATTCCCGAACCGCTGTTGGTCGAGATGTTGCTCTGCCCGCTGCTGTACTACGGCGGAGCGGCCGAGCACGACATGGACTTCGCTCAGGCCAGCGTGATGTTCCGCAGCATCTATCTGGAAGGGTTCGCGCGGCCCGCCCCGGGAGTGCGATTGATCCTTAAGCTGCTGGTCCGGCGGTTCAAAGAGCTAGGCGGCGAACTGCGGCTGCGCGCGGGCGTGCGCCGGATCGTCGCGGCTGGCGAGGAAGCGCATCATATAGAGCTGGACGATGGCGTCGAGCTGAAGGCTCACAGTGTGTTGTCATCGGCGGGCTGGTGCGAAACGATGCGGCTCTGTGGCGAGCAGCCGGTTCCCCTCGAATTCACTTCGCCGGGGCAGCTCTCGTTCGTCGAATCGATTGCCGTGCTGGATTGCCCACCGCAATCGCTTGGTTATCCTTATTCCATCCTGTTCTTCAACGACAGTCAGCGGTTTCATTGGGAGAAACCTCAGCGGGAGCTGACCGACGTGCGAAGCGGCGTGGTCTGCTCGCCGAACAATTTTGCGTACGAAGCCGGCACTGACCCCGAGGAGGGCATGATCCGGATGACGGCGCTGGCGAACTTCGATCGCTGGACTGCGCTGGCGGCGGACGACTACGAGCGGCAAAAGGCCGCCGCGCGGGAATCGATCTATGCCTCGGCGGTTCGATTTGTGCCGGACTTTCGGCCTCGCGTTGTTGCCACCGACACGTTCACGCCAAAGACCATTCGCCACTTCACGGGACACGACAACGGCGCGGTGTACGGAGCACCCGACAAGCGCCGCGACGGCACAACGCACCTGCGGAACCTGTTTGTGTGTGGCTCGGACCAAGGCTGGGTGGGGATTGTGGGGACCATGATGTCGGGCGTCGTGATGGCGAACCGGCATTGCCTGCGCGCGAGTGTCCCTTCTCAATAAAGCGATTGCGATACAAAGAGACCCTAGATGCCAAAAGACTTCCTCATAGGTGTTCGCGACTCGTACGACTGCATCGTGATCGGCAGCGGGTTGGCCGGGATGACCGCGGCCAATATGCTCGCGCGCGCGGGACATTCGGTGTTGCTCCTCGAACAGCACTACAAGCTCGGCGGCATGGCCACCTGGTTCAAGCGCCCGAAAGGGCACATCTTCGACATTTCGCTGCACGGTTTTCCGCACGGAATGATCAAGAGCTGCCGCCGCTATTGGACCGAACAGATCGCCGACTCGGTGGTGCAGATCAAGCGCATTCGCTTTGACAACCCGATGTTCTCGCTGACGACCTCGTTCAATCGCGAGGACTTCACACGGTTGTTGACCAGCCGCTTCGGGTTGTCCGCCGAGGCGGTGCAGGCGTTTTTCGACACCG
>CAZHZI010000283.1:0-1731 GCA_964536955.1 uncultured Conexibacteraceae bacterium
CGAGCCGCGCCTTGGTCGACTATGTCGCCTGAGGGCGTGGAATCAACCATCTAGGTGCGGATCGCGTCCAGCGCTGCAGCCACCGCTGCCTCAGGAGAGGAAACCGCGACGATGCCCGGCGCCGACTCCATCGACCCCTCGCCTTTGAGCGTCCAGCTGCGCAGGGCCACGACCGTGCGGCCGAGTTGGCGGGCGTGGCCGATCTCCGAGAGGGTTCCCCACTCGCCCCCGACGGCGATCACCGCTTCGCCGGAGGCGACGACGGCGAGGTTGCGCGCGTAGCCGATCCCGGTTGAGATGACCTGGGTGCAGTGGCGATTCGCCTCGTCGGGCGAGTCCCAAGGGACGATCCCGATGACAATCCCCTCCGCCTCCGCGGCGCCGCGCGCCACCGCTTCCATCACGCCGCCGAGCCCGCCGCAGACCACGACGGCGCCGGCATCGGCCAGGCGTCGACCCACCTCCTCGGCGAGACGCGCGAGGTCCGAGTCCTGCTCGCACGCGCCCGTCCCGATCACCGCGACCTGTCTCGCTCGCATCCGGTCGCTCATTGCCCACCGGGGCCTTGCATCGACCTCATCAGCTCAAGTGCCCCGGCCTTGTGCAGCGGCTCGTTGAGGTTGCCGCACTTGGGGCTCTGTACGCAGGAGGGGCAGCCGGACTCGCACGGGCACTCGGCGATCAGGCGCTCGGCGTCGCCCAGCAGGCGCTCGAACTGCTCGTAGCCGCGCAGGGTTATGCCGACCCCGCCAGGATGACCGTCGTAGATGAAGATCGTCGAGCGACCGGTCTGGAAGTGGACGTTGGTCGACAGGCCGCCGATGTCCCAGCGGTCGCACATGGCGATCAGCGGCAGCACCGCGATCTGGCCGTGCTCGGTCGCGTGCAGAGCGCCAAGCAGCACGTCGGGCGGGAGGCTGCCGCTCAGCCTCTCCGGGAGCACGTACCAGAGGGCCTGCGTGACGAAGCTCTGCTCGGGCAGCTCCAGGTCGACGATGTCGATCGCCTCCTGTTCGGCGATCGAGACCCGCTGGAAGGCGATCACCTGCTCGGTGACCGAGACCTCGCCGAAGTTCAGCTCCACCCCCGCTGTCTGCCGCTGCTCACGGAGCCGCTCGACATAGATCTCGGTCTCCTTCTTCGGCCGCGTGTACCAGTCGCCGTCGAAAGCGGAGACGATCGCCCGCCTGCCGTCGATATCCAGGGACTCGACCTCATACGAGCGTCCCAGGTGCATATAGACCGCCCCCGGATGGACCACCGTGAAGGCGCGTTCCATCTCGACCAGGCCCAGCATCTCCCCCGACTCGCGCTCGATCACCGCAATCGATTCCGCCGACGCCGAGCGCAGCGGGATCTTCGAAGCGACGAAATCGCTGCGCCGTGGCAGCAGCCGCCCGCCGGCGCGGCGCAGCTCCCCCGCCGAGGCCAGCCGCTCCGCGCGTTCCCGCCACTGTGGCCCGAAGAACTCGTCGTCCTCCTCGTTCAGCGGCAGCTCGTAGGCGGCGGCGATCAAATGGCGGGAGGCGATCTGATCGTTGGCGTGGTCGAGGATCGCCGCCTCGACCGGCCGCTCCAGGAACTCCTCCGGGTGGCGGCAGAAGAACTGATCCAGCGCGTCCTGCCCGGCGACGTAGACGGCCAGCCCGCGCCGTCTCCGCCCCGCCCGCCCCCACATCTGACGCAGGCTGGCGATCGTGCCGGGAAAGGTGACGCAGATGGCCGCGTCGA
>CAZHZI010000284.1:0-1731 GCA_964536955.1 uncultured Conexibacteraceae bacterium
TCCGGGAACGCAGACGATCCCGATGTGGATTCTCACCGCCATCCAGCGGCCGACCGAGCTCCCCGTGGTCAACGTCGTCGCGTTCGTTCTGATCCTCCTGTCGGCGATCCCGGTCTACCTGGCGCAGCGGATCAGCTCCGCCGGAGGTGGGGGGCGGTACTGACCCGAACGGGTCAGCGCGTCGCTTGCCGGCGCACGCTACCCTTGCGCGACGACCGGCCGCCGAGAGCCGCAACCCGAGGGGAGCAGAGCGATCGTGTCCGCGTCAGCCCAACCGGCCGCCAACGGGCCCGTCCGGCGCGCCGTCATCATCGGCCTGGTGGCCGTGCTTGCCATCGCCATCGGCGTCGCTGCCGGTGGCTTCCTCCTGACCAATCGCGCTGCCGCCATCGGGGCGGGGGCCGCCTACGTCCCGGCCGATGCGCCCTTCTACTTCGAGATGCGCCTCGATCCTTCGACCGCCCAGGATGGGGCGCTGCGCGAGCTGCTCGGACGCTTCCCGGCGATCGAGGGCGTCGACCTCGACCAGCCGCTCTATGCCCAGATGGCGGAACGGCTTGACGAGATGCTGGCCGCCGAGGGTGCCGGAGTCAGCTGGGCGAATGACGTCGCGCCGTGGTTCGACGGCCACCTGGCCCTCGGAGTGATCGAGGTGCCGCTGGTGGCGCTGGCTGTGCCGGCCGACCCGATGGCCGTGCCCGAGGTGCCGCCCGTCGTGCTGCTCTTGGGCGTGACCGATGCAGCCGTGGCCGGCGAAGCGATCGACCGGCTCCTGTCAGCTGGCGGCGAGGCGACCTCGACCTTCACAGAGAGCGAATACGCCGGCTTCACGATCCTCACCGCGGAGGGCACGGCGGGCGGCTCGTATTCGCTGACCGAGGACCAGGTCGTGATCGGCTCCGTCGCCGACGCCGTCAAAGCCGCACTCGACGCGCGTGCCTCCGGCAGCGGGACCCTGGCCGAGGTCGCCGAGATGACGCGACTGACCGATACGCTTCCCACCGACTGGCTCGCCTTCATGACCTACGACATGACGGACCTCATGGCCCAGTCGCTCTCCGGGGCGGAGGAGCAGGATCCGGCGGTATCCGCGGCTCTCGAGTCGCTCATGGAGCATCAGCCGCTGCGCGGCGCGATGGCCTTCTCGGCGGGCGGCGACCGATTCGTGCTCGATGCGGCGACCGACGCGCCGACCGGCCCGTTCGCGGTCGAGAACGCGGACCGCGGCCTCGCGTCCGAGGTGCCGTCCGACGTCCTCTTCTACAGCGACGCCGGCAACATCGGGAGTGCGCTCACCGGCGTCATGGATGCGATCCGCGGGGCCGTGGCCGCCACGCCGGAGACATCTGAGCAGCTCGACATGGTCGAGGCCGAGCTCGGCGCGGATCTCGGGGAGGTCGTGAGCTGGATCGACGACGGCGCCTTCGTTGTCGGCCACGACGGCAGCCAGCCGTACGCCGGGATCATTCTTGTTCCGAATGACGTCGACGCCGCGAGCCGGCGCCTCGGTCAGCTTGGCTCGTTCGCCACGGCTGCCACGCTCGATCCCTCGAGCGGACTGAGCGTCGAAGAGGCCGACGTCGACGGAGTCACGATCACGACGATCCGCTGGGAGGATTCCAGCACCGGCGTCGATGCGGTCGTCCTTGGCCTGACTGAGGTCGTGGTCGAGTACGCAGTCACCGACGACCGAGCGCTCATCGGCGTCGGCGACGGGTTCATTCGCCGCGT
>CAZHZI010000285.1:0-1722 GCA_964536955.1 uncultured Conexibacteraceae bacterium
AGCGGAACGTCGGCGTAACGGGGTCGGGAGTCGTTTTCCGCCACTCTATCGTGTTGAATGACTCGACGTGGGATGGCGGAAAACGACTCCCGACCCCTTTTACCAAAAATGACTGACCTGCAACTACGTCCAATGCGCGCCGACGAATGGGACCGCGTGGCGGACCTGATCTGCCATTCGACCAATCATTGGTACCAGGCCGGCAACAAACCGGCGATCTTTCCGCACGGGCCATCGTCTTGCCGGCTGTTCTGCGAAGTTTACGAGGACCTCGATCCCGGCTGCTGCGTGGTCGCCGAAGACGCCGCCCGCGGGCAACTGGTCGGCTCTTGCTTCTACCACCCGCGCGAGACGCACGTTTCGCTGGGCATCATGAACGCCCATCCCGATGCGTTCGGCCGCGGCGTGGCCGGCAAGTTGTTGCGCTATATCATCGACTTCGCCGAGCGCGAAGGGAAGCCTGTGCGTTTGGTATCGAGCGCGATGAACCTCGATTCGTTTTCGCTCTACAACCGCAACGGCTTTGTGCCGCGAAAGCTGTTTCAGGATATGTACGTTCCCCCGCCCGACAAACTGCCGGCGACGGTGAGCGGTGTGGACCGCGTCCGCGACGCCACCCCCGCCGACGTGCCGGCGATCGTGGCCTTGGAAGAGGAACTGGCCCATATCGGCCGCGAGAAGGACTACCGATACTTCATCGAGAACCGGCGCGGCATCTGGCACACTTCAGTCTACGAGAACACGGACGGCAGGATCGACGGTTTCTTGGGCTCGGTCGCGCATCCGGGGAGCAATATGCTCGGGCCGGGCGTGATGCGGACCGAAGAGCAAGCCAGTGCGCTGATCCTCAAGGAGCTACAACATCGCGCCGGCGCCACGCCGGTGCTGTTGGCGCCGGTCGAATGCGTTACGCTCGTCCAGACGTTGTATCGCTGGGGCGCAAGGAACTGCGAGCTTCACGTGGCACAAATACGGGGCGAGTATCGGCCGACCACGGGCGTCGTCATGCCAACGTTTATGCCGGAGACGGCGTGAGGATTGGGAAGTGCTTAAACCCAGCAAAGCCGCCTAGCACGCTCGGCGGAGTTTCGCTACACTCCCGCCGCTTTTCGCAGCCAACCGGTCTGGGTGGCATCGTAATGCGCGCGGTAGTGCGCGCTCCTTCATCACTTCTGGCTAACGGATGTGCCATGATAAACCGGCTCTGGGTGTTGCCGTTAGTATGGGTTGTTTCACTGGTGGCCGCCGCGCCAAGCCATGCCAACCCCTGGCAAAAACTGCTCCCCTTCAAGAAAATCGAGGCCGATCCGAGCAAAAGCTACCCCATTACCGACGCGAACGGGCCGTGGATGATTCTGGCCACCGTGTTTCGCGGCGCCGAGGCCGAGCGGCAGGCCCAGCAACTTGTCTATGAGCTGCGCAAACAGTTCAAGCTCGAGGCGTACACGCACGCGCAGGTGTTCGATTACAGCCAGCAGGTCCGCGGTCGCGGCTTCATGCCCGACGGCACGCCCAAGGTCATGCGGCATGCCCACGACGACACGGTGAAAGAGGTGGCGGTCCTGGTGGGCAACTTCGCCAGCGTGGACGACGATCGCGCCACCGACACGCTGCAGAAGGTCAAAACGATTGAACCGCCGTCGCTGGCGAGCAACCCTGCGAAGTCCAGTCAGGTGTTTGCCGGCCTGCGGCAGGTAATGAACGCCAAGAAACGGCGGGGTC
>CAZHZI010000286.1:0-1719 GCA_964536955.1 uncultured Conexibacteraceae bacterium
CGGCGGCATTGTCGAGGTCGAGGAGACTTGGATCGGCGGCAAAAACTACAACAAACATTTCCGCAAGCGCAGTGGCGGACGTGGCGGCGCTGGCTCTGGCAAGACGCCGATCATGGGCGCGATCAGCCGCAAGGGCAACGTGGTCGCCCGCGCCTTGAAGCGCGTCACCCGCGAAAACGCGGAATGGTTCGTCCGTGAAATGGTGAGCAATAAGGTTAGCTTGCTCGCCACCGATGAGAACCACATTTACAAGCGACTGACCGATTTCCCGCACAAAACAGTGCATCACGAAAGCGGTCAGTATGTTGTCGGCGCGGTACACACCAACACGATTGAAGGCTTTTGGAGCATCTTCAAGCGCGGCGTTGTCGGCAGCTTCCACAAGGTCAGCGCCAAATACATGCCGCTCTACGTCGCGGAGTTTCAGTTCCGGTACAACAATAGGCGCAACCCCGATATTTTCGGGGCGGCGATAGCAGGGTGCTGAGGCGCAAAAGAGCCGCACGAGTAAGGCGGAAGCGCTCTCAGCAGAAGGGTTGAGCCATGCGTCTCCGGTTGTCGGTCTTAATTGGTTGGTTTGTTTTGGCAGGGATCGCATTAGTGGCGATCCCTGCTTACAGCGAATATTGCGAGAGCCAAAATGCCGATCAACAATATTGCACCGCTTATAAAATAGCGTTGGCGCTCGGCGCGTTCGTCGAGAATCACAACGGTGCCATTACCGCTCTCGCTTCGGTCATTATCACCTTTTTCACTTGGACTCTCTGGAGGTCCGGCGAGAAGATGTGGCGCGCCACTAACAGGTCGATCGCCTTGGCTCGCGACGAGTTCGTCGCCGCGCATCCGCCCATCATCAGAATCACGCAAATCGACATTGATGTTACGGGATGGGCGGCTGGTCAGCTCCCGAGCGGGCGGCTCTTCATAACCAATGGCGGCGATAATGATGCCCGAATTGGCGGCGATTCGACCCATGTAAACATCGTTTTCTTTGTCGGCCCCAACCCGCCTCGTAGCCGCCCATTCGACACTGCCCATTTCGCAAATGCGCTTCAAGTGGAAGACGGTATCTTGCGAGCGGGTCAGTCGAAGTGGTGGGAAATAGAGGATTTTTTTATGGTCACACCCGTCGATGTCGAGCGCGCTATCAAGCCCGGCTCGGTAGAAAAGTTGTTCATCATAGGCCGCGTCCATTTCATGGACACGCGTGGCGTTCGGGGGACTACCGTATTCTGTCGGGCTTACGATCCCACGACCGGCCGCTTCGTCGCCACGAACGACCCCGATTACGAATACAGCAAATAAAATAGCACCGGCCTGTCGCCACCGGGATAGGGGCTTTGTGCTACTACTGTCAAGTCCAGGATAATCGCCCTCCGGAGGCGTTCCGTCAGGTGAGCGGGGTGCGGCGCCCGCGGATGTGCCTCGCAAGCGCATCTCCGGGAGGCCTCGGGTCGCCGTCCGTCCCTACTACGGGGGACTGCCTTCAATGGCTGGACGCGGCGCGGAGGAAAGGCGGCGAAAGCCGCCTGGATCAGGGTGGGCGGAATGCCCCCTATCCGCGCCCGGAAGAACGGCCCCGAAGCCCAAAATCGCCGCGGTGGAGCGCCGGAAGGCGACGCGCCTCTCGCAAGGGCGCGCCCGCCGAAGGGCGGTGACTATGGTGCGCCTTTCGGCGCTCCGCCCCCTCGCATTTCAGGGGGCACGGGGGAGTCGACC
>CAZHZI010000287.1:0-1716 GCA_964536955.1 uncultured Conexibacteraceae bacterium
TGGCCGGGGTGATCTTCGTCGGCCTCGGCGCCCTGTTCTCGATCTTCTACGAGGAGGAGTTCGGACTCAACGAGGCCCAACGAGGCATCGTATCCGCCATCACCGAGCCGTTCCAGATCCTCGGCCTCCTGGTCGGCATCCCCGTCGCCAACAAGCTCATGCGCCGCGACCCCGCACTCGTGCTGCGGCTCCTGGCCGCCATGGGCGTGGTGATCTCCTCGGCCTTCGCCGGGCTGGCCCTCGCCCCGACGCTGCCCGTCGTCGTCGGACTGCACCTGTTCATCTCCGGGGTGGGTGCGGTGCTCCAGCCGGGCGCCTACGCCCTGGTGTCGCTGGTGACGCCGCCCCGGGCCCGGTCGCTGGGCTTCGCCCTGGGGGCGGAGGCGCTGGGCGCATTCCTCGCCGGTGTCATTCTCTGCGGCCAGCTGCTGGCGGTCATGCTGAGCAACTCCGGTGGAGCCTGGGACAACGCCAAGAAGTTGGTCGAAGAGGGCGCCTACGGCGGCAAGGGCTCCAGCTCGCATGAGGCCGCCGTCATCGGCGACACCGTCGGCGACCCGTTCAAGGACACCGCCGGACCGGCGCTGAACCCGCTCATCAAGGTGATGAACCTCATCTCCCTGCTGATCCTCCCTGCCGTCATCAACCTGCAGGACAACGACGGCGCCCGCTTCGGGATCTCCGGCGCGGCGCTGCTCGTCCTGATCGGCGCCGTCGCGTTCAGCAAGCGCAAGACCGATGGCCTCGACGCCGAGGGCGCTGGCGCGCACGCAGCAGCCTCGGTCGCCTAGTCGGATCTAGTCCTCCGCCCCCGCCGCCAGGAACGCGGGGCGCTCCCCGCCGCCGTGCAGCACGAGGTTGGCGCCGCTGATGTACGAGGCCATGGGTGACGCGAGGAACAGGCACGCGGCCGCGACATCGGCAGGCTCGCCCAGCCGGCCTAGCGGCACGGTCGCGGCGACGCGTGCGATGCCGTCCTCGTCGCCGTAGTGGAGGTGCGACTCCTCGGTGCGGATGAGCCCGGCGCTGACGGCGTTGACACGCACCTTCGGCGCCCACTCGACCGCCAGCGACTGGGTCAGGTTCAGCAGCCCGGCCTTGGCCGCGCCGTACGCGGCGGTGCCGGGCGACGGGCGCATGCCGCTCACGCTCGCGATGTTGACGATCGACCCGCCGCCGGCCTGGTCCTGCATCACCGCGTTGGCGCGCTGGGCGACGTGCAGCGGGCCGAGCAGGTTGAGCCGGATGATCGACTCGGAGAACCGGGGCGATGCGGTCGCGGCGTCAGCGGGCGGGGATCCACCCGCGTTGTTCACCACGACGTCGAGGCGACCGTGGTCGGAGACGATCCGGGAGACGAGCGCGTCGACCTGATCAGGGTCGCGCACGTCGCACTGGTGGAACGACGCGGCGCCGGTGTCACCAGGCTCATTGCGGCCGCAGATGACCACGGTCGCGCTGGCCGCCGCGAACCGGTCGGCGATGCCCCGGCCGATCCCCCTGCCCCCGCCGGTCACCAGCGCGACGTGATCGCGCAGGTCGAGCTCGTCGCTCACAGCGGGCTCGTGACGGCCGGTGCGACGCGCGCCATCGCTGGAAGGTACTCGGTCAGTACGACGGGCGGAGTGGAAGGCCGCTGACGCCGTCCGCTCCGGTGTGCACCGCCAGCACCTGGTGGATCTGCGTGCGGTTCGCCTCGAAGTTCTTGGCCGACCC
>CAZHZI010000288.1:0-1699 GCA_964536955.1 uncultured Conexibacteraceae bacterium
GGTCGCCAGTAGGACGGCGGCGCCCGCGGCGGCCAGCGCGAGCAGGAGCAGCGCGCCGCCGTGCCGCTCCCAGCCGCTCAGCGAGCAGCGGTCCGCCAGCTCGGGGCTGGCGTCGTTGACGACCTCGCACGACTCGCCCTCGACGCTGACCGAGGCGACGGTCGAGAGCTCCGCGAGCGTCAGCAGCAGCGCGGCGAGCAAAGCCAGTGCGACGATCCTCGCGAGCGGTCGTGGAAGCGCCCGTTTCGCGGGCGGCGGGCTGGTTGCGGTGCGTGCGGTCATCGGCGGGTCATCGTACTGCTGCTACCATCACGTGCCGCTCCGGGCGCCCGCGTCCCGAGCGCCTTCGCATGCGAATGGAGACCGCGACCACATAGACCTCACCCGGGCCCACAGCGCTTTGTAGCGAATGGCCCGGACAGGGCCTTTTTTCTGCCCTAAGACCGAAACGATCCAGGACCAAATGGCACGCAAAGTCACCCTAGAGAAGACCCGGAACATCGGGATCATGGCCCACATCGACGCGGGCAAGACCACGACGACCGAGCGCATCCTCTTCTTCACCGGCCGCACCCACAAGATGGGCGAGGTCCACGAGGGCGCGGCCGTGATGGACTGGATGGAGCAGGAGCAGGAGCGCGGCATCACGATCACCTCCGCCGCGACCGCCTGCGAGTGGAAGGACCACCGGATCAACATCATCGACACGCCGGGCCACGTCGACTTCACCGTCGAGGTGGAGCGCAGCCTCCGCGTGCTGGACGGCGCGATCGCCGTCTTCGACTCGGTCGCCGGCGTCGAGCCCCAGTCCGAGACGGTCTGGCGCCAGGCAGACAAGTACAAGGTTCCGCGGATCGCCTACATCAACAAGATGGATCGCACGGGCGCCGACTTCTACAGCGCGGTCCAGACGATGAAGGACCGGCTTGGGGCCAACCCCCTGGCGATCCAGCTGCCGATCGGGCAGGAAGGCGACTTCGAGGGCGTCGTGGACCTGGTCGAGATGAAGGCGCTGATCTGGAAGGACGAGCTCGGCACCGAGTTCGACACGGTTGAGATCCCCGACGATCTTCGCGAGAAAGCCGCCCAGTACCGCACCGAGCTGATCGAGGCCTGCGCCGACTACGACGACGAGCTGATGGAGGCCTACCTCGGCGAGGAGGAGATCCCCCACGAGCGGATCGCCAAGTCACTGCACCGTGCCGCGCTGGACACCAAGGTGACGCCGGTGCTCTGCGGCTCCTCGTTCAAGAACAAGGGCGTGCAGCCACTGCTCGATGCGATCGTCGAGCTGCTGCCCTCGCCGCTGGAGGTTCCGCCGGTCACCGGCATCGAGCCCGCCGCCAAGGGCAAGGAGGAGGCCCCCGAGGCCGAGCGCGCCGCCTCCGACGAAGCTCCCTTCGCGGCGCTCGCCTTCAAGGTCATGACCGATCCCTACGTCGGCAAACTCACTTACTTCCGCGTCTACTCGGGCAAACTCGCCGCGGGCGGTCGCGTTCTCAACGTCTCGAGCGGGAAGACCGAGCGGATCGGACGGCTGCTGATGATGCACGCCAACAGCCGCGAGGAGATCGAGGAGGTCTACGCGGGCGACATTTGCGCCGGAGTCGGCCTCAAGCAGACGGGGACCGGCGACACGCTGGCCGCGCCCGACGCGCCGATCGCGCTGGAGATGATCGAATTCCCCGAGCCGGTGATC
>CAZHZI010000289.1:0-1687 GCA_964536955.1 uncultured Conexibacteraceae bacterium
GGCGCGCTCGGCCTGTGCCAGCCCGGCCTTGACCTTGTCGGACAGACGTTGCCTGTCACCGACGAAATGCAGTTGCACACCGTTGGCTTTGAGCGAGGGCACTTCCCTGCCCAGCGACAGCGCCAGCAGTTCCATCAGGCCAGAGACTTCCTCGGCGGGCCGGTTCCAGTTCTCGGAAGAAAAAGCAAACACGGTCAGCACACCGATGCCGCGCGCCATGCAGGCCTGCACGCAGCGGTTGAGCGCGCTCACGCCCTGCTTGTGCCCGGCAATACGCGGCAGGAAGCGACGCGTCGCCCAGCGGCCATTGCCGTCCATCACGATGGCGACATGGTGCGGAACGGCAGTGGAACTTGTTTTGACCATGTCAGCAGTCAGTCACTGCCCTGAGCGAACGTGAAAACCTGTCTTTTCAAGCAGGGGCCGCGGAACCGGCTTCGCCGGGCCGCAGGCGCAGCGGCCCCCTCGAGGGGCAGCGAGCTACACGCAGTGAGCGAGCGTGGGGGCAATCTAGACCGCCATGATGTCTTGTTCCTTGCCCGCGACCAGCTTGTCGACTTCTGCAATGAAACGATCGGTGAACTTCTGCACTTCGTCGTGGGCGCGGCGCTCGTCGTCTTCAGAGGCCAGCTTGTCCTTGACCAGTTTCTTGACGCTGTCATTGGCATCACGGCGCAGATTGCGAATGGCGACCTTGGCATGTTCGCCCTCGGATCGGACCACCTTGGTCAGTTCCTTGCGGCGCTCTTCGGTCATGGCCGGCATGGGCACGCGGATCAGGTCACCCTGGGCAGCGGGGTTGAGGCCGAGGTCGGAATCGCGGATGGCTTTTTCGATCTTGGCACCCATGCCTTTTTCCCAGGGCGCCACGCTGATGGTGCGCGCATCGAGCAGCGACACATTGGCCACCTGGCTGATCGGCACCATGGCGCCGTAGTAATCCACCTGCACGGTGTCCAGCAGGCCGGGGTTGGCACGGCCGGTGCGAATCTTCGTCAGCGCATGCTTGAAAGACTCCACGGACTGCTGCATTTTCTGCTCGGCCTGGCTCTTGATATCGGGAATGCTCATGGTGAAAATCTCCGGAGGATTCTTGTTCTGCAAAGGGATGGCATGCACACCGGCAGGCTTCAGACGTGAACCAGCGTTCCTTCATCTTCTCCCTGCACCACGCGCTTGAGCGCGCCGTGCTTGAAGATGCTGAAAATCTTGATCGGCAGTTTCTGGTCGCGGCACAGCGCGAATGCGGTGGCGTCCATGACTTCGAGGTTTTTGCCCATGGCTTCGTCGAAGGTGATGTTGGTGTAACGCGTGGCCGAAGGGTCTTTCTTCGGGTCTGCGCTGTACACGCCATCCACCTTGGTGGCCTTGAGCACGATCTCGGCCCCGATCTCCGCACCACGCAGGGCGGCCGCGGTGTCGGTCGTGAAGAAAGGATTGCCGGTGCCCGCAGCAAATATGACGACCTTGCCCTCTTCGAGGTACTGCAAGGCCTTGGGGCGCACATACGGCTCGACAACGCGCTCGATACCGATGGCCGACATGACACGCGGTGTCAGGCCCGCCTTGTCCATGGTGTCGCCGAGTGCCAGCGCGTTCATCACGGTGGCCAGCATCCCCATGTAGTCGGCGGTGGCGCGGTCCATGCCGGCCGCGCCGCCGGCCACGCCGCGGAAGATGTTGCCGC
>CAZHZI010000290.1:0-1669 GCA_964536955.1 uncultured Conexibacteraceae bacterium
CAACCGCCCACCCATGGCCCGTGTTCGGGACGTCTTGGGGCACGACATCTAGGCCCAGCACGACAAGCCGCTTTGCCGGAGCCGCCGGTCCCACGGGGCCGGCGGCTTCTTTCTAGTCCGCGGCGGCGGCCGTCTTCGCCTGGCGCGCCGCCTTGTGGCGCGTCGTCTTGTCGAGGGCGACCTTGCGCAGCCTCACCGACTCCGGCGTCACCTCGACGCACTCGTCCTCACGCAGGAACTCCAGCGCCTGCTCCAGGGAGAGGCGTTTGGCGGGGACGAGGCGAACCAACAAGTCGGCACTGGCCGCACGGACGTTGGTCTGGTGCTTCTCGCGGATCGCGTTGACGTCGAGGTCCTCCGAGCGGGCGTTCTCGCCGACGATCATCCCTTCGTAGACCTCCTCGCCCGGACCGACGAAGAGCGTGCCACGCTCCTGCAGGCCGAACAGCGCGAAGCTGGCGGTCTGGCCCTGGCGGTCGGCAACCAGCGCCCCGGTCGGCCGGGTGCGCAGCTCACCCGCCCACGGCTCCCAGCGGTCGAAGACGTGGTGCAGCAGCCCGGTGCCGCGGGTTTCCGTGAGGAACTCGGTGCGGAAGCCGATCAGCCCGCGGGCGGGGACCAGGTACTCCATCCGCACCCACCCAGTGGAATGGTTGACCATCTGCTCCAGCCGCCCCTTGCGCAGCGCCAGCATCTGGGTGATGACGCCGACGTAGTCCTCGGGAACGTCGATCGCCAGCCGCTCGACCGGCTCGTTCAGCTTGCCGTCGATCTCGCGGGTGAGCACACGGGGCTGCCCGGCGCTCAGCTCGAAGCCCTCGCGGCGCATCAGCTCGAGCAGGACGACCAGCTGGAGCTCGCCGCGGCCCTGCACCTCCCAGGCGTCGGGACGCTCGGTGTCGCGGACGCGGATCGAGACGTTGCCGATCAGCTCGGCGTCGAGGCGGTCGCGGATCTGGCGCGCAGTCAGCTTGCTGCCCTCTTTTCCCGCAAGGGGGGCGGTGTTGATCCCGACCACGATCGAGAGCGATGGCTCGTCGACGGTGATGACGGGAAGCGGGCGGGGGTCCTCGGCGTCGGCCAGCGTCTCGCCGATCGTCACGTCAGGCAGGCCGGCGACCGCGATCAGCTCGCCCGGTCCGGCCTCCTCGGCACTGACTCGCTCGAGCGCCTCGGTCACGTAGAGCTCGGAGACGGTCGCCCGCCGGACAGTGCCGTCGGCGCGGCACCAGGCGATCGGCTGGCCGGCACGGATCGTCCCGTTGCGTACCCGGCAGAGGGCGAGTCGGCCGACGTAGGGAGAGGCGTCGAGGTTGGTGACGTGCGCCTGGAGGCTGTGGTCGGGGTCGTACTCGGGGGCCGCGATGCGCTCCAGCATCAGGTCGAGCAGGGGGGAGAGGTCGGTCCCCTCGACCCCCTCCTCCAGCGAGGCCCAACCGACCCTGGCGTTGGTGTAGACGATCGGGAACTCGATTTGCTCGGAGTCGGCGTCGAGGTCGAGGAAGAGCTGGTAGACCTCATCGACGACGTCCGCGATCCGCGCGTCCGGCCGGTCGACCTTGTTGACGACGAGGATCACCGGCAGTTTCGCCTCCAGCGCCTTGCGCAGCACGAAGCGGGTCTGGGGAAGCGGGCCCTCGGAGGCGTCGACCAGCAGCAGCACCCCGTC
>CAZHZI010000291.1:0-1666 GCA_964536955.1 uncultured Conexibacteraceae bacterium
GGCGGTTCTCCTCCAGCAGCGGGTTGGGCTCGTGGTCGGGGAACTCGCCGTCGGGCTCGAAGTACATCTCCTCGAGGTCGAGGCTCAGCTTGCGCAGGATCGGTCCGACCATCGGTCCCGCCATCCCGTTGCCGCCGTCGACGACGACCTTCATAGGTCGTGTTTTGGCCGGATCGACGAAGGAGAGGACGTGGGCGCGGTACTCCTCCCAGACGTCCACCTCTTCGAAGGAGCCACCGCCCGGCGCCTGACCGAGACCGGCCTCGATCTCCCGCTGGACGTCGCCTATCCCGGCGTCTCCGGAGAGCGCCAGGGCGCCCTCGCGGACCAGCTTCACGCCCGTGTAGGCCTTCGGGTTGTGCGAGGCGGTGACCATCGCGCCACCGTCCAGTTCCCGGGAGCCGACGAGGTGGTAGAGCATCTCGGTGGCGACCATGCCGGCGTCGAGCACCGTCGCCCCCTCGGCGATCAGCCCGCCGCGCAGCTCCTCCGCCATCCGTGGCGCGGTCAGCCGCATGTCGCGGCCGAGTCCGACGCGCAGCTCGCTGGGATCCTTGCCGCGCAGCTGCCCCAGCACCCGGGCGAAGGCGCGACCGATCGCGTGCGCCGTCGTTTCGTCCATCTCCGAGCCGTAGAGGCCGCGGATGTCATACGCCTTGAAGACACCAGGATTCACCTCCTCCGCTCCCGGGCGGGCGCCCTCATGATCAGCGGAAGTCAAAATGCTCCTTTCAGCACCTCGTAGCTCTGCTCCAGGGTCTGGGGCATCACTTTGGTGTCGGCGATCACCGGCATGAAGTTGGTGTCTCCGCCCCAGCGCGGCACGACGTGCATGTGGATGTGGTGCTCGACCCCGGCGCCGGCCACCCGGCCCTGGTTGAAGCCGACGTTGTAGCCGTGCGGGTCGTAGGCCTCTTCCAGCCGGCCCATCGCCCGCTGCGCCAGCGCCATCATCTCGGTCAGCGTCTCCGGCGGCAGGTCCTGCAGCCGCCCAAGGTGCTCATAGGGCGCCACCATCAGATGGCCGTTCGTGTACGGAAAGATGTTGAGGATCACGAAGCAGCGGGCGCCGCGGTGGACGATCAGGTTCGCCTCATCGTCGTCCTCCGCCGGCTTGGCGCAGAAGATGCAGTCCTCCTCGATGTCCTTGGACGCGTCCTTCACGTAAGCGAGGCGCCAGGGCGCCCAGATGCGGAAATTGGCCACAGGCATCGCATCCTACGAGAGACCAAGGCGCCCCCGGACATGCGGGAGCAGGGGGAGCTGCCCGTTAGAGCCAGCCCCGGTTCCGAAAGTAGGCGACCATCCCGACCAGCAGCCCGACCATCGCGCCCAGCACGATCCAGAAGGCGGTCACGCTCCCCTCGCCGGGCACGCCGACGTTCATCCCCCAGACGCTGGCGATCAGGGTCAGCGGCAGGACGATGACGCTGATCGAGGTCAGCACGCGGAGGATGTCGTTGACGTGGTGGGAGATCACCGACTCGTTGGTCTCCTCCAGCGCCTCGGAGACCTCCTTGTAGTTCTCCAGCATGTCCCAGATCCGCTCGTGGGCATCAACGATGTCGTCGAAGTAGATCTCGAGGTCGAGGTCGGGGGCGAGGTAGCGCTGCTTGACCCTCTCCAGGTCCCGCAGCACCGGCCGCTGGGGGCGGATCACCTTGCG
>CAZHZI010000292.1:0-1654 GCA_964536955.1 uncultured Conexibacteraceae bacterium
GGCGACCGAACCACCGGCGCCGCGACGCGGCCAGTCCCCAGGCGGTCTGCGCGGTCCGAGCCTCGAGCTCTCGACCGACGAGCGTCACGCCAGCGAGCAGCCCGGCCGCCAGCGGGACGAACGTCATCCCGAAGAAGATGTGGCCGGCCTCCTCGCCTATCGTGAAGAAGGCGCTGACCGGACCGGCACACAAGGGCCCTGGCTCGTTGGAGTTGCGCCAGGCGTCGAAGCAGCCCGGCGGCACGTTGACCGCGGCGAGCCTCGAATTGACCCAGAGGGCGGCGCCTCCGAGCAGCAGCATGGCGAGCCCTCCGCCGACGACCTCGAAGCGGTGCTGCTTGAGGGTGATCCGCGCCGATTGGACCAGCACGGCCGTCAGGTGGGGCGTCGCCACTCGACGACGACGACGGTTCCGAGCACCAACACAAGCCCGAGAGCGGCAAGCCCTCCCACCTCGATCGGCTCCCAGCCCCGCGCCGTCTCGGCGGTGATGCCCAGAGAAACGCTCTTGTAGCCGTGCTCGTTCAACCACTCCCATGGGCCATCCGGAAGGTCGGCCGGTGCGAGCGCGATGACGTCCTCCTCGATGACCAGCTGGCCGTCGGGCGTTCGCCAGCGCGAGTCGAAGGACATGCCTGTGTCCGCGTCGGCTCCCTCGAGCACCACCCGTGGTTGCGCGCTCGCCCATTGGTAGCTCGCCGATCCGGCCGTCGAGACGAGCACGAAGGACAGGACGGCGCCGATGATGAACGCCGGGAGGGTGCGGCCCAGGGCGGCGCCGACGAAGAGCCCCAACCCCAGGGCGGCGAAGCCCCGCGCAACGGCGATCGGCCCGTAAAGGCCGAGATCCATGTAGGGATAGCTGTAGAACAGCCGGCGAGTGGCTTCAAGCATCGAGGCTGAGAACGCGGCAAACGTCACAGTCACGCCGAGGACCACGAGAATCGGCCACAGCTGCCGGGCGAACCAGCGGCGCCGCGAGGCGGCAAGCCCCCAGGCGGTCTGCGCAGTCCGCGCCTCGAGCTCCCGGCCAATGAGTGCCACCCCGGCGAGGATCCCTGCTGCGATGGGGAGGATTGCCATCGCCGCGAGAACCTTGCCCGCCTCGTTCTCGTTGATCTCACCGAACCGGCGTACGGGCACCTCGCACTCCGGGCCGATCCCAAAGGGACCCTGGCTCATCCACGCCTCGAAGCAGCCGGACGGCACGATGACCTCCAGGAGCCTCGAGTTGACCCACAGCGCCGCCGCGCCAACGAGGACCATCGCCAGGGCTCCGGCGCCCACCTCGAACCGGTGCTGCTTGAGGGTGAGACGCGCCGACCGGAGCACTACGGGGCCACCCGTGTGGCCGCCGGTGACCGCGAAGCCACGAGATACCCGAGGACGATCTCCTCGAGGCTCGCTTCTCGAAGCCCGGGATCCGTGCTTCTAAGCAGTACGAGCCGCTCCCCGTCAGGGCCGATGAAGTGCCCGACCGCCGGCCGCCCGGCCAGGTCAGCCTCGAGGACGGTCCGATGTTCGGAACGGGCCTTTGCGACGGGAGCGTGCAGTGCGACCCGACCGGACGCGAGGACCACGAGGGAGTCGCAGGCCTGGTGCACGTCGGTGACGATGTGCGAGGAGAGGACCGCCGTCGCGCCCGTCGATCGGA
>CAZHZI010000293.1:0-1653 GCA_964536955.1 uncultured Conexibacteraceae bacterium
GCAGCTTGCCGATTTGCCGGCGGGACTGGTCGATCGCTTCGTCGGGCACAACGGCAAGCACCTGCTGAAGATCTACGGCCGCGGCGACATTTGGGACATCGAGGCGCTGAAGACCTTCGTCAGCGACGTGCGCTCCATTGATCCGCGGGCGACGGGCAACCCGTTGCAGGCGTACGAGGCCTCGATCGAGATGAAGGACAGCTATCAACTGGCGGCGCTGTATGCGTTGTTGGTGATCCTGGTGGTGTTGTGGATCGACTTTCGCAATTCGGGGCACGTGCTGTTGGCCGTGTTTCCGCTGGCGCTCGCGATGTTGCAGACGTTTGGGCTGATGGGGCTGCTCGACATTCCACTCAACCCGGCGAACTTGATCGCGCTGCCGCTGATCGTGGGCATCGGCGTCGATTACGGGGTGCATATCGTCCATAATTTTCTGGAACAGCGGGGGCCGTATCGGATGACGCCCGCCACCGCGATCGCCGTGACGGTGGATTCGGTGACGACGATTATCGGCTTCGGCAGCTTGATGATCGCCAGCCATCAGGGGTTGCAGAGCCTGGGCCGCGTGCTGACTTTGGGGATCGCCTGCTGCACGATCACGTCGCTGGTGATTCTGCCGGCGGCGTTGACGTGGATGACAAGGAATCGGGCAGAGGAGGGCGAGGATCGGGCGGATAGTTCGCCAGAGGAATCGGAGCTGCGCATCGTGCGCCCCGAGATTCGGCGCCGAAGCGAAACGCCGGCGGCAAGGGCGGCGTAAGTAGGAGCCGCGGGCGGAACCGGTTGTCTCACGCAAAGGCGCGAAGCTCGCAAAACGCTGCGTTTGACCTTCGCGTGCTTTGCGCCTTTGCGTGAGATGCACGGAAGCGGTCGAAGGTGCGGCGGTAAACGAGTATTGGCTACTCATCCACCATTTGCCGACAGTCGTAGTCAGGTTCTGGAATATGAACTACATTGGGTTGCGGCATTTCCAAGGGGAGGCCGAGCCGATGTTGAACTTCTCGATCAAGTGGCTGCTGCTGGCGGTGGCCTATGTGGCGTTGAGTGTGGCGGCACTCTTGAATGCGAACGATTATTGGCGCTATGGATTTGAGAGCGTTGCTTTTCTACTGCTTTTGACAGCCCTCTTGGGAATGAGTTTCTCGTTACGCCAGCGCAGAGCCTTTTGGGCAGGCTGGTTCGTCTTTAGCGCTGCCTGGTTCCTTTTCGCTTTGGGTCTATTCGAGTTCTCGCGCGGTTGGACGGCGCGACTCATAACGACCTCTGGACTAAACTCACTTCACGGTCATGTGATCACGCCTACCAGTGAGGTGCATCGGCAGGCTAGTCAGCGGTTGGCCGCGCAAGGGCTCTTGGCGGCGACTATAGGCAGCGTTCCGACGGCCGCTACGAGGTGACAGTATTCAAGCCAAGCCAATTCAGCTTCACCGCAGTTGGAAACGCAGTCCTCTGCATCCCCTTCGCGCTGTTGGGAGGTGTTATTTCCACGTGGTTTTGGCGCAAGCGAGAATCGGCGCGACGGTGAAAACTGCGGTTAGGAACCCGATCTTGTCTCGCGCCTATTTCGCCGCTTCGTGACGAATCGATCGATCGATCGCGCGAGGCTGAGGACTAGCATCAGCGCCAAGGGCGCGGCGATGACAAAGAGCACAA
>CAZHZI010000294.1:0-1642 GCA_964536955.1 uncultured Conexibacteraceae bacterium
CAGCAAGGGAAGAGACTCAAAAGTAGTGACGACTTCGCGAAGCACCCTTTAGGGTTAGTCGTCTGCAATTTAGCGACTACAAGTTGAGCGCCGAAGGTGCAAATCTGGAACAGGCGAAACCAGGTGAAACTCTCAGGCAAAAGGACCCTGCTCCGCACAACTCTGGAAAGTCTCGCAAGAGACACCGACGGTGTAAATCCTGAGCGGAGGGTCGAGTAGTTCCGAAAGAGATGAGGAACGTATCGAGACCCGAAGACGAAGGATAATCTCTCAGGTTCAATTACAGAGGACGCAAGATTATGGAATCTTGCGTCCTCTTTTAATTCGCCCACATCCCATCCTTTCAGGAGAAAACATGAACACCCCGTCCAACCTCAAGTATGCCAGGTCCGATGAATGGTTCGACCCTTCCAATGGTGCAGTCGGCATTACCGACTATGCCCAAAGCCAGCTCTCTGATATCGTTTTCGTCGAGATCCTTGTGGATGAAGGTGAAACTGTGGAAGCAGGCAAGCCCATCGCTTCTGTTGAGTCAGTAAAAGCCTCCGCAGAGATCTATGCGCCCGCAAGCGGTAAGGTCAGCGCGGTAAACAAGGGACTCGTTGAGAAACCCGAAACTCTCAACTCGGATCCTTTTGGCGCCGGGTGGATGATCAAAATTGAAGGCAATGCAAATGGTAACCTGCTGGACTCCGCAGCCTATATCAAGCATTGCGAAGACAGGGCGCATTAGCATGACCTTCATCCCCACATCCCCAGCTGAACGGGATGCGATGCTCAAAACGGTCGGCGTCAAATCACTGGACGATCTTTTCGACGCCGTTCCAAAAAAACATCGCTTCCCGGAATTAAATCTTCCATCCGCATTGACCGAAATGGAAGCTGCGTCGCTTCTCGGTGAAATGGCTGGGAGCAACGAAAATGTACGTGAGCACATGATCTCATTCCTTGGCGCGGGGGCTTATAACCATTATGTCCCCTCTGTCGTGGACCATATGCTCCGCCGCGGCGAGTTCTATACCGCCTACACACCTTATCAGCCGGAAATATCTCAGGGAACGCTGCAAGCCATTTTCGAATATCAGTCCCTGATGTCCAACCTGACCGGCATGGAAGTCTCGAATGCATCTCATTACGACGGCGCCACCGCCACAGCGGAAGCCGTCTTCCTCGCCTATGCCCAATTCCGCGGCAAGCGCAGGAAGATGGTCGTTTCGCCGGGCTTGCATCCACAGTATCGGGATGTCGTTCATACATATACACAAGGCATGGGCGTGGAAACTGCCGGTGTCGCTGAAGCAGACCTGACGTCCGGACCTGAGGCGTTGATCCAACTCATCGACGAGAATACGATGATCGTTGTTGTCCAGTATCCGGATTTCTTTGGCCGCATCTATGATTACGAAAAATTGATCGCAGCCGCACACGAAAAGGGCGCGCTCGTTTGTGTAGTCGCAAATCCCACTGCATTGCTCATGCTGAAAACGCCGGGCGAGATGGGTGCAGATATCGTCGTCGGCGAAGCGCAGCCTTTCGGCATCCCCATCTGGTATGGCGGACCTTACCTCGGATTCTTCACGACCAAAAAATCCTATGTCCACAAAATGGCGGGGCGCCTGATCGGCGAGACCATCGATGCACG
>CAZHZI010000295.1:0-1630 GCA_964536955.1 uncultured Conexibacteraceae bacterium
CCAGGTTCACGCCATTGAACAGCTGGTGAAGGGATTGAAGGATGGCGAAAGGCATCAAGTGCTTCTCGGCGTCACCGGCTCGGGCAAGACCTACACCATGGCCAAGGTGATTGAAGCCGTGAACCGTCCGACTTTGGTGCTGGCGCACAACAAGACTCTTGCTGCCCAACTCTGCCAGGAGTTCCGAACCTTCTTCCCTCACAACGCCGTGGAGTACTTCGTCAGCTACTACGATTATTACCAGCCCGAAGCCTACATCGCCGCCACCGACACCTACATCGAGAAAGAGTCCACCATCAACGATGAGATCGACAGGATGCGCATGTCGGCCACGCGCACATTGTTCGAGCGTCGTGATTGCGTGATCGTGGCCAGCGTGAGTTGCATCTACGGCATCGGTTCGCCCGAAGCCTACTTCGGCATGCTGCTGCTCCTCGACAAGAAGCAGCGGGTAAAACGTGAAGACATCATCAAGAAGCTCGTGGAGATTCAGTACGTGCGCGATGATGGTGACTTCCGGCGCGGCACGTTTCGCGTGCGGGGCGACTGCGTGGAGGTTTTTCCGGCTTACGATGACATGGCGTACCGCATCGAGCTGTTTGGCGACGAGATCGAATCGTTGTCGCAAATCGATCCGCTGTATGGCGAAGTCAAATACCGTTACGACCGCTTGCCGATCTACCCGAAGTCGCACTACGTCACCCCGCGCAGCACCGTGCTCAAGGCCATTCGCAGCATCAAGGAAGAACTGGAGGCGTGGCGTCCGCAGCTCGAAGCGCAAGGGAAGCTGCTGGAAGCCCAACGTCTCCACCAGCGCACGATGTTTGACCTCGAGATGATGAAGGAGATTGGCTTCTGTCACGGCATTGAGAACTACTCCCGTCACCTTTCCGGACGCGCCCCCGGCGAGGCGCCGCCGACGCTGCTCGACTATCTTCCGCCTGACCATTTGATGCTGATCGATGAAAGCCATCAGAGTGTGCCTCAAGTGCGCGGCATGTACGCCGGCGACCGTTCGCGCAAGGAGAATCTGGTGAACTACGGATTCCGGTTGCCTTCCGCGCTCGACAACCGCCCATTGAAATTCGAAGAGTTCGAGCAGCGGCTAAACCAGGTGATTTACGTTTCGGCTACGCCCGGGCCCTATGAGCTCACCCGGTGCAGCGGCGTGGTCGTGGAACAGATCATCCGGCCGACCGGGCTGGTCGATCCCGAGGTCGAAGTGCGTCCGGTGAAAGGGCAGGTTGATGATTTGCTGCACGAGATCCGGATTCGCGAAACGCGCAAGCAACGGGTGCTTGTCACCACACTGACCAAGCGCATGGCGGAAGATCTCACCGAGTTTTATCGGGAAGTCGGCGTCCGTTGCCGGTACATGCACTCGGAGATCGAGACGCTCGAACGCATCAAGATCCTTCGCGACCTGCGCCGCGGCGAGTTCGATGTGCTGATTGGCATCAATCTCCTGCGCGAAGGATTGGACCTTCCGGAAGTTACGCTGGTGGCGATCTTGGATGCCGACAAGGAAGGATTCTTAAGATCGCGAGACTCACTCATTCAAACCATCGGCCGGGCTGCTCGCAACGTGGAGGGCCGGGCGATCTTGTATGCGGACGTCATGACTGCGTCC
>CAZHZI010000296.1:0-1626 GCA_964536955.1 uncultured Conexibacteraceae bacterium
CGGTGCCGCGCAGTCCGATCAGCGTCAAGTTGGCGTAGAGCGGCGGCTGCTCGATGAGCCAGTCTTCGAAGGCCACTAGCAGCTGATCGCGTCCCGCCAGGTACGGAGGCGGCACGCCGTTGCCCGGTCGGAAAGGATTCGGCAGCGGGTTTGGATGGCGGGCCAGCAGCGGAGTGCTCATCGCGGCGCCACTATTGCGACGGCTTGCGCCGCCTGCAGTCGGGCGGCGGCTATCGCCAGGTACTCAGGCTCCAGCTCGACGGCCAGGCAGCGCATGCCCTCGAGCTGTGCGGCGATCGCGGTCGTACCGCTGCCGACGAACGGGTCGAGCACGGTTCCGTCAGGTGGCGTCACCAGGCGCACGAGGTGGCGCAGGAGGGCGACCGGCTTGACGGTCGGGTGATGGTTGCGACGCGCCCGCGCACGGACAGATCGGCCCTCCTGCATCGGGTGCAGGCCTGCCTCGCGCTCGCGGCGGCTGGCCTTGGGAATCAGGAAGAAGCGCGAGAACCCGCCCGAGTCGCCGTACGTGTCGCTGGTGGTGCGATAGCCGCCGAAGGCGCCGTAACAGACCTTGGCGGCCTCCACCGAGGCGCTTCGGCGTCCGGCCCGCAGCAGCCCGCTTGATGCCTGGCGACCACCCACTACCCCGGAGATGCCGCCATCGAAGATCGGGTCGCCGAGGATGAGGTTCGGCGGCCAACGGCCCTGGCTGGTCGTCCCCTCCGAGCGGCTGTCACCATCGAACCCGGTGCCCGCCTCCTGGCGCCCTGCGTACACGGCGCCGTTCGCCTCAGGCTTCGGATCGATGACGCGTTGCGGTCGTCCTCGGACTCCGGTCGGTATGCGGCAGGCGTCGATGTTCAGCGCCCCGGTGCCGTGCTCGGTGACGTTGCATCCAACGCTGCCCACCAGTGGCTTGCGGGCCAAAAGGATCGGCTCCCAGGCTGGCTTCAGGGCGGTGCCCCAGCCGGTCCATTTGGCATCGAGGTTGCGTGACTTCGGGAAGCCCGAGGCGTACGCCCACACCAGGCAGTCGCGGATATCCCAGCCTGCGTCCTCGATCGCCGTTGCCAGACGGTGGTAGGTGCGCGTGCCGCCGAAGGCGAGCAGATGGGCTCCCGGCTTCGACACCCGCAGCGCTTCAACCCACAGGTCGGGCTCGAAGGCGACGGCGCCGCCATCCCAGCGCTGGCCCATGAACCCTCGCGAGCCGGAGGACGCCCGGAAGGGGTGATGCGGGTTGCGAGCCTGCACGCTGCCGCGCCGCGACCCCGCCAGCAGGTGATACGGCGGATCGGTGATGACGGCGTCGACGCTGGCGGCGGGAAGCAATGGCAGCAGCTCGCGGCAGTCGGCGGCGAACAGCTGGACGCGGGCATCGCGGTAGTACAACCGCTCCTCTGCGGATGCGGCCGCGGGTCGCCCAGTGGCAGTCATCAAAGACACAGTGCCAACCATTCCTCGCCAGTTCATGTGTGAGTTGGATCGGCCGGGGAGCGCCGCGTGACGCCTCCCCGGCCAGGTCCTCACCTCATCGGTAACCGCCCTACGCCGCCGGCTGCCTCTGGCGGAACCACGAGCGCGATCTCATCGCGTTCGCGATCACGTCGAGGTACACCTCGG
>CAZHZI010000297.1:0-1625 GCA_964536955.1 uncultured Conexibacteraceae bacterium
AAGACGACCTCGCCGTCGTTCCAGTCCGGGTCGGTCTCCAGGCAGGCGCGGAACTGCTGGAACCAGGCGTCCTGCTCCGGGTCGCTGGCGTTCGCCTCGTAGTTCTCTTTGCTGTCGAAGACGGCGACGAGGATGTACTCGTTCTCGTTGGTGCGCAGCACGGTGCTGGAGATGGCGCCCTTGACCTTGTGCGCGCGCTCGCGCCACCACTGCTCCGAGAGCTCAGTAACCTTCGACTCCATGCCCTGCTTCACCCACATCGTCGCGACGGTTCCGTACACGGTGACCTCCTCTGGAGACGGCTCTACTTCGTAGCTGCAGACCTTGAGGTCTGCTCTGACTCAGCGCCTCATAGTGTACGCATTCGCGTCTTGAAGGAAAGACAACGCTTGACTAAAGCGGCAATGCAGCCAGGATGGCGACGAACTGTGCCGGTGTCACGATTTGGATGCCTTCGTACTTCGCTAGCGCCAGCAGCTGCGCATCACCGGTCACGATGTACTCTGCCTCGCCGGCGACACCCGCTTCGAGGAAACGGTTATCGGCTTCGTCCATTAGGACGTGAAGCTGCTGTACTGGCTCGACAAGCTGGCCGATCTCGCGCAACCCGCTCACAAAGTCCCAAATCTGATCGTCGGCCCATCCGAGACGGTTCTGAAGATAGGGCCGGAGCAGCACATTGCGCAGTTCTGAGAGCAGTAGTGGGGAGACGACTAGCTCAAATAGCCCTGTCTCTCCAGCCGCCAGAACCCGATTCGGCAAACTGTCCGTGACGATTAGACCGCTCACGATGACGTTGGTGTCGAGGACAACCCTCACCGCTGCGCTTTAGTGGCGCTCTTTTTGCCCCTAACCTCGGCTACTGCGTCGGCGATTTCCTGTTCAAGGATTTCCGGGGGAACGTCTCTATTTCGTTCCTGGGCCTTCTGGATCAGCTCCATGAGCCGGTCGCGACCGCGCTCGATGTTCTCGTAAAGGTAGGCGGGGATGACGACCGCCATTGGCTTGCCGGCCCGCTCGATCACGACCTCATCGTGCCGGTAGTACACCCCTTCGAGCAGCTCGCCCAGCTTTTTACGCGCTTCCATTGCCGAGACCTTGCGCTTCATCCTTGGCTCCTACCGCAATCAGTCTGATTAGGTTAACTATAGCAATTGAGACTAAGGAGCGACGCAAATCCTTGGCGACCCTTCGACAAGCTCAGGGTGAGCGGTTGAGGGAGGCCTATCTTCGATGCGGTGCTCCCTCGGATGCCCGAAAGCTGGTGGAAGTCTAGCGGCGGTAGCGGGCGCCGCGACGGCCGGGCTTGTAGCTGACGCCGCGCATGCGACGCTGCGCCGCTTCGTCTGAGAAGGGCACGAGGCCTTCCTGGCCGGCGACAGACGCCAGCTCTGCCAGCGACTCCGTGTCCGAGACGAGCGCCTTGCGCATCTCGATCACCTGGTCGCGCAGCATCGCCGCCTTCTCGAACTCGAGCGATTTCGCTGCCGTCTTCATCTGCTTCTCGAGCTCGATGACCATGCGCAGCAGCTCGTCGCGGGGCAGGCTGCCGTCGACGCTGTAGGACGCTTTCTCCTCCGCCACCTTGCGCACGTGGTCGGTGATGTCGCGGATCGCCTTCTGGA
>CAZHZI010000298.1:0-1621 GCA_964536955.1 uncultured Conexibacteraceae bacterium
CACGATGCAGTTCATCAAGCCCGACGTGCAGACGATCTGCGTCGGCATCGCGATGAGCATGGGGGCGCTGCTGCTGGCCGGCGGCGCCGCGGGCAAGCGGATGTCGCTGCCCAACTCGAAGATCCTCATCCACCAGGTCTCCTCCAGCTTCCAGGGCCAGGCGACCGACATCGAGATCCACGCCAAAGAGATCATCGACGTCCGCCAGCGCCTCGACGAGATTCTTGCCAAGCACACGAATCATCCCCTTGAGAAAGTCGCCAAAGACACCGAGCGCGACTACTTCATGAGCGCCGAGGAGGCGACGGAGTACGGCGTCGTCGACCGCGTCATCGAGCATCACTAGCTGCCCGGACTGTTTGAAGCACGGCACGAACGTCGCGCAATGGGCGACGGATCGTCTGGCACAATCAGGGCATGCGGCGAAGGGAGTTGTCTGAGAGAAGCGAGCGCCATATGGAGCGTGGCGAGGAGCTGATGCAGCTCAATCGCGCTGCGTTCGACCGCAACACTCAGGCATTCGAACGCATGATGGCCACCTTTGACAGCCATGAGCAACGCATGATGGCCACCTTTGACAGCCATGAGCGGCTGTTCGATCGCCACGAGCAACTGTTCGAGCAAAACCAAGGGATGTTCGAGGAGTACCGAATCTTCATTCGCGAGATGAACAGGCGGGGGGAGAGGGTCGTGCAGGATCTGGTTCGTCGCAACGAAGAGTTCAACGTCGAGCAGTCCAGGCGAACCGACGCGATCGTTCGCCACTTGGATGACTTGACCGAAGAGTCGAAAGCGCAACGGCAGGCGATGCTCGCCTTGTTCGATCGCTTGCCGCCGTCTCAAGCGGCCTGAGGCGCTCTCCGGCCACCCGACAGGAACCGCTTCAGACGCGGAGCTCGTACTCGACCCAGGTCCTGCGCTCGGCGCCGGTCGAGTCGTAGAGGCGCTGGGCTGTCTCGTTGCCGGGGGCCGTCGCCCACTCGAGGCGGTGGGCGCCCCGCTCTCGCGCCACCGCGGCGCTCGCTTCGATCAGCGCCCGGCCGACGCCCCGGCCGCGGACCGTTTCGTCGACGTAGAGATCGTTCATCAGCACCGTCTCTGCCGGCACGAGCGAGGTGAAGTGCCAGTAGAGGCAGGCGTAGCCGAGCAGCTCGTCCCCGTCCCAGGCGCCGAGCAGCACGCCGTCGTCGCTGGGCGCGAGGAAGCGGGCGAAGAAGGCGCGGTTGCGCTCCTCGTCGACGTCGTCCACCTCGTAGAAGCGCTGGTAGGCGGCGATCATCGGCAGCAGCTGCTCCAGCTGCCCTTTGACGATCGGGTCGATCCTGACCTCGCCGGGCACGCGCTCACCGTACCGCGTGCTCGCGCAAGGCCTCGCTCACGAGGAGGGACCCCGCCGCTCACGAAGTAAATGACCAAACCGACCGAACCGGCTCGCCTCTCCCTCTAAGCTTTGGAGCGCGACGCCGGTAGGCAACTACCGCCCCGCAAGGAGGGGATTCCCCTGGCACGTCCCACAGACTCGAACGAGCAGCTCCTCTGCAGCTTCTGCGGCAAGTCGCAACGCCAGGTCAAGAAGCTGATCGCCGGCCCGGGCGTCTACATCTGCGACGAGTGCATCGAC
>CAZHZI010000299.1:0-1621 GCA_964536955.1 uncultured Conexibacteraceae bacterium
GGCGGTCTCGATCACCCGGATCAGTAGCAGCGCCAGCCAGCACAGCTGGACGTGGGCCCGGATGCGGTCCTCCAGGCGGTGGTAGACCGGGCGCAGGTCGAGCGTCGACTTCATGTCGCGCCAGCCGCGCTCGACCTCCAGCAGGGCCTTGTAGCCGAGGGCGATGTCGGCCGCCGAGAGGGTCCTATCGGAGGTGCGCAGCAGGTACTTGCCGTCCAGGCGCTTCTCGGCGGCGACGGCGGCGCGGTCGATGCGCACGAGGCCCCCGGCGCTACGGCGCAGGAAGCGCCGGTAGCCCGTGATCGCCGAAAGGCGCCCGAAAAGCGCCGCGCGCTCGCCCGCCGGCAGCCGATCGGAGCCGTCGATCTCGGCCGCAAGCTGGGCGAGTAGCTCCCCGCGCACGCCAGCGTCACGAGCCGCTTGGTCGGGGTTGTGGCAGATCACGAAGCGATCGCGCATCACGCCGTCGTCGATCACCACCTCCTTGACGCGCAGGTTGGGGGCGACCGTGCGGTAGCGCCCCTGGCGCGAGAGGGCGGCCCTCGCCTCGGCGCCCTCGCCGCGCAGCTTCTCGCCGAGGATGTAGTGGGCGCCCCCGCGCTGGAGGTAGCGGCGGTTCTCGGCCGAGCTGAAGCCGCGGTCGGCCACCCAGACCACCCGGTTGAGCGCCCAGCCGGCCAGATCGGCCTTGGCCTGGCGAACCAGCTCTTGGTCGTTCTGGTTGCCGGGCCACGACCAGACCCTCACGGGAATCCCCTCGCGGGTGACGGCCATCCCGATCACCACCTGGGGCAGGTCCGGGCGGTGGTCCTTGGAGTGGCCCCGGCGGCGCAGGCCGCCATCCCCATCGCCCTCGGACTCGAAGTAGGTGGAGGTGGTGTCGAAGAACAGCAGGTCGACCTCCAGGTTGAGCAGGTCGGCGACCCCGAAGAAGACCTCGCGCTGCAGCTCGGGCAGCGCCTCCAGGAGGAAGTCCATCGCCCGATAGGCCGGCTGGGACTCCAGCTCGGGCAGGTCCTCGATGAAGACCCGCTCCCCGATCCAGCGCCCGGCGGCGAGCGTGGAGAGCGGATCCAGGGCCCGGTTGGCCGCCAGCGCGAAGAGGATCCGCTCGACCGAGGCCTCGATCTTGCGCCCGCCGGCCACCTTTTGGATCGCCCGGCCGATGCCCAGGCGCTGCCAGAGCTGATCGAGCACGAAGGCGCCGCCCATCGGCCGGGAGTCGATCACGCTCACCTCGCCGCTCGCCTCGGCCCGCGCCGCATCTGCCGGATCGAGCACCCGGCTGATGCTGCGCACCAGGCGGGCCAGGCCCTCGCGGTCGACCTGGTCGGCGCGACCGAAGTTGTGGATCACCTTGGTGGTCGGCACCCGAGTCACCGGATGGCGCTCGTTGTGGGCCAGCTGCAGGTAGCTGACCGTCGTGCCGTCCTTGTTGTGGCGGTGGGTCTCGCGCAGGTACATACCTACGCTTCTACCACACGAGCCCTGACTGCGTCATGCATTACTCCTTAGGCGTATACCTACACGTTCCCGGCCTGAGCGAGCTCCGACATGTCCATTAGCAGGGGAAACGCATTCCGAGAACCCGGAATCTGCCTACGAACTGTCGAACTCCGGC
>CAZHZI010000300.1:0-1614 GCA_964536955.1 uncultured Conexibacteraceae bacterium
TCGTGCAGCTCAGCGAAAAGCTGGCGACGGATGCCGACACCTGCGAAGCGATGCTCGTTCATCGCCTCATCGCCGACATCAGCCGCCATTGAATGCCTGCCGAATGGCAATGTACCGAAGCCAGGCGGCAAGGTCGCGCCGTTAACCGGTGAGGGCAGCGCGGATGTCCGACACGGTGGGAAGTGGACGTTGTCAGGCTCCGCCGAAATGGACGTTGGCGATGGATGGCAATTTCACGCCATCTCTCGCGAGCACCGCAAGTGTGATCCTGCCACACAGTCTCACGGTGTCGGTTGCAAGTTGACAGATCTCCTGCTCCGTCAGCTCGACCGTCCCATGAAATACCCCGCTGCGTAGGCCATAGAGCCTGTCCCATTCCTTCCGCAGATCATTCAGGTTGAGGTTGGACAGCACACGCATAACGCCTTGTCGCAATCCGATACGATGGAAGCTACGGCGAAGTGCATCAGCTACCTCCAATCGCTCAGCTTCATAATCAGCCTCCGCTTCAACTTCGGTGGCGAGCTTCTCGATCAGCTGGGATTGCGCTTTCGTCCAGGTCTCATCCTGCCCGAGCGCCTCAACAGCCGAAAACGCTAGAACGATTTGGGCGAGGGGCTGGGAGCTCATCAGCGCGAAGTTAAGTAGTCGCACGCCGCGCGCCCCCGCGGATATGCTGAGCGGCAGCTCCCCGGCAAGTTCGGTCATTGCGTCCAGCAATTGAGCAGGATTTGCCGTGACCACACCCCCAGCCTCGATCGAGGGAAACCGCGTGTTGTCATCATCGGGCAGAATCATGAGCCTGTGGATATTCGGCCCGATCCTTTCATGTGGCTGCAGTAGGCCCTTCGCTCGAGCGAAACCCTCGTTCATCCAGCTGGAAGGCTTATCCTGGCCCACATCAACGCCGAGGCGAGAGCAGACTGCCGCTACCTCTAGTATCAGGCGCAGCTGCTCACCGAAATTACGGGCCTCCGTTTCGGTAGCGAACCCACGTGCTCCCAAAAACGATCCATGTCGCCTGAGAAAGCGGCTGATCCCTCTTCTGAGATTTGATCGTCACTTCCCGTCCTGCGAGCGTGACGGACCGACTCGCATCATTAGTCGTGAGTGCCTTTCCGATCCGCACGCGGAGCCGCAGCCGAAATCCAACAGGTCGGGTCATCATCTTCCCCGGTTTGGTGAACACCCTTGCTACGCTTCCGAGCCAGGAGGACGGCGACCATGGGAGGCTCATCAGACGAGTCATATACCTGCGGAATCTCTGCAATGGGATTCTCCGGACACAGCCGAGACCAGAAATGCCACCAGCGTCGATGGACGACCGCCTACAGCGCAGAAGCGGACTCCGACAAACCCTCCCGCAGCGTATTTATGAGCTCACAGCTTACGCGGAGACCCGCTGCCGCTTGGCCCCATTCGGCTTTGGTGCGGTGTGCGTGGCGCCGCCGTTCGCCTTGCCGGAATTATGCTTGGCGATGAAATCGGCGATGCGCGGCTGGATCTCGGAACGAAAACGCGAGCCGTTGAAGACGCCGTAATGGCCGACGCCCATGGCAAGCCAGTGCTGCTTCATGTCGTAGGAGAGATTGCTGCAGAGCACGTGCGCCGCCT
>CAZHZI010000301.1:0-1610 GCA_964536955.1 uncultured Conexibacteraceae bacterium
ACCACCGGCCCGACGATCCCATCGTCTTCCCCGGCCTGCCGGGCGCCTCCCACATGCACACCTTCGTCGGCAACCGCACGACGAACGCCGCCAGCACCGCCAGCTCGCTGCTCGCGGGCGGCACCTCGTGCACGAACCACCATGACAAGTCCGCCTACTGGTGGCCCAGCCTCTACAAGAACAACCAGCTGATCGCCCCGGTCGGCCCGCAGGTCATCTACTACAAGTCGGGCGTGATCGACTACACCACGGTGAAGACGTTCCCGCCGGGTATGCGCTTCGTGGTGGGCAGCCCGACCGCGACACTCGCGGAGTTCCGCGACTCACCGGGCACGGTCGAGGGCTACGAGTGCGGCGACAGCGTCCACAACTACGACCTGCCCGCCTCCTGCCCGGCCGGATCCCAGCTCAACGTCCGCTACCAGGCGCCGAGCTGCTGGGACGGCGTCAACCTTGACAGCGCCAACCACAAGAGCCACATGGCCTACCCGGTCAACGGGCAGTGCACCATCAGCCACCCGGTGCCGGTGCCGATGCTCGAATTCAAGATCGCCTTCCCCGCCGACGGCGACCTGTCACAGGCCAGGCTCTCCAGCGGGCGTGGCTACACCTGGCACTACGACTTCTTCAACGCCTGGAAGCCGGAGATCCTCCAGGCCCTGGTCACGCACTGCGTCAACGGCGGACTGCAGTGCAACCCGCGCGGCTACGACCAGTACAAGCCCTACCGCGGCGCCGCGCTGACCGAGAACTACGAGCTGCCCTAGTAGTACTTCGTTAGGTTACGAAGTGTTGTGAGGTGCATACGGCTGGCAGCAGACGTGACAAGCGCCGGTCCAGGTGGCGAGTAAAGTCTGTAGTTCGCCGAGGACCTCATACAAGGTCAGGCCGGCGCAAGGGCTTTTGGGTCTGACCGCAGTTCGGTGCAGAATGCCTGCGCGACTGCGGCGAGGGTGACGTGTCGGTGCCAGCCGAAGAAGCTGCGGCCCTCGAAGTGCTTGAGGCCGAGACCGGTGTTGAGTTCGCGGTAGTCGTGCTCGATCCGCCATCTGATCTTGGCGAGCCGGACCAGGTCGCGAAGCCGTGTGTCGGCGGGCAGGTTCGTGATCCAATAATCGGTGGGCTCGGGTTCTCCGGGTGGCCATTCCACCAGGAGCAACCGTTCGGGCAGGCTGCCGTCGGCGTCTCGGGGGATGTCCCTGTTGGTCAGGCGGACCGGCACGGTCATAAACCGGGATCGCAATTTTGCGTTCGTATTGTCGCGGGATTTCCTGGATCCCTGTCGCCATGTCACTCGCCGAAGACCGGCCCGGCCGGCCGCCAGCGCCAGGAGGCGCAAGCTGGAGGGTTTGACGCGATAGCGCGGCACCGGCCGACGCCCGTTGCCGCTGTATTCCGGCAGCTCAGGTATCGCGTCCCCGGGATGAGCTGACAAATCACCAGAAACGGCCGCCACGTAGGACAAGCCGCGATCTTCTAATCCCAGCCGGAAGGCGGTGCAATCGCCATAGCCGGAGTCGAAGACCACCGGAAGGTCCGCGCCGACACCCCACTCGTCATACAGCTGATCGAGCATGGTCAACGCCAGTCGCCACTTCTCCTGAAAGACG
>CAZHZI010000302.1:0-1586 GCA_964536955.1 uncultured Conexibacteraceae bacterium
ATCTCTTTGCGCAAGTCCAGGTCCGGGTTCGAGGCCCGGCTGTCGGTCCCTAATGCGACTCGCACGCCGCTGGTGATCATCGACCAGAGAGGATACGGCTCGTGACCGAAGTACGCGTGCGTGCGCGGACAATAGACGATCGACATTACGTCGCGATTAGCAGCCGCGAACGCGATCTCCTCAGGGTCGAGGTAGTTGCCGTGGATGACCATTGAACATGGTGTGTGCGCCAGCCGCTTCAGGTAATCGAGCGGACGCGTTCCCAGCCCGATCGCTCCCGTTTCCCACCAACCGCGCTCTTCGAGCAGATCGCGGAACGGGCCGAGCGACGTTTCTAAGAGCTGCAGCTCCTCGCGGGACTCGGCCAGGTGCATGGCCACTGGACTGCCGCGGGCCGTGGCGACGTCGCACAACTGATGGAACAGATTCTGATGGACCGTGTAGGGCGCATGCGGACTTAGGCCGCAAAAAGCCCCGCTGCAACGATCCGTGAACGCAGTCGCCTGGCTGATGCTTTCTACAATGTCCCGGTATCGCAGCGCCCGCAGCTCCAGGTATTGCGCCACGTCGATCGCGCACGCAAAAGAACTTTCGGCACTGGTCGTGATGTTCGCAATCGTTGTCACGCCGCAGCGTGCTGACTCCTCGCTGCCAAGTCGAATGGGATCGGCCGTGGTAATCGTCTGGTCGGAAATCGATTGAACAGATTCGAGTGCGCCTGTACGCCGTTGGATGACCTCGCGAATCCACCAAGGCAACGACATCCCCGGCTCGCCCAGCGGCCGTTCAAGATCGCTGAACTCCAAGTGCGTATGAACATTGACCAGGCCCGGAATGATCGCGACATCCCCAAGATCGATCGCACTGCTCTCGCCCTCGAATCGGCCCAGTTCGACAATGCGATCGTGATCCAAGGCGACCAGGCCGTCCTCAATCGGCGGCCGATCAACGGGAAAGACGTAGCGAGCACGAAGAGTGGTCATCACGTGAGGACTGGGCCAAATGGCCGCAGATTTCGGGGCTGAAAGCCCCTGACTCGAAAGCCCAGGGCAACGCCCTGGGTTACTAGCCCTGCCTAACGACCGTGCAAGGCCCAGCGGGCCGCAACGCCCTCTGCAAACCTACGGCCCGTTGGGCCTTATGACGGGTTGATTGACGTCGTTGTCCCAGGGCTCCGTCCGCCGCGGCGGCGAACTTCGCCCTGGGCTATCGAGTGCGGGGCTTTCAGCCCGAATCCCTTCCGAGCGCTCAATCGTCTCTTGCAACTCTTCCTCCGCCGAACGCGACGGCTTGAGCCGCACGAAATACATCATCGCGGCCACGGCCAATAACGCCGAGACCACCAGCACCGCCGGATGGTAGAGCGTCATCCCCGTGGGGTCCGCTTCCTGCACCAATCGCTCCAAAACCGGAAACTGCTCTCGAAGATCGATGTGAACCAGCATCAGTGCGTTGTGCGTGGCGTGGAACGCGATGCACGGCCAGAGGCTGGCGGTCTGCACCGCGATATAGCCGATGACCGCCCCGATCGCGGCCGTGATGATCGACTGCTGCAGGATTTGGTGCGTGATGCCGAAAAAGAGAGC
>CAZHZI010000303.1:0-1582 GCA_964536955.1 uncultured Conexibacteraceae bacterium
CAGCGCACCACATAACCGAGGATGCCCTGGGCGTTGTTGTCCAGCTCCTGCTGTTTCTCGGTGGGCGTCCATTTGGCGTCGGGCGATACCGGCACCATCAGCAGCTCGGGCAGCAGGCGGGAAATTTCGGACTGCAGATCGACCTTTTTCTCCGTTTCTTTCTGCACCGCCGCCACATTCACCTGGTGGTAGTGCAGCGCATGCAGCGTCGCTGCCGTGGGCGAAGGGACCCAGGCGGTGTTGGCGCCGGCCTGCGGGTGCGAGATCTTGGCCTTGAGCATGTCGGCCATCAGGTCGGGCATGGCCCACATGCCCTTGCCGATCTGGGCACGGCCGCGCAGGCCGCAGGCTAGCCCCACCAACACGTTGCTGCGTTCGTAGGCACTGAGCCAGGCGCTGATTTTCATGTTGCCCTTGCGGATCATCGGGCCGGCGTGCATGGCGGTGTGCATCTCGTCACCGGTGCGGTCCAGGAAACCGGTGTTGATGAAGGCCACGCGGCTCGAAGCAGCGGCGATGCAGGCTTTCAGGTTGACGCTGGTGCGGCGCTCTTCGTCCATGATGCCGAGCTTGACGGTGCTGTCGGGCAGGCCGAGCATCTTCTCGACGCGGCTGAACAGCTCGGCGGCAAAGGCAACTTCGGCGGGGCCGTGCATCTTGGGCTTGACGATGTAGACCGAGCCCTTGCGCGAGTTCTTGATGCCTTTTTTGCCCTTGCGCTGGAGGTCGTGAATCGCAATGGTGGTGGTGATCACCGCATCCAGGATGCCTTCTGGAATCTCGCGGGTCGTGCCGTCGGCCGCGGTATACAGCACCGCGGGGTTGGTCATCAGGTGGCCGACATTGCGCACAAACATCAGCGAGCGGCCGTGCAACGTGACCGGTTTTCCTTTGGGAGAGGTGTACTCGCGGTCCGGGTTCAGGCCGCGCGTGAAGGTCTTGCCGTCCTTGGTGACGCTTTCGGTCAGCGTGCCCTGCAAAATACCGAGCCAGTTGCTGTAGGCCAGTACCTTGTCGTCGGCATCCACCACGGCCACCGAATCTTCCAGGTCCATGATGGTGGACAGCGCAGCCTCTATCACCAGGTCGCTCACGCCGGCCGGATCAGTCTTGCCGATGGGCGTGCCGCGGTCAATGCGGATGTCGATGTGCAGGCCGTTGTGCTGCAGCAGCACTGACGACGGAGCGGAGGCTTTGCCCTGAAAACCAATGAACTGGCTGGCGTCATCCAGCGCCGTTGTTTTGCCGCCCTTCAGGGTGACGACGAGCTTGCCGCCTTTGACTGCATAAACGGTCGAGTCGATGTGCGAGCCTTTTTTCAGCGGCGCGGTGCGGTCCAGCACGTAGCGCGCGTACTCAATCACCTTGGCGCCGCGCACCGGGTTGTAGCTGCTGCTTTTGTCGGCGCCCTCTCTGCAAGTCTAATTATTTATTTTCTTTCATGGGATAAAGGTGCTTCACCTATTAAGATTGTATTAGCCGGTGTTGCAGTAAACGCGCTCGTGGGGGCCGTTATGAATGGCGTGATGGTCGTTTACAGCGACCGGGTTTTTTACGCCGCGCGCAAGATGCGCAGCGCGGC
>CAZHZI010000304.1:0-1581 GCA_964536955.1 uncultured Conexibacteraceae bacterium
CGGGAAGGACGCTCTCCGCTACCTCGGCCGTGGGCTGACCTTCGCCGAACTCGGTGAAGGTGCCCGCCGCGCGGCCGCGGTGCTCCAGTCCTGGGACGTCTCCAAGGGCGACCGGGTGGCAATCATGAGCTACAACACGCCGTCCTTCCCCATCGCGTACTACGGCGCATTGGTGGCTGGCGCCGCGGTGGTGCCGGTGAACCACAAGCTCGTCGCCCCCGAGGTGGACTACATCCTCGCCCACAGCGGCGCGAAGGTCTTCCTCTTCGACGGCGCCCTCGCCCCTCTCGCGGCCAAGCTCACCTCGAACGCCAGGCAGGCCTCCCTCGACACGCCGGCCGAGGGCCACGAGAACCTCGACGCCCTCCTCGACGGAGCGCCCGATCCGTCGCCGGTGGAGATCGACGACGACGACATGGCCGAGATCCTCTACACCTCCGGCACCACCGGGAAGCCCAAGGGCTGCGTGCATTCGCACCGCAACATCCTGCTGGCGGGGATCACCGGCGCCCTGGCGGTGAAGTACGACCAGGACGATCGGGTGCTCATCGCCATGCCCCTCTGGCACTCCTCGCCCCTGAACAACTGGTTCATGGCGGCGCAGTACATGGGCGCCACCACCGTGCTCCTGCGCGAGTACCATCCCCTGCAGTTCCTTCAGGCGATCCAGGAGGAGCGGTGCACCGTCTACTTCGGTGCGCCCATCAGCTTCCTCGCGCCGCTGCAGATGGTGCCGAGCTTCGGCGAGTTCGACCTCTCGTCGATGCGCGCCTGGATCTACGGTGGCGGCCCCATCGACGCGGAGACCGCCCGGGTGCTGATGCACAAGTACCAGAGCGACCGCTTCTACCAGGTCTACGGGATGACCGAGGCCGGGCCCACCGGCACCACCCTCTTCCCCTCGGAGCAGGTGAATAGGGCGGGCTCCATCGGCCGCACCGCGCTGCCCGGCGCCGACATCAAGGTGATGAAGAGCCCGACCGAGGAGGCTGTGGCCGGCGAGGTGGGCGAAATCTGGCTCACCGCCGACAGCATGATGGTCGGCTATTACGACGACCCCCAGGCCACCGAGCAGGCCTTCGTGGACGGCTGGTACCGCACCGGCGACGTGGCCCGGGTCGACGAGGACGGGTACCTGTTCATCGTTGATCGCATCAAGGACATGATCGTCAGCGGCGGCGAGAACGTGTACTCGAAGGAGGTCGAGGACGCCATCGCCTCCCATCCCGAGGTGGAGGAGGTGGCGGTGGTGGGCAAGCCGCACCCCGTGTGGGGCGAGACCGTCGCCGCCCTGGTAGTGCCGAAGAAGAACGGCGGCCTGACGGTGGACGATCTCAAGGCCTTCCTCGCCGAGAGGCTCGCCAAGTACAAGATCCCCCGCGTCTTCCGCTTCGTCGACGCGCTACCACACACCGCCACGGGGAAGGTGATGAAGTACCAGCTTCGCGACCAGCTCAGGAACGAGCCCGAGACCGACTGAAGGGGCGAGGCATGTACGACTTTCTGCTGAACGACGAACAGAAGAAGCTCCGCGAGGAGGTTCACGATTTCGTCCGCTGGGTCCCCCGGGCCATGATCGTG
>CAZHZI010000305.1:0-1576 GCA_964536955.1 uncultured Conexibacteraceae bacterium
TGGTACAACGCGATGTCGTCAAACGGCGCATCCGGATCGAACGACGCGCCGGCGTCGAGCAGCAGGTCCGTCCCCGAATCGATCTCGTACGGCCCTCCCGCAATCGCCGTCGGCGGGCTGTTGGGCGCGATTGCAATTTCCGCGGTGACGAACTCGCTAACCGCGCCAAACGTATCGATCACGCGCAGGCGGACTGTTTGGCTTCCGCCGAAGTCCCAGTTCTCGTTGTTGCCATAGTCGAGTGACGGACTGATCGTCCGCACATCCCGCGGCGTGGCGCCAAGGAGCGTGACCACCGGCGCCGTCGGGTTCACAATCGGATCGGTTATCGCGCCGTCGTTGTTGAGGTCCCATTCGTACCTGACGATCGAATCGCCGAAGCCCGCGTCCGGATCGCGTGATGCGCTTCCATCGAGTGTCACAGTCTCTCCCACGCGCACAAGGTACGGCCCGCTGGCGTGTGCGATCGGCGCATCGTTGAGGGGACTCACGGTCACATGGAAGGTATCGTCCACCAAGGCCCCTGTGTTGTCTGTCGCGCGGACCGTGATGTCCGCCTGGCCGTTCTGATTCGACTGGAAGTCGAGCATCAGCGTCGTACCCACGAACGTCGCCGTCACCAGCGACGGATTGCTGCTCGACACCAAGAGCGTCAACGCATCCACATTCGTGGCGATGTCTACGTCGTCGAACGTCGCAAACAGATCGAACACCGTGTCCGCCGCGTCCTCGTCGACCGTGACGTCCGCAACCACATGGGCCACAAACGGCGTATCGTTCACTGCGGTTACCGTCACGTGGAAAGTATCTTCCACACTCGCCCCCAGTGCGTCCGTCGCGCGGACCGTGATGTCCGCCTGGCCGTTCTGGTTGGGCTGGTAATCGAGTGTCAGCGTCGTTCCGATTAAGGTCGCGGTCACCAGCGACGCCCCGGTGTTCGCGATAATCGAAAGCGTGAGGGTGTCGCCGTTGGTCGCGATGTCTACGTCGTCGAACGTCGCACTCAGATCGAGAATCGTGTCGGCGGCGTCCTCGGCAACGATCACGTCGGCAATTCCATTTGCGACAAATGGCCCCTCGTTCGTGTTCACCACCCTCAACTGAAACGTGTCGCTCGCCGAGGCCGTGCCGTCGCTTGCCGTGACTTTGATCGAGATGTTGCCCAGAAACTCGCTCGTTGGCGTGCCGCTGAACGTCCCCGTCGTCGCATCGAAGCCCAGCCAGCCGGGAAGCGGGCCGTCGTCCGCCAGTGTGGCGGTGTAACTCAAGCGATCGCCCACATCCACGTCCGCAAACGTGTCGCCCGGAACCGGGAACAGATACGCCGCGTCGTGCCGCGTGGATTGCGGGTCGGGCGTAATCGGGTTGGCCACCGTCGGTGGGTCGTTGGCGTTCGTCACCGTCAACTCAAACGTGTCGCTCGCCGACGCCTGGCCGTCGCTTGCCGTGACTTTGATCGAGAGGTGGCCCACAAATTCGTTGGTCGGCGTACCGCTGAATGTCCGCGTCGTCCCATCAAAACTCAACCAGGCGGGCAGCGCACGATCGTCCCCGAGCGTTGCCGCGTACGTGAAAC
>CAZHZI010000306.1:0-1573 GCA_964536955.1 uncultured Conexibacteraceae bacterium
CGAGGATCGGCGTCGCGCGGTTCAGCTGGGAGCCGGTCACGCCTGTGGCGGCGACCGCCTGCTTGGCCTCGAAGTCGGAGATCGGGAGCAGGTTGGAGAGGTGGCCACGGCCTACGTGATCGGGGTGCTTTTCGGCGACCTCCTCGATGTCGATGCCACCCATGTCGCTGAAGAGCATCAGCGGCCGCTTCGCGGTTCCGTCCCAGACGACCCCGGCGTAGTACTCCCGCTTGACCTCGGCTTTGGGATCGACGAGGACGCCGCGCGGCATGTGGCCGTTGATCTCGAGCTTGAGGATGTTCTCGGCATGGGCCGCTGCCTTCTCGGGCGTGTCGGCGAACTTGACGCCGCCGGCCTTCATCCGTCCGCCGCTCAGCACCTGGGACTTGATCACCACCGGCCCGCCGATCGCCGCGGCCGCCTCGCGGGCCTCCTCGGCGGTCGTGCAGAAGCCATACCTGGTGACGGGAATCCCGGCCAGCTCGACGACTTTGCGTGCCTCGTACTCGTAGAAGCGCATCAGCGGCGGGGAACCCTATCCAAGGGCGGCCCCATTGGGATACTCCCCGGTGAAACCCGTCGGAGAAGGAGAGGAATGAGCTTCCCAGGTCGGAAAGCCGTAGTGGTTGCGCTGTGCGTCGCGGGGGTTCTCGTGGTGGGCTGCGGGGGCACCGTGATCGACAGCGGCAAGGCCGAGGACGCCCTTCAGCAGAACCTGCAGAGGTCGCTCGACCGAAAGGTGTCCTCGGTCGACTGCCCCTCGGATCAGGACGTCGATCCGGGCGCGACTTTTACCTGCACCGTGCGGTATTCCGGCGGCGAGCAGGCCACCGCGACCCTGAAAGTCCTCAACGACGACGCCGACGTCAGCCTGATCGATTTCAAGGGCGATAAGTAAAGTGGGCCGGATGAGCCAAACCATCGCAGCCGACGCGCCGACCACCCACGCAAGCCTCCTTAATTGGGTCGGTGAGATCGCCGGCCTGACCCAGCCCGACGCCGTCCACTGGTGCGACGGATCGGCCGAGGAATACGACTCCCTCGCGCAGTCGCTGATCGACGCGGGCACCTTCGAGCGCCTCTCCGACGCCAAGCGGCCCAACAGCTACCTGGCCCTCTCCGACCCCGCCGACGTCGCTCGGGTCGAGGATCGCACGTTCATCTGCTCCGAGGACGACGCCGATGCCGGTCCGACCAACAACTGGCGCGACCCGGCCGAGATGCGCGAGGTCCTGAACGGCCTCTTCGAGGGTTGCATGAAGGGCCGCACGATGTACGTCGTGCCCTTCTCGATGGGTCCGATCGGATCGCCGATCTCCCACATAGGAGTCCAACTCACCGACTCGCCCTACGTCGCCGTCTCGATGCGGATCATGACTCGCATGGGCGCCGGCGCCCTGGAGGCGCTGGGGGAGGACGGCGACTTCGTGCCCTGCGTGCACTCGGTTGGCATGCCGCTGGGCGACGGGGTGGAGGACGTCCCCTGGCCCTGCAACGAGGACAACAAGTACATCGTCCACTACCCCGAGACGCGCGAGATCTGGTCGTTCGGCTCGGGCTACGGCGGCAACGC
>CAZHZI010000307.1:0-1557 GCA_964536955.1 uncultured Conexibacteraceae bacterium
GTCGCCAGATGTCGGCGAAATGCTCGCCGAAACGGGGACTGGCCAACAGCTCCTCGATCAGCTCACGTCGCTTGTTGTGATCGGTGCTGTCGAGAAAGGCGACGCCGCGGTCGGCTGAAGGGACCACGCCATGTAAATCGAGAAAAACGCGGCGGAGGAATTCCGCATCGTCGGCTTGAGGCGCGCGCTCAAAGTGTTCTAAGTCCAAACGAGCTTGGATGTGGCGATCGATTAGCTCCGTCACAGCGATTTCGTCGTCGGCCGGTGCACGATGGTCTGTCAGACAAATCAGCAGTGCCGGGAAGATTGCGAGTTTGGTCACAGCCGGCCACATCGCGCGTGCCTCCACACGGTTGGTAAGAACCGTCCTGCATCCTATATCAAGCGGTTTGGCCGCTCAAGGTTGCGGATGCCTGTGCACACGGTTACGGTGACGGCTGTCAGCTCACCCAGTACAGCGGCAAAACCGCTGCTGTTACCTCACTTGTAACGGCACGGCAATATTCGACAGGAAAATCGCTCTCTCGCCGGGTTTCGCGTTCAGGCGAGTAATGCACATTAGAGGGATGAACGAATATCAACTGCAGGTGGACCACGGACTCTTAATCAGAGGGTTGATGGTTCGAGTCCATCAGGGGGCACTACTTAAGTCGTTGGAACGTTTTACTTTGCAGGCTTGCTGCGGTTCGCGGCGTCGGTCAAAAACGGCAAATGTTACCTAAACTGTTACCTAACCCCGCCGCTGGGCTCATTTGGGGCTTCGTGAGATGAATTGCCACCTTGCCGCTTCGAGCATTGGGCAGATTCTTGCAGTTGGGCCGATCGGCAGAGCTCTTCGTCGTTGGCCCGCCACCCAGCTCGAAACACGGTCCTGCGAAAGGACTTCTTCAGACCGCTTCAGCTCGAGCCAGGGGCTAACCGGCGCACAAATCAATATGACACGTTTCGCCCTTATCTTTAGGGGTGAAGTGGCAAAGCCGCTTTTGTGCCCGACAGCGCTTTCGGCGAAACCGTCGAACGCTGGACTCGGTGGACCATTGCTTGCAGCAGCCAGCTCTTGCTGAATTGCGGCAGCGCTTCAATTTGCTCGCGAACCCAGGTCCAAGCAGATTGTTCCGCGCTTGCTCATAGGCAACTAAATCAGTACTGAGCGGCTCACCTGTTGCGACGTTCTTAGCCCGGCTGATCGGATTTGGTTGCGCGCGTCGGTGTGTCGGAACGACGCAAGTTGCGTTCGCACGAGTGCTGGCACAGGACACGCCACCGGCGAGCTGTTTCGATCAATTAATCGGGACGGCGTTGAGCAGGATCAGGCAGATCTGGCACGGGCTCGGGCAGTGAGTCGAGCTAGGGTGACGCAGATCATGAACCTGCTTAGCCTGTCTCCCGAGATACTGGAGGATCTGATTAACGCCGAAGGTCGTCGAATCTCCGATACACAGCTCCGTCCGATCGCTGCGATTCCGTGTTGGCGCCAACAACGAGCAAGCGGGCAGCCTCTATCGGAACGTGTCAACGACTTTGAGACACTGAGCTTTGGAATTTAGTGTAGCGTGG
>CAZHZI010000308.1:0-1552 GCA_964536955.1 uncultured Conexibacteraceae bacterium
AAGGCGCTGCGCTACGGCACGGTCTGGATCAACGACCACCTCACCATCGCGTCCGAGATGCCGCATGGCGGCTTCGGCCAGTCGGGATACGGCAAGGATCTCAGCAGCTACAGCATCGAGGACTACACGATCATCAAGCACGTGATGGCAAAGATCGTCGACTGACGATCTACACACCGATGGCACCTGCCAGGCATACGATTCACATTCGGCGACCGGTGGAGGATGTTTTCGCCGTACTCACCAATGTTGAGCTCACTGGTCGCTGGTATCCGGCACGTGTCGAAGAGTGGTGGACGTCGCCTCCGCCGCGCGGCGTGGGTGCCACCCGCCGGGCTCGGGTCCGGGTTCTCGGACGGGCGATCGAGAACGATGCCGTGGTGACGGCACATGACCCACCGCGCCTGGCCGCGATGAAGGGCACGTCACGGAACGCGCCCTTCGAGGTGACGCTCGCCTTCCAGCCCGAGGGTGACGGGACACTCGTCGATGTCACCTCGGCGTTCCACCTCACCGGGTGGATGAAGCTAATCGCCCCGATCTTCGTGCGCGGCTACGAGCGAGGGTGGGAGCGCGGCCTGGCCAACCTCAAGCGGATGATGGAGTCTGGGGAGCTCTGAGGCCGCAGCTTGCTCGATAGCCGGGAAGCCGCGACTCAGCGTGCTGCTTCGACCACCACGGCCTCGTTGGGACGCAGCTCCACATCGCCGGTGACGATGGTTCCGTCACGGTCGCGGTGGGTGCCGATCAGGATCGACCCGGGACCGGCGCCCGGGACGGATTGGGCCTCGCCGGTGAGGTTGAGAACCACGGCAAGCGTTGCGTCGGCCGATGCGCGGCGGAAGGCGAAGGTGCCCTCGGGGGTGGCGCCGAATGGCTCGAAGTCGCCGCGATGCAGAACTGGGTGTTCGCGACGCAGCACGATCAGGCGACGGGTCAGGGTCAGGATCGAGTCGGGGTCCTCCGCCTGGCCGGCCACATTGACCGTCGCGGCGTCGGGCGCCATGGGGAGCCACGGTCTCGTGCCGGCCGCGGTGAATCCGGCGTTCGGGGATGCGTCCCATTGCATCGGCGAGCGCTCGGGGTCGCGACCGCGACCGGGCTCGCGACGCTCCAGCGGATCATGCGATTCGGCGATGGCGACCGGCACGTCGATCATGCCGATCTCGTCCCCGTAGTAGATCGTGGGCGTGCCGCGCAGGGTGAGCAGCAGGAGCATGCCGACCTTGGTCTGGTCCCTTCCCGCCCGATGTGGCGACGCGAACCGTGGCTGGTCGTGGTTGCCGAGCACCCAGCTGGCCCAGGCGCCGGGTGGCAGGACGCCCTGAACCCCCTCGACGGCGCCACGCACCGCCTCGGCCGTCCACGGTGCGTAGGTCAGATGGAAGTTGAACGGGACGTGGATCTCGTCCTGGCGCTCGCCGTAGTACTTCGCCCATGTGTCGAAATCGGGGTGATGCAGTTCGCCGATGCTGACGCGGTCGCCCGGATAGGAGTCGAGCAGTTGCCGGAAGTCGCGATACAGCTCGTGCATGTCGGGATGGGCGTGATC
>CAZHZI010000309.1:0-1541 GCA_964536955.1 uncultured Conexibacteraceae bacterium
TCGCCGGCATTCCGGAAGAACCCATCTACGGCCATACGCCGATGGCCGGCCTGCCAAAGGGGTTTCGTGCTGCCGCTTGAAGGAGTCCGGGTCGTAGAGTTTGCCCACATGGTGATGGGCCCGACCTGCGGGCTGGTGCTCGCAGACCTCGGCGCCGATGTCATCAAGGTGGAGCCGCTGGAAGGCGACAACACGCGGCGGCTGGTCGGCGCCGGCGCCGGCTTCTACCCGATCTTCAATCGGAACAAGAAGAGTTTGGCAGTCAATTTAAAGCATTCCGACGGCAAAAAAATTGTAGATAAGCTCATTGGTACCGCCGACGTGGTGACAGAAAATTTCAGACCAGGGGCGTTGGACAAGCTGGGCTTGGGCTACAAGGAGCTTTCCGCGATACATCCCAGGCTTGTCTACTGCACGCTGAAGGGTTTCCTGAGCGGCCCCTACGAACATCGCCCGGCGCTGGACGAAGTGGTGCAGATGATGGGCGGCCTGGCCTACATGACCGGCCTGCCCGACCGGCCGTTGCGCGTCGGTTCGTCGGTGAACGACATCATGGGCGGCATGTTCGCCGCCATCGGCATCCTCGCCGCGCTGCGCGAGCGCGAGCGCACCGGCCGCGGCAAGCTGGTGAAGAGCGCGCTGTTCGAGAACACCGTGTTCCTGGTCGGGCAGCACATGGCGCAGTACGCCATCACCGGCGAGGCGCCGCCGCCGATGTCGGTCAAGAAGCCGGCCTGGGGCATCTATGACATCTTCGAGACCAGCGACGACCGGCTGTTCGTCGGCGTGGTCACCGACACGCAGTGGGAAGTCTTCTGCCGCGAGTTCCAGGAAAACGAACTGGGGTCGGACGCCCGACTGAAAACCAATACCCAGCGCGTGAAGGAGCGCGGCTGGCTGATTCCGCGCCTGGGCGAGGTGTTCAGGCGCTGGACGCGCGTTGACCTGGAGAAGAAGCTGGAAGCGATCGGCCTGCCCTACGCGCCGATCACCAAACCCTGGGACCTGTTCGACGACCCGCACCTGAACGCTTCGGGCGGGCTGATGGAAATGCGCGATCCGCGCGGCACGACCTTCCGCGCCCCGACGCTGCCGCTGGAACTGGACGGCAAGCGCCTGCCCAAGCGCAACGACCCGCCCGCCGTAGGCGAAGGCGCGCGCGAGCTGCTGGCCGGCCTGGGCTATACTGCCGCGCAAATCGACGGCCTCCACGCCCGGGGCACGATCGCATTGCCGTAGGGAATATTCAGCGGGCGGAACTGTTATTCATCTGCACCACCCATCCTGAGGAGGAAAATATCCATGAGAAAAATCGTGCTTGGCTTGAGTCTGGCGGCATTCGCCGCCTTTGCGGCGGCGCAAGATCAGCGGCCCGGCTACGGCCCGTCCATCAACATCGCGGCCGCGAAAAGGATCGCTGCGGGTACGATCGCCGAATGCCAGAAGAACAATTGGAACGTTGCCGTCGCCGTCGTCGATACCCACGGCTTCCTGGTCTACTTCGAGCGCATGGAGGACACGCAGACCGCGAGCATGAAAAT
>CAZHZI010000310.1:0-1538 GCA_964536955.1 uncultured Conexibacteraceae bacterium
GTCGAGGATCCGCACCTTGTAGTTGGTCAGCTCGATCTCGGCGAGGTGTGGGTGGCGCTCGGTGATCGCCCCGCGCAGCGCGCGATCGAGGGCGTTGACGGGGCCGTTGCCCGACGCAGTCCTCTCGTAGCGCTCCCCGTCGACCACGACCTCGATCGTCGCCTCGGTCGATACCCCGTCGCGGGCGCGCTTCTCCGTGACGACCCTGAACCCCTCCAGCTCGAACAACGGCTCATAGGCCTCTGCCTCGCGCCGCAGCAACAGCTCGAAGGAGGCCTGTGCGGCCTCGTAGTGGTAGCCCCGGTGCTCGCGTTCCTTCAGCCGCTCGACCGCCCGTGCCGCTGCCTCGTCGTCGATCTCCAGCCCCGCCCGCTCCGCCTGGCTGCGGATCGTCGCCTTGCCGGACAGCTCGGAGGGCAGGATGTCGCGCCGGTTGCCGACCGCCGCGGGGTCGATGTGCTCGAAGGTGCGGGCGTCGGCCTCGACGCCGGCTACGTGCATTCCCCCCTTGTGGGCGAAGGCGTTACGTCCGACGTAGGGCTGGTCGGGATCCGGCGTGACGTTGCAGAGCTCGTCGACGAAGTGGGCCGTTTCGGCGAGGCTCGCCAGCTGCTCTGGCGCGACGACGTCGTAGCCCATCTTCAGCTGCAGCGCTGGCAGAATGGAAACCAGGTTTGCGTTGCCACAGCGCTCGCCATAGCCGTTGATAGTGCCCTGAACGAGGCGGGCGCCCTCGCGAACGGCCGCCAGTGAGTTGGCGACGCCGCATCCGGCATCGTTGTGAACGTGGATGCCGATGCCGACCCCATCGCCCGAGAGCTCGCTGGTGACCCGCGCACAGGCCTCCGTCACCTGATCTGGGAGGCTCGAGCCGTTGGTGTCGCAGAGGGTGACGTTTTCCGCACCGCCTTTGACCGCGGCGCGCAGGCACTCCAGCGCATACTCGGAGTCGTCGCGGAAGCCGTCGAAGAAGTGCTCGGCGTCATAGATGACGCGCTTGCCCTGCGAGCGGCAGAAGGCGACCGAGTCGCCGATCATCGCCAGGTTCTCCTCGCGGGAGACCTTCGTCACCTTCTCCAGGTGCAACTCCCAGGTCTTGCCGACAAGGGTGAGGACCGGCGCAAAGCACTCGACCAGGATGCGCAGCGCGGGATCGTCTTCGGCGGCAACCCCCCGGCGCCGAGTCATCCCGAATGCGCAGACGGTCGCCTGTTCGAGCTCCAGCTCGGAGAGCAGATCGAACAGCTCGGCCTCCTTCGGATTGGAGCTGGGGAAGCCGGCCTCGACGAACTGGACGCCCAGCGCGTCCAGCGCCCGTACGACGCGCGCCTTCTCGCCGGCCGAGAGCGACATTCCCTCTCCCTGCATGCCATCACGCAAGGTGGTGTCGTAGAGGTTCACCTGTTCCATCTGATGCCTTTCGATTCGAGAACTCGGGGAGAGGGCCTCTAAGCCCGTCTGCGACGACGTTCGCCGCGCCAGCCGCTAGGTGTCGTGCCCCAAGACGTCCCGAACACGGGCCATGGGTGGGCGGTTGC
>CAZHZI010000311.1:0-1535 GCA_964536955.1 uncultured Conexibacteraceae bacterium
TCCGGTCGAGCATCGACATCCAGAGGTTCGCCAGCGGCACGTCGTCCTTCTTGTCGAACAGCATGTGCCGGCCGGTCTTGATCGTGCCGCCGCCCTTGCCCAATAACACCACCGGGAGGTCGTTGTGGTTGTGCCGGTTGCCGTCGCCGATGCAGCTTCCGTAGACGATCATCGAGTTGTCGAGCAGGTTGCCGTCCCCTTCCTTGGTGCTCTTCATCTTGCCGATGAAGTAGGCGAACTGCTCCAGGTGGAAACGGTTGATCTTGGCGATCTTCTCCTGCTTCTGCTTGTCGCGGCCGTGGTGCGACAGGTCGTGGTGCCCCTCCGGCACTTCCATGAAGGCGTAGCTGCGGTTGCTCCCTTCGTTAGCGAAGATGAACGTCCCGATCCGCGTGGTGTCGGTCTGAAACGCCAGCACCATCATGTCGGCCATCAGCCGCAAATACTCGTTGTATTCCTTCGGAATGCCAGTCGGTCGGACGACGTTGCTCAACTCGGCCTTGTTCCCTTCCTCAACCCGCGACAGCCGCGCCTCGATCTCGCGGACGCTCGTCAGATATTCCTCCAGCTTCCGCTTGTCGTTAGCGCCGAGCTTGTGCTGCAATAGCGCGGCGTCTTCGCGGACGTAATCCAAAATGCTCTTCTGATACTTCCGCCGTTCCGCACGGGCCGCCGCCGTGGCCACGTCCGAGCTGCCCGAAAACAGCCGCTCAAAGACCAGCCGCGGGTTGATCTCCGGCGTGACCGGCGTGTTCGGCGTTTTCCAAGAGATGTTCGACGAATACGCGCAGCTATAGCCCGAGTCGCACTCGCCCGACTGCCGCCCCTTGTCGCAGCTCAGCTCCAGCGACGCGAACCGCGTGGCGTCGCCCACCTTTTGTGCGGCAAGTTGATCGACCGATATGCCCACGTGAATGTCGGCTCCGCCCGTCTTCTTGGCCTGGCAGCCGGTGAGGAACGTCGCCATAGCGCGAGCGTGATCGCCGGGACCGTCGCCATTGGCTTTGGCCTTGTCGTGCGCCAGGCCCGAGAGCACGAGCATGTCTTGCTTGAACGGCTCGAGCAGCTTAAGCGTGGGGGTCAGCTCGAAGTTTTCGCCCGCCGCGGCGGGAGTCCACTCTTGCATGTGAACGCCGTTGGGAACATAGCAGAAGGCCATCCGCAGAGGCGCGGCCGCGGCCTTGCCGGCGGCAACCTGCGCCGGCGCGGCAAAAACCGAGGCGATCGGCCCCATGCAATCGAGGACCGGCAATGCCACCGCAGCGCCCACACCGCGCAATAACGTTCGCCGCGAGACTGTCGAATGACTCATCTGCGTGCTCCTTTGGGTTTGCATTCTTCTCGTTCCCAGGCTCTGCCTGAGATCGGGCTGCAGTGCAGGCTCTGCCTGACGAACTAAAGCGTACACGAGGCAGAGCCTCGCGGGCAGTGTGTTCCCAGGCGGAACCTGGAAACAACGTTGTTACTCGCTCTTCGTAACGGCTCCGCGCTTCTTCTGAAACGCATCGCTTCGAACAATCTCGATCACCAGGCTA
>CAZHZI010000312.1:0-1525 GCA_964536955.1 uncultured Conexibacteraceae bacterium
GACGTGCCGCTCGTAGCGCTCCTCACGCACCCTGAGGGCGATGCCGACCGCGGCAACCACCGCGGCGATGGCGCTGAACACGAAGACGAAGGCGATGCCCCCGAACTGCGCGGCCCCGAACGCCCCGATCGTCGGGCCGAGCAGCAGTCCACCCATCTGCGCCGCTCCGTAGAGCCCGAACGCCTCGCCGCGCCGGTCCGGTGGGGTCGCATCGGTCAGGAAGCCACGCGCAGCCGGGTCGTAGATCGCGGCACCAAGGCCGGCACCCGCGCGCAGCAACACGAACGCCAGTGGCCCGGTCAGGACCAGCGGCAGCGCCCCGAACACGCCGGTGGCGACCAGGCCGATGACCATCAGCGGGACGCGCTCCGTCCGGTCAGCGAGCCAGCCGAAGATCGGCTCGCTGATGAGCCGCGCGGCGGGCCACGCGGCGATGACGATGCCGAGGGTCGCCAGGTCGATCCCCTGCTCCGTGAAATAGAGCGGCAGGACGGGCAGGAGGCCACCGAACCCCAGCCACACCACGAATTCGGCCACGAGGAGCGGCGCGATGCCACCCCACCGTTCGAACCAGGCCGCCCAACGACGGCGGAGGCGGTGGCCGAACGAGGTGTCGGGCGGGTTCGGTGTGGCGGGCAGCGGCGGGCTCGGCGACATGGGACCGGGGCTACGGGGTCGGCGGGCCAGCGTAGCCCACGAGGTGGCCGCCGGCCATCCGGATGCACCGGGCAGGACGGCCGGTCGTTAACAACCAAGCCCTATACTCGGGTCTCCGACCGACTTTAAGCCAGGGGTGCGCCACCGCATGGACGCCATCACGGCCGAAGGCCTCGTCAAGATCTACAAGACGCGCAAGAGCGAGGTCCGGGCGCTCGATGACGTGGACCTGAACGTACCGGAGGGCACCGTCCTTGGCCTGCTCGGGCCGAACGGGGCCGGCAAGACCACCGCCGTCAGGATCCTCGCCACGCTGCTCAAACCGGACGCCGGCCGGGCGACCATCGCCGGCTTCGACCTGGCACGCCAGCCCGACGACATCCGCCGCGTGATCGGCCTGTCAGGCCAGTACGCGGCCGTCGACGAGAACCTCACCGGGAGCGAGAACCTCTGGCTCTTCGGGCGGCTATACCAGCTGAGCTCCGCCGAGGCGACACGCCGCGCCACAGAGCTCCTCGAGCAATTCGACCTCGTCGACGCCGCCGATCGGGTCGTCAAGACGTACTCAGGTGGCATGCGCCGTCGATTGGACCTCGGCAGCGCGCTCATCGGACGGCCGCGGCTGCTGTTCCTGGACGAACCGACGACCGGCCTCGATCCCCGAAGCCGGATCGGGATGTGGGAGGTCATCCGGGGTCTCGTCCGTGAAGGCGTGACGCTCCTCCTGACGACCCAGTATCTCGAGGAGGCCGACGAGCTGGCCGACCGGATCGTCGTCATCGACCACGGGAAGATCATCGCCCGCGGCACGGCCGACGAGCTGAAGTCGCAGGTTGGCGGCGAGCGGATCGAGGTCGTCGCGCACGAG
>CAZHZI010000313.1:0-1525 GCA_964536955.1 uncultured Conexibacteraceae bacterium
TCTCACCACGCAAGCGCACGCGCTCCAAGGCGTCCAGCGCCGACAGCGGCTCATCGAGCAACAGCAATCCCGGTGCCGATGCGAGCGCGCGGGCCAATGCGATACGTTGCTGTTGGCCGCCGGAGAGTTGCCCCGGATACTTGGACCCCGACTCCCGCAGCCCGACGAGCTTTAATAGCTCTTGCACCCGCGCTTCGATGGTGGCGCGACCTTGCCGCCGATTGACAAGGCCGTAGGCGACATTGTCACGGATGGTCAGATTCGGAAACAGCGCATACGACTGAAAGACGATCCCGTAGTCGCGCCGGATCACGGGCAGGCGGGAAATATCCTTGCCGTCCTGGACGATGACTCCCCGGTCCTGCGACTCGAGACCGGCGATGATCCGCAGCAGCGTCGTCTTGCCGCAGCCCGATGGCCCCAGAAACACCATCAGCTCGCCGCGCCTGACCTCGAGCGCAATGTCGCGCAACGCTTCGAACCTGCCGAAGCTCTTGTCAATGCCGTCGAGCCGCAAGTAGGTCGCATCAACGGTCACGCGGTCGCATCTCCCGTCCTGGACGCAAGCAGCGGCACCCCACACCAGCGGGGCGCCGCTCTCTTAAGGTCGCTTACTTCTTGGGTTCAGACTTGGTGTCGTAGCGTTTCGTCCACTCGGCCAGGATGCGGTCCCGGTTCTTGGCGGCCCAGGCGAAGTCGTTCTTCACGAGGCGTTTCTCGTAATCGGCGGGAACGTTGGGAAGCGGTTTTGCGACACCCGGCAAGGCGACGATCGCGTAGTTCGTCGCGTAGAGTTCCATCGCGGCCTTCGACGAAGCCCAGTCGGCGAGTTTTTTCGCGGCGGCGAGCTTCTTGGTCGTCTTCATGATGGCGAACGCTTCCATGTCCCAGCCCAATCCTTCCTTGGGGAAGACGAGGTCGATCGGACCGCCCTTCGCCTTGATCGTATTGGCGCGGTACTCGAACGAAATGCCGATCGGGAACTCGCCGTTGCCGGCCTGGACGCACGGCTTGCTGCCCGAATGCGTGTATTGCGCGATGTTTTCGTGCAGGCCATCCATGAACTTCCAGCCGTTCGCCTCACCCATCATCTGCAGCCAGGACGTCACATCCAGAAAGCCGGTACCGGACGAGGCCGGGTTGGGCATCACGATCTTTCCCTTGTACACGGGCTTGGTCAAATCCTGCCAGGACTCAGGCTTGGGCAGGTTCATCTTGGCCGCCTCGACCGTGTTGAAGCAGACGGTCGCGCCCCACACATCCATCCCCCACCAATACGGCGGGCTCCTGGTGTCCTTGTACTGCGCACCCAGCGCCGCCAGTCCCGCCGGGGCATAGGGCTGCAACATTCCTTCGTTGTCCAGCACCAGCAGGCTCGTTGCGGCCAGACCCCAAATGACATCGGCCTGCGGGTTGGCTTTCTCGGCCACCAGCTTGGCGGTGATCACTCCCGTGGAGTCGCGTACCCACTTGATCTCGACATCGGGAAACGCTTTGTTGCATCCTTCGGCCTACGACTTGAGCT
>CAZHZI010000314.1:0-1520 GCA_964536955.1 uncultured Conexibacteraceae bacterium
GTACGTCCCTCGATTCCGTGGACCCGATCGGGGATAAATTCAACAAACTGCTAGTTGTACTGTGTTGTTAATGTCTCGCTCCGCGCACGTAGGGCTTACCGCAGCACGGGCATTGCGGAAGAGTGCGAGCGATGGCGCGTCCGAGTCGAAAGCGCACGGTCGCGATCGACCATGGGATGTGGCGCTGCATCGGTCCGAGCCCCGCGCGGGCGGAACTCTTCGGGTAAGGCAGGCGCTTTGAGTCGAGCGGAGTTTTTTTTACGGCCGCGCAGCCCCTCGAGCATAAGAAAGCCATAGGCGGCGATGCACAGGCTCGCATGATGATGAAAGCCGCGCCAGTTGCGGCCTTCGTAGTGACCGAGACCAACCTCTTGCTTGAGCTCGAGGTAATCGCGCTCGATGCGCCAGCGCATCTTTACGGTGGCCACCAGATCATCGAGCGCGATGTCGGCAGGCAGGGTGCACAAATGATAGTGGATCGGCTCGGCTTCGCCTTTGGGCCATTCGATCAGCAGCCATTCCTCAGCGCGCGGCTGATCGCCCTGTGCAACACGCACGCGTACGCGTGCGAAGCGCGAGGTGAGCGGCGCGTTGGTGCCTTCGCGCCAGATGACCGTGCGGTAGCTCTGAGCCGGCAGCGCTCGCGCCAGTTCGAGCACGCTGATGGGCTGATGCGCTTTATCCCGCACCAGGCGCGTGCGCGGCCGACCCCGGCTCTGCTTCGGTCTGGGCGCAGGCTGGTGCTCACCCCACCACACCGTGGTCTGCGAGCGCACACCCGCGGCATAGGCCAAGCCGCATGCAGTCAAACGCTCACGCAACTCAGTTTCGACACCATAGCCGGCATCCATCAGCACGATGCCGCGTGGGATGTCAGCCGCGAGCGCCGCCTCGATGTGCGCCCAGGCAATTTCGCCCTTCGTTGCAAAAGCGATCTCTGGCGGCACGCCCGCCTGCTTGCGCCGTGCCTTGTCTTCAGCCCAGTCGCGTGGCAAATACAGGCGGTAGCTCAGCGGCAGGCTGCCCTCAGCCGTCGCGAACGACAGACTCACCGCCACCTGGCAGTTGTCGGTCTTACCCAGGTGACCACAGTATTGGCGCGCGACCCCCACCGAATGGCGGCCGTATTTGCGAAAGCCGGTGTCATCGATAATCCAGTAGTAGGGCGCCGTGTCCGCTTGCGTGAGCGCGGGCAGGACTTTACCTGTCACCGCCTGCAGCAGCGCAGCGTCGCCCCAATCAGAGTCGGCGACCAGATGGTGCATCGATTGATGCGCCGAGCATACGTCCTGCGGATTAACGCGCGCTGCCATCGGCTCCACACTCTTGCGCTGGCCCGGCAACATCAGCCCGCGCAGATACCAGCGCGCTGGCGTAGCCCGATCCGCATGTCCCAGCGCTTGCACCATCACCTCGGCATAGCATTCAAACCGCGCTTCCACGCCGCTACCCATCGCACACCTCCCTGGCTACGATGAAAACCGCGCGACGGTACCATTTTTTTCAACACAGTACAACTA
>CAZHZI010000315.1:0-1519 GCA_964536955.1 uncultured Conexibacteraceae bacterium
CAGGTATTTCACGCGCTGCCGCCCACCGAGGCGGTATCGCAACTTGAAAAAGCTGAAGCTTCCAGGTCCGCGCGTCTCACGACAAACAGAGCCCTGCTGACCAAGCGACGCAAGGTCGTCCGGCGACAGCTGCAGGCGGGACAGCTGCGGATGGGGTAGTCCCGACGAACTCGGGGGTTCTTGGTTCATACGTTTCCGGTTTTCGGCAGGAATGCGGTTAATGGCTGATTAGTTTTGGGTGGTGCAAATCACAGATCGATCTTGGGGCGCGTGACCTGAACTAGCGCTTTTTGCTTTCAGCGAGGATGTCGCGCGCGATTTCTGCCGTGTCGTGGGCCGCCTCGAGCAACTCTCGGAGGGCGCGGCTGTTTACGACTTGCGCCACCTGTTGGGGGTCAACGGAATAAAGCTTGGCGGATTCAAATAAGTAGTCCGGAATTTTGAGCATCGCCGCCTGGCGGCGCAGCTTGGCCTCAAACAGCCGCGCGTTTTGCGGCGAGTCTGCGGCAGCCAGGGGCAGGCCGTCGGCGGCGAATTGGTTCACCACCGCCTGCAGGAACTCCTGCTTGGCGGTGTGCCGGCGAAATCCGGCAGTCTCGGGCGAATCAGATTGTTTGACAACTTGGTGCAGTCGGCCGAGCTGATACAACACCATCGCCTCCCCCTGCTCCAGCGGCTGTTCACGCTTTTCGAGCCATCGATTGTCGGTCCCAAAACTCGCGCGAAGAAGCTCCCAGAGCCATTCCGGGTTATGGCGGCGCGCCAGTTGGATGTCTGCCATTTTGGCCCGACTCGGCCGCCAGAGGTAAAATATGGGCTGTTTGCTCGTGACCGCTTCGAATCGCTCGCAAAAACTCAGGACTTCCTGCCACTGCGGTGAAATCTCGTAACTCGCCGCGAAGGGAGACCACTCCGCGAAGCGGATTGCCAGGAATGTCGCCTCCTGGCGGCGCTCCTCGAAAAACGACACCAAGGACTTGAAGATCGCCCCCAGCTCGTCTCTCGTGGCGCCGAGTAGAGAACCGCCGGGGCAAGCGCGAATCTCGGCCGCCCGCATTACGGCCATGTCGTGCAACGACTCCACAAAACACACCCGGCCGAATCCGCGCTGGCAGTCGAGGAACGTAGCGTCGCGAAATACCTGCAGCGGGGGCACTCGGTCGCTTGCGCAGCCGCGCTCGTGGAGAACATCGACGAACTCGGCCTCTCGATCCCGCAACACGACGAATACCCCGCCGGGTGCGATCACCGGTCGGAGCGAAGCGGCATAGAAAAGCCCTGATTCGACGAGCACCTGCGGGGCGAATTCGTCGACCAGCACACGCAGTCCGCCGGCCTCGACGGGCGCTCGATAAAATCCCGGAACCGCAGTGACAAAGCGCTCGAAGTCGATTTCGTAGGGGATCGCCACTCGTTCGATCGCGCTCAGCAGTTCCGGAGTCATGTATGCTCCTTAACGGTGAAGAAAAACTAAGGTCCCCCGAGCGCGGGTCGAGGGCGACGAATTTATTTTCGGGCG